>NZ_JSXC01000040.1 GCF_000803215.1 Pectobacterium fontis
GGCAGCAAATCAGTGGTTATGTAGTGAACTACTACAATAGCGTCAGGCCACATCATTACAATGGTGGACTAACGCCGGAAGAATCAGAGAACAGATACCGTTCTTACTGTAAAACCGTGGCCAATATGACTTGACCACTATAATTTGAACTTCAAATCGCCAAACTGCTCATAAAACATCAGGCTGCTCTTTCCCTTCAGGTATCCCATAAATCCCGAAACACTCATCTTCGGTGGGATTTCCAGAAGCATATGGATGTGATCCACACAGCATTCCGCTTCCAGAATATTCACGTTTTTCCATTCGCACAGCTTTCTTAAAATGCTGCCAATCGCTTTGCGTTTTTCCCCGTAGAACACCTACCTTCGGTACTTCGGTGCAAAAACTATGTGATATTTACAGTTCCATCGGGTGTGCGCTAAGCTCTTTTCGTCCCTCATTGGGACCCCCTTTTGATTTCTTGTTGAACGTTTGCAGTTGCCAGACCGCAAACTGTTTTAACAAATCAAAAGGGGTTTTTGTAACTGGCCCAAAGCTGAAAGCTTTACTGAACCCCCAGCCTAGCTGGGAGTTTTCTGGGCACAAAAAAATAGACGTCAGTTGACGTCTATTAATTTTATGTTGGTACCGAGGACGGGACTTGAACCCGTAAGCCCAATCGGGCACTACCACCTCAAGGTAGCGTGTCTACCAATTCCACCACCACGGCATCACAATTACTGCTTTAAAACACTTACTTCGGAATGTCACTCGCTGGCGCTGAAGGCGCAGCAGGCGTTGTTGTCTGCTCTGCTTTTTCTGGCTGGTTCAGGTTATCCCATGTACCGCCTTTTTTCTGCAACGAACTTAAGTTGCCCAGAATAAGACTGATAATGAAGAACAAGGTCGCCAGTATCGCCGTCATGCGGGTCATGAAATTACCAGAGCCGCTCGAACCGAACAAAGTGGCAGAAGCACCTGCTCCGAACGAGGCTCCCATATCAGCACCTTTACCCTGTTGAAGCATGATCAAGGCAACCAGCCCGATCGATATCAACAGGAAAATCACTAATAGAGCTTCGTACATAGTTGTACCCGTTAACCGTTTTCCCCATAAATCATGGGAATGCTATATTCTGGCGGCAAACCGCGTGTCATTCCGCTAAATTAGATGTCTGATACATCCCTTATCAAGCGGGTCTGAATACTAACCAAAGGATGTAGCGTACGCAAGGGTAATTTGGTCACCATAGATTGATTGCAGAAAAAAACAGCGGCTTTCTACATCAGGAGCCTATCGAAAGCCTTATCTACCAGAAAGCTGAATCAAAAAAGCTCTCAGCCGACAGCTTTCACTGCATCGGCAATACGATTCGCCAACGCGATCACCGTTTCTTCATGTTCACCTTCGACCATCACACGGATGAGTGGCTCTGTACCGGATTTACGCAGCAATACGCGTCCACGTCCGGCCAACTCTTTTTCCACTTCTTGCGTAATCTGCTGCACATTCTTATCTTCCAGTGGATCATTTTCCCCTGCAAACCGTACATTCACCAGAATCTGTGGAAACAGCTTCATGCCGCTGCATAAATCATGCAGGCTCATATGGTTTTTTACTATTGCAGTAAGGACTTGCAAACCAGCAATAACTCCATCGCCCGTTGTGGTTTTATCCAGCAGGATCACATGGCCGGAGTTTTCTGCACCAATGCGCCACCCTTTTGCCTGCATCATTTCTAACACATAGCGATCGCCCACCTTGGCACGAGCAAACGGAATACCCAGTTGCTTTAACGCTACCTCAAGTCCCATGTTGCTCATCAGGGTGCCCACCGCGCCACCGCGCAGTTGCCCCTGGCGTAAACCTTCACGGGCGATGATATACAGAATTTGATCGCCATCGACCTTGTTGCCCAAGTGGTCGACCATGATGAGTCGATCACCATCGCCGTCAAATGCTAACCCAACGTCTGCTTTTTCAGCCAGCACGCGTGCCTGTAGCTGCCTGACATCCGTCGCACCGCATTCTTCATTGATATTCATGCCATCCGGTTCACAGCCAATTGCAATGACTTTAGCACCAAGCTCACGCAAGACGCTGGGAGCGATATGATAGGTGGCACCATTGGCACAATCGACGACAATTTTTAAGCCATTCAGGCTCAGTTCGCTCGGGAACGTTCCCTTACAAAATTCGATGTAGCGCCCTGCGGCATCAACAATGCGGCTGGCCTTCCCTAACTCAGCAGACTCAACACACGTCAGCGGTTTTTCCAGTTCAGCTTCTATCGCTTCTTCTACGTCATCTGGCAGTTTGGTTCCATCAATCGAGAAGAACTTAATACCGTTGTCGTAATACGGGTTGTGAGAAGCAGAAATAACAATCCCCGCTTCTGCGCGGAACGTGCGGGTCAGATAAGCAACCGCAGGCGTAGGCATCGGTCCGGTAAAAGAAGCCGATAAACCCGCAGCGGCAAGCCCGGCTTCCAGCGCGGATTCCAACATGTAGCCAGAAATACGGGTATCTTTGCCGATAATAATTTTGCGAGAACCATGGCGCGCGAGCACTTTCCCTGCGGCCCAGCCCAGTTTAAGCACAAAATCAGGTGTAATTGGCGTATCGCCAACCTTGCCGCGTACGCCATCGGTGCCAAAATATTTGCGGTTACTCATCTCGTTTTTTATTCCTTCGCAGAAAGGGTAGCTTCAACGATGCGCATAGCATCAGCCGTCTCTTTAACATCGTGAACGCGAATAATCTGTGCGCCCTGCATGGCCGCGATCACGGCACAAGCAATGCTACCGTGAACACGCTGCGCAGGCGGAACATTGAGGAGTTGACCAATCATCGATTTCCTCGACATCCCCACCAGAAGAGGCAGTTCAAAGCGATGTAACTCGCTCAGGCGAGCCAACAGCGCATAATTATGGGCAAGATTCTTACCGAATCCGAACCCAGGATCCAGTAATAGCTTATTTTTCGGAATATTAGCATTCACACAGCGGTCGATCTGCTGTTGCAGGAAATTGCCGATATCCTGCATCAGGTCATTATAATGCGGTTTGTGTTGCATGGTTCTCGGCATACCTTGCATGTGCATCAGACACACGGGCAAACCGGTTGCCGCCGCAGCCTCTAGTGCGCCCGGCTCTTGCAACGCGCGAATATCATTAATCAGATGCGCGCCTGCCTGTGCTGACGCCGTCATCACTTCTGGCTTTGAGGTATCGACTGAGATCCAGACGTCAAAACGGCTGGCAATCGCTTCAACAATGGGTAGTACACGTCCCAGCTCTTCTTCCGTACTCACTTCATCCGCACCAGGGCGCGTTGATTCACCGCCAATATCGATCAGAGCCGCACCAGCGTTAATCATCTCCTGAACGTGCAGTAATGCAGCATCGAGCTTGTTGTGTTTTCCACCATCGGAAAAAGAGTCCGGCGTGACATTAAGAATGCCCATGATACGTGGGCAGGAAAGATCCAGCGTTGAGTCTCTGGCAATCAGTTGCATAATTTACGTCCGTATTCTGGTGTAAGTAGCGTGAAATAGGATTCGAAGACTTACCAGTAAAAAACCCCAGCCTAAGCTGGGGTTTCAATAGTCAAAAGACAAATCACAAGCGAATTATTTGTCGTCTGCGTTCTCAGACAGAGAATTGCCTGAATTGGCATTGTTCTGCTCAGAACCGCCCTGCTGAGAAGCTGGGATATCATCAACAGGCACCGATGCTTTCAGCGAATTGCCATTGCCTGAACCTGGCTCCTCCCAACCCGCAGGAGGACGAACGTCTCGGCGAGCCATCAAGTCACTGACCTGTGGCGCATCAATGGTTTCATACTTCATCAGCGCATCTTTCATCGCATGAAGAATGTCCATATTATCCATCAACATACGGCGAGCACGTTCATAATTCGTATCGATAAGACGTTTAACTTCCTGATCGATAATGCGCGCAGTATCATCCGACATATGCTTGGCTTTTGCGACGGAACGACCGAGGAATACTTCGCCCTCTTCTTCCGCATACAACAATGGCCCTAACTTATCTGAGAACCCCCACTGCGTCACCATGTTACGTGCAACGCTGGTTGCTACTTTTATATCCTGAGAAGCCCCGGTAGAAACATAGTCAGGACCGTAGATAATTTCTTCAGCAAGACGTCCACCATAAGCCACAGAGATACGACTTTCCAGCTTCTGACGACTTGCGCTGATTTCATCCCCTTCGGGCAAGAAGAAAGCCACACCCAAAGCGCGCCCGCGCGGAATAATGGTAACTTTATGTACCGGGTCATACCCTGGGACAAGTGAACCGACAATCGCGTGACCAGCTTCGTGATATGCCGTCGATTCTTTTTGAGCTTCCGTCATAACCATGGAACGGCGCTCTGCGCCCATCATGATTTTGTCTTTGGCTTTTTCGAACTCGACCATCGAAACAACACGCTTGTTACCACGCGCAGAGAACAATGCGGCTTCGTTAACCAGGTTAGCCAAATCCGCACCAGAGAAACCTGGCGTACCACGAGCGATAACAGACGCATCGATATCAGGAGACAGCGGCACGCGACGCATATGCACTTTCAGAATCTGTTCACGACCGCGCACATCCGGCAGACCAACCACAACCTGACGGTCAAAACGACCAGGACGGAGCAACGCGGGGTCAAGCACATCGGGGCGGTTAGTCGCCGCGATAACAATAATGCCCTCGTTACCTTCAAAGCCATCCATCTCAACCAGCATTTGGTTCAACGTTTGTTCACGTTCATCGTGACCCCCGCCTAAACCAGCGCCACGCTGACGGCCAACGGCGTCGATTTCATCGATAAAGATGATGCAAGGGGCGGCTTTCTTCGCCTGTTCGAACATGTCACGGACACGGGAAGCACCGACACCGACAAACATTTCAACGAAGTCAGAACCGGAAATCGTAAAGAAAGGCACTTTCGCTTCACCGGCAATCGCTTTCGCCAGCAGCGTTTTACCCGTTCCCGGCGGGCCGACCATCAGAATGCCTTTCGGAATTTTACCGCCCAGTTTCTGGAAACGGCTGGGTTCGCGCAGGTAATCAACCAGTTCGCTCACCTCTTCCTTCGCTTCGTCGCAACCGGCTACATCAGCAAACGTCGTCTTGATCTGATCTTCAGTCAGCATACGCGCTTTGCTCTTGCCAAAGGACATGGCACCTTTACCGCCGCCGCCTTGCATTTGACGCATGAAGAAGATCCAGACGCCAATCAGCAACAGCATCGGGAACCAGGAAATAAAGATAGAAGCCAGCAAGCTCGGCTCTTCCGGTGGCTCACCAACGACTTTCACATTCTTCGTTAGCAGGTTATCCAGTAGCTTAGGGTCATTGACAGGGATGTAAGTCGTGTATCTGTTGCTGTCTTTTTTGATAACACTGATCTCACGCCCGTTAATACGTGCTTCACGGACCTGATCCTGATTCACTTCAGTCAAGAAGGTTGAATAATCCACCCTACGGCCATTCGACTCGCTGGGCCCAAAGCTCTGGAAAACAGACATCAGCACAACTGCGATGACTAACCAGAGAATTAGGTTTTTCGCCATGTCACTCAAGGGATTAACCTCATATTACAACTGTGTTAAAAAACAGCGTTAGGGTACTACAGTTTGCGCCCTGTCGCTACAATATACACTTCACGAGACCGGGCTCGTGAGGCGTCTGGTTTACGAATTTTCACTTTCGTAAACAGGGAGCGAATTTCCCGTAGGTATTCATCAAAACCTTCTCCCTGAAACACTTTCACCAGGAAACTTCCGCCTGGTGCTAATACATCCCGACACATACCAAGAGCTAATTCAACCAGATACATTGACTTCGGAATATCAACGGCTGGAGTACCACTCATGTTAGGGGCCATGTCAGACATCACCACCTGAACTTTGCTATCACCAACTCTTTCGAGCAAGGCGTTGAGGACCAGTTCATCACGAAAGTCCCCTTGCAGGAAATCGACGCCAACAATCGGATCCATTGGTAAAATATCACACGCGATAATTCGACCACTTCCACCAATTTGCGTGACCACATATTGTGACCAACCGCCAGGTGCCGCGCCTAAATCCACAACCGTCATACCCGGTTTAAACAGTTTGTCGCTCTGCTGTATTTCATCAAGTTTAAACCAAGCGCGTGAACGCAGCCCTTTTTTCTGAGCCTGTTGCACATATTTATCGCTAAAGTGTTCCTGCAACCAGCGACTGGAACTTGCAGAACGCTTTTTATTCGCCATCGATTTTCCAACTATTCTCAGTAACACGCTCGTGGTGGGGAGAAACTTCTCACATATTACCAATCAGAACAGTCAAATTGGTTATAATCATGAGATGGCGGTAGAATGAACCGTTTTCAATCCCAACCTAAGTAAAAAAGACAATGAACCTAAGTAATAAACAAAAACAACACCTGAAAGGCTTGGCACATCCGTTAAAACCGGTCGTCATGCTGGGCAATAACGGTCTCACCGAAGGTGTTCTGGCTGAGATCGAACAAGCATTGGCACATCACGAACTGATCAAGATAAAAGTCGCGACAGAAGATCGCGAAACCAAAGCCTTGATTGTTGAAGCGATTGTCCGTGAAACAGGTGCCGCTAACGTGCAGGTTATCGGCCATACGTTGGTACTCTACCGCCCTGCTAAAGAACGTAAAATTGTGTTGCCACGATAACACTTTTTATTTCAGGATACTCGGTTTTAACGGAAAGGTGCCACGCCTCTCTGTTAGAGAAAAGGCCGCAAGCGGCCTTTTTCCTTTCTTTACAATTTTTGCTGTTTTAATCAACAATACGGCAAAATTTATAGATATTCGACCTTCAGAATCTCATATTCCACGTCGCCACCCGGCGTACGAATGACAACGACGTCATCCTGCTCTTTGCCGATCAGGCCACGGGCAATCGGGGAATTTACCGAGATCAGGTTCTGCTTAAAATCAGCCTCATCATCGCCAACAATCCGGTAGGTTTGCTCTTCTTCGTTATCCAGATTCATCACTGTCACGGTGGCACCAAAAATAACCCGCCCGTTCGCCGTCATCTTGGTCACATCGATAACCTGTGCGTTAGACAGTTTGGCTTCAATGTCTTGAATACGCCCTTCACAGAAGCCCTGCTGCTCGCGAGCGGCATGATATTCTGCATTTTCTTTCAGATCGCCATGCTCACGCGCTTCGGCAATCGCTGCAATAATTTCAGGGCGACGCACCGATTTCAGGTGGTCAAGCTCTTCGCGCAACTTTTCAGCGCCACGCAACGTCATCGGAAATTGTTTCATATTATCTATACCTCTAAAAAAGTCCGTAAGACTCAAATAATCGTCATCCTGACGCGCTAAAAATCAAAGGCAACGGAGTCTCTACAACGTATCAGTCCTCACAGGACATAAAACAAAAGCAATCAGCCCCGGAACAAAATTTCCAGGTTAGCAGCGATTTTGCATTTTGATACGTATTTTACCCCAGAGTTCAATGAGGGTCATCGTTTACTTTAGACCTTGTTGCGCCGTAGTATGGCCACACGTTACCCCGTTCTTAGCTGAGATTATGCGTTTTTCATCGATTGTTACCGGACTTGCCTGCGCTTTTGTTCTGCATGCCAATGCAGCTTCTGTTGAGGATTATCGTCAATATTTGCCAGACGGCGCCAATTTGGCGTTAGTGGTACAAAAAGTTGGCGCAACGACACCCAGTATGGCCTTCAATAGCCAGCAAATGGCGCTTCCCGCCAGTACGCAAAAGGTGATAACTGCATTAGCTGCACTACTGCAATTAGGCCCGGACTATCGATTCATCACCACGATGGAAAGCCACGGCCCTGTCTCCAGCGGTGTTCTGAATGGTAACCTCATTGTACGGTTTAGTGGCGATCCGACACTTAAGCGCCAGCAAATACGCAATATGGTGCAGGAATTAAGAAAACGTGGAATACAGGAAATCGCGGGGGATGTGCTGATCGACACCTCGGTGTTCGCCAGTCATGACAAAGCACCAGGCTGGCCCTGGAACGACATGACGCAGTGTTTCAGTGCGCCGCCGGGCGCTGCGATTGTCGATCGCAACTGCTTCTCCGTTTCGCTCTACAGTGCACCTAAAGCGGGCGATAATGCGTTTATCCGCGTCGCCTCCTATTATCCAGTGCAAATGTTCAGCGAGGTTCGTACGCTGGCCAAAGGCTCCACCGATGCCCAATACTGCGAGCTAGATGTGGTTCCTGGGGAATTGAACCGCTTTACGCTTACGGGCTGCCTGACCCAGCGTACAGAACCGCTTCCGCTGGCGTTCGCGATTCAGGATGGCGCTAGCTATGCTGGGGCAATCGTCAAGGATGAGCTACAGCAGGCAAATATCCGCATTAAAGGTAGCCTTCGTCGTCAGGCTCAGCCGGGTGCGGCAGGAAGCGTATTGGCGCAAACACAGTCGGCACCGCTGCACGACTTGCTCACGATCATGCTGAAAAAATCGGACAACATGATTGCCGATACCGTTTTCCGTACTATTGGGCATGAGCGCTTTAGCGTACCGGGCACATGGCGCGCCGGTGCCGATGCCGTACGCCAAATCCTGCGTCAGAAGGCAGGCGTGGATTTAGGAAACAGTATTGTTGTGGATGGCTCCGGTCTGTCACGGCACAACCTGATTTCACCAGAAACGATGATGCAGGTATTACAGTACATCGCGCAGCACGATAATGAGTTGAATTACATCACGATGCTCCCGCTTTCCGGCTATGACGGCACGCTGCGTTATCGTGGCGGTCTGCATGAAGCTGGCGTTGATGGCAAGGTTTCGGCGAAAACAGGGGCGCTACAGGGCGTATACAATCTGGCGGGTTTTATTACCACCGCGAGCGGCCAACGTATGGCATTCGTTCAATTCCTGTCTGGCTATGCCGTGCCGCCTGAAGACCAGCGCGCACGCCGTGTTCCTCTGGTGAGATTTGAAAGTCGTCTCTACAAAGACATTTATCAGAGCAATTAAAATAACAACGCGGCCTTACCCTAAGGGGATAAGGCCGCGACAGGCGGAATTAACTAGCAGAGGAACACATCACTTTTGATAGATAATTTCGACGCCTTCATCATCTTCATCGTCCCAATCATCATCCCACTCTTCTTCGGCTTCTTTTTCTACTTCAGCCAACTGTTGACGATGATAGTCATCCCACATGAATTCCACTTTTTCCGGCGCGCTCTCGGCAATCGCCGTCACTTTCGGATTGGCTTTCAGGAAGCTCATCACGTCCCAGCAAAGTGGCGTAACGCCTTCACGGTTCGCCGCAGAAATCAGGTAGTATTTGCCTTCCCAACCGAGCGCCGCCGCAATCTCTTTGGCACGTTTTTCTGCTTCAGCCTTGTCGATCAAATCAACCTTGTTGAAAACCAGCCAACGCGGTTTTTCGGCCAAACCTGCGCCGAACTGCTCTAACTCGTTGATAATGATTTTGGCATTTTCAACGGGGTCGGACTCATCAATCGGTGCCAAATCAACCAAATGTAACAGTACGCGGCAACGCTCAAGGTGTTTCAGGAAACGAATTCCCAACCCAGCGCCTTCTGATGCCCCTTCAATCAAACCAGGGATATCCGCCACAACAAAGCTCTGCTCGCTATCCATACGAACGACACCAAGGCTCGGCACCAGCGTAGTAAACGGATAATCAGCCACTTTCGGCTTCGCCGCGGATACCGCACGGATAAAGGTTGATTTACCGGCGTTAGGCAGTCCAAGCATTCCCACATCCGCCAGCAGCAGCAGCTCCAACGTCAGCTCACGCTCCTCACCTTTCGTACCACTGGTCTTCTGACGAGGAGCGCGGTTAACGGACGATTTAAAACGTGTATTACCTAAACCATGCCAGCCGCCTTTCGCTACCATCAGGCTCTGCTGATGGCGCGTCATATCGCCCAGCACCTCTCCGGTTCCCTGATCGAGAACGCGGGTTCCGACAGGAACTTTAATCGTAATATCTTTACCGCGCTTACCCGTACAGTCACGGCTTTGCCCGTTTTGTCCACGCTCAGCACGGAAAGATTTTTCAAAACGGTAGTCGATCAGCGTGTTCAGGTTTTCATCTGCCAGCAGATAAACGTCACCGCCGTCACCGCCGTCACCGCCATCCGGGCCACCGTTAGGAATATATTTTTCACGGCGAAAGCTGACACAACCGTTACCGCCATCGCCCGCCACAACGAGAATGGTGGCTTCATCTACAAACTTCATTGATTCTCTCCGCAAAAAACCAATAGAGAATATCTACGTGTTTTAGGCTTGTTATTGGTTCTCTTCGGCGTAACTTTTTTGATTTTAAGGCATGTAGTGTATTTCTACTCACCATTAAAAAACTGACGCACCAGAACGCATTCCAGCAAAGGAGCAGAATTGTACCTGCCTGCTCCAATAATTTCATCTGTATTAAAAATAAACAACGCACATCGAATGTCAAAAGGCGACCTTGCCCCATGGCAATACGCCTCTTTTTCGCTATTTTTTCGCCATCAAGGACGGCACAGGGTCTTTCTTTCCAGGGAAGAAGCGATGCCCAATAGCCGAAAACATTGCACCAGCAACAACGACAAACGCGCCGGCATAGCCAACCCAGTTCAGCACTGGCGCAGCAAAGAAAGTCGGCCAGCCTAACACCAGTAGATCGGAAAAGAATAGCGTAAACAGCGGTGTTAACGTAATAACCGCACTCACCTGTGATGCCTGCCAGCGAGCCATTGCCTCTGCCAGCGCGCCATACCCAATTAAGGTATTCGCACCGCAGAACAACAGGCAGATTAGTTGCCAGTTGTTCAGTTGGAAAATAGTCTCAAGCTTGGCAAAAGGCGTGATGAAGACGACACACAACACATACAGAAGAAACAGAATCTGCTGCGAGGTCAGCCGCCGCAATAAGACTTTCTGCGCCACACCGTAAGATACCCATACCGCCGAGGCACACACGCCCAGTAGCACGCCAAGCGTGTAATCTGTCAGTCGGGTGAAAATTTCAATCAGGCTGGTATTAAAGAATAGGATCAGGCCACAGATCAGCATCATCGCGCCAATGATCTGCGTGCCCCGCATCTTCTCCTTAAGAATCAGTACGCTGGCGAACATCATCCCAACCGGAGAAAGTTGTCCGATAACCTGAGACGCCGTTGGGCTGAGATATTGTAGAGATGAGCTAAAGAAAACGAAATTACCTAATAACCCAGCGGTTGCAATCAATAACAGCATCCACCAACGGCGATGCCGGAAAATCCGCATTGGCGGTAAATTCTTACGGTATGACAGAATGATGCCGAGACCAATTGACGCGATAAAAAATCGATACCAAACAATCGTATAAGGTTCCATCACCACCAGAACCTGCTTCATGGCTATCGGCAACGCCCCCCAACAAACCGCGGTGGTAAGCGCCAGACAAAGACCGATACCCGTCTGTTGTTTAGTATTCATACTTATCCAGATAATTTACTCAGAATCAGAATGTAAAAAGCCCCGCAAAGAATTGCGGGGCTTAAGTCCGTAAGACCTAACGCGAAAAATTATTCAGCAACGATGCTGATGAATTTACGGTTTTTTGGGCCTTTAACTTCAAACTGAACTTTACCATCAGTCAAAGCAAACAGAGTATGGTCTTTCCCGCAGCCAACGTTAGTGCCTGCATGGAATTTAGTACCACGTTGACGAACGATGATGTTGCCAGCCAGTACACTTTCGCCGCCAAAACGTTTTACGCCCAGACGTTGTGCGTTAGAGTCACGACCGTTACGGGTTGAACCGCCAGCTTTCTTGTGTGCCATTTAATCCGCTCTCCTAATCTTAAGCGCTGATGCCGGTAATTTTCACGTCAGTGAACCACTGACGGTGGCCTGCTTGCTTACGGTAGTGTTTACGGCGACGGAACTTAACGATCTTCACTTTTTCGCCACGACCATGAGCAACAACTTCAGCTTTGATTTTACCGCCATCGACAAAAGGAACGCCGATTTTGATTTCTTCACCGTTGGCAACCATCAGAACTTGGTCAAACTCAACGGCTTCACCAGTTGCGATGTCCAGCTTTTCCAAGCGAACGGTTTGACCTTCGCTTACTCGGTGTTGTTTACCACCACTTTGGAAAACTGCGTACATATAAAACTCCGCTTTCCGCGCACCCATTAATTGGTTTTCAGAGCACGCTATAAATATTCATAATAGGGCGCGAATTCTACGCAAAAATACTGCGGATGACAAGTGCATAATCAACGGATGTGAAGAAAAAGAATACAACGTATGAACTGCCGTTTATCTCTCTCATTTTTCAAGTACAATCGGCTCAATCAGTTCCGTCTTGCCGATATGCAACAGCAATCTTAACGGCAGTGTTGAAGACATACGTTGGCACAAACCATGAATCTAGAACAAATTACCACATTAACCGCGCAGGATATGGCAGCTGTTAATAACGTCATTCTTGAACAACTGAATTCCGACGTCGTGTTGATCAACCAACTTGGTCATTACATCATCAGCGGTGGTGGAAAACGCATACGTCCGATGATTGCAGTGCTTGCAGCCAGAGCACTCGCCTATAACGGTGATAAGCATGTGACTGTCGCCGCGCTGATCGAATTTATCCATACAGCAACGCTGCTGCACGATGATGTTGTAGATGAATCCGACATGCGCCGAGGCAAAGCCACTGCGAATGCTGCCTTTGGTAATGCCGCGAGTGTGCTGGTTGGGGATTTCATTTATACCCGTGCTTTCCAGATGATGACCAGCCTCGAATCGTTACGCGTGCTGGCACTGATGTCAGAAGCCGTAAACGTGATTGCTGAGGGTGAAGTCTTGCAGTTAATGAATTGCAATGACCCGGATATCACCGAAGAAAGTTACATGCGCGTCATTTACAGCAAAACGGCACGCTTATTTGAAGCCGCAGCACAATCCTCATCCATTCTTGCTGGCGCGACGCCAGAGCAGGAAAAAGCACTTCAGGACTACGGACGTTATCTGGGCACGGCGTTCCAGTTAATTGACGACCTGCTTGACTACAGTGCAGATGGTAAGACGTTGGGGAAAAATACGGGAGATGACCTCAACGAGGGCAAGCCAACGCTGCCGCTACTGCACGCGATGCGTCAGGGTAATGCGGAGCAGAGTTCGCTAATTCGCAAAGCGATTGAAGAAGGAAACGGGCGTCATCTGCTAGAACCCGTTCTTGCCGCAATGCAGCAATGTGGTTCGCTCGATTATACCCGCCAGCGTGCCGAAGAAGAGGCAGATAAGGCGATCAGCGCACTACAACAGCTACCGGAAACGCCATACCGTATGGCGCTTGAAGGGCTTGCTCACTTAGCTGTACAACGCGATTTCTAGCGTGATGTGAAAACTTATCTCCCAATCCAGCTTAAGTAGCGCTGTTTTGCAGCGCTACTCGCTCAACAGACTAGGCCGTCTGATCGAGAGTTGCATCATCATCATCTAACCGGGACAGCATCGCGATAGTCCCTTCACGCAAGATGAAATTAATCAGCCGGGTTCGTTCATCAACGGATAGCTGATGAAAAATATGCACCCATGATGACAGCAGGGTTGGCTCATTATCGATACGGTAATATTCTGTTGGCGGATTCTCTTTTACTAACAAAGAATCCCTGACCTCATTCGGCAAACTGCGAATAGAGTATTCAACACCACGCCCTTGAACCCCTTTCCGCCTGCGCTTTTCCCAACCGTCATCTCGCGCCCGTTTGTTCAGGCCTTGCGGTGATTTAGGTAATCCACCCACGCCAACCAACTCACTTGTTGCAAACCATTCTTTGTCCATACTCGTCACTCCCTTGTTTGTTTTGAACAGGCATTACGTCAACTAGCCCAAAAGTTTCCATATAATAGACTATAATTACCTAAACCGCTAACTTTTACGCGTTACTTATACACCTAACCAATGGAAGGCGTGATGAAATCTAGCGCGATGCCCAAGCACCGCGGCCAGAAAGAGCGCAACAAAGCGACAGAAATGCAGTTTCCTTTTCATCACCGATGGTTAGCAATCAGACAATCCCCCGCAGAGGTTCAATCAATCCCGATTGATGAGATAGGTTCCTCACCTGACGGTGTGATGCCCAACTGGCTCAGCGTAGCCGACACCCCGACTCGCAGAATATAAGCGATTAGTTCATTTCTTTCTTTTTCAGATAGTTGCTGATAGATCTGTATCCATACAGCCAATGCCGCAGGCTGTTTCACTGCGTAGACGGAAGGCTCAATTTCGAGTGATAGGGATTTTTTTACCGTATCCGGCAAGCTGTGAAAGGCGTACTCCACTCCTCTTCCCTGGACGCCTTTACGGCGACGCTTCTCCCATCCCTCCTCGCGAGCGCGCTTATTTAATCCTTGTCTTGATTTCGGAAGGCCGCCGACTCCAACCAATTCGCTGGTAGCAAACCACTCTTTTTTCATTGCCTTTCATCCTGATAGTGCCATCCCTAACAAAAACGCGCATATTTGGAAATTAATTGGGAATTTAAAAGAAAATTAATGCTATATTATTTCCAAATAATAATGTCATGTTAGCTCGACATATAACTAACATCCGTTATTTATACCACTAATCGACAGTCGTCTTATAGCAAATAAGGGAAGGATTATGATTTTAAGGAAACAAGACTGGCATCCCGCTGATATCATTGCTGCACTGCGCAAGAAAAACACGACGCTGGCGGCAGTATCGCGAGCGGCCGGATTAAGCTCATCTACACTAGCTAACGCGCTCTCACGTCCCTGGCCCAAAGGGGAATGGCTTATTGCTGATGCGCTGAATATTCACCCCTCAGAGATTTGGCCTAGCCGATATTACGATCCAGAAACTAATGAGCTTATCGACAGAAAAAAACTCATCCGTCCCGATTAAAAAAAGAAAAGCCGGAGATCGACATCTCCGGCTTTTCACTTTGCGTAGTGTTAACGCTCAATAATACGCTAATTAGCTCTTGATGAACGTCTCGCCTAACTCAATATCCTGCTTCAGCGTATCCAGCATGCTGTTAAGCGCATTTTGCTCAAAGGCACTTAATGTGCCGATCTCTTTACGCTCGGCAACACCGTCTTTGCCTAACAGGATCGGCTGAGCAAAGAAGCGCGCATATTTGCCATCGCTTTCAACGTATGCACATTCCACGACACCGCTTTCGCCTTGCAGCGCACGAACCAGAGACAAACCAAAACGCGCAGCGGCCTGACCCATAGACAACGTTGCAGACCCGCCACCGGCTTTAGCTTCAACAACCTCAGTCCCCGCATTCTGAATACGCTTGGTCAGGTCGGCCACTTCCTGCTCGCTGAAGCTGATACCAGGAACCTGAGACAGCAGTGGCAGAATCGTCACACCAGAGTGTCCACCGATAACCGGCACGTTAATATCTTGCGGTTGTTTACCTTTCAGCTCCGCGACAAACGTGTTGGAACGGATGATATCCAGCGTGGTAACGCCGAACAGTTTGTTTTTGTCGTACACACCCGCCTTTTTCAGCACTTCAGCGGCAATCGCAACAGTCGTGTTCACCGGGTTGGTGATGATACCGATACAGGCTTTCGGACAGGTCACCGCAATTTGCTCAACCAGATTACGCACAATGCCAGCATTAACATTGAACAGATCGGAACGATCCATACCCGGTTTACGCGCCACACCTGCGGAAATCAGCACGATATCCGCGCCAGCAAGCGCCGGTTTAGCATCTTCACCGCTATAACCTTTGATCTTCACTGCGGTAGGAATATGGCTCAGATCGACCGCAACACCCGGCGTGACCGGAGCGATATCGTAAAGGGATAGTTCTGAACCTGAAGGAAGCTGGGTTTTGAGGAGGAGCGCGAGTGCCTGACCGATACCACCTGCTGCTCCGAGAACTGCAACTTTCATCCTAAACTCCTTATTATCGTAAAATAAAAAAGTGCCGTGAATTCATTTGGTTATAAACATAGTGTAAAAAATAGGGATAAAATCAGCCTACTCATCTTTTCTGCAAATGAACGAGAGACAAAAAATATGCTATGTCTCTAATAATAAACTAAAAACAGTCATTCGTTTGAAAGGTAAGTAAAGTTAATAAGCTATTGAGCTATAACGTGGTATTCATTCACGGGCGATTAACCTGTGCGCTACATTACACCGATCAATGACGTCCAAACAACATCATTCTGATAACATTTGATTTACTTTTATGTGACGCAGGACGCATTTTTCGGACTCGCGCCAGAGGCTGAATCTGTTGAAAACAGTAACTCGTGTATACCTGGGGAAATAGACTGGAATTATACGCGATTTAATTGCATAAAAATTCACACAACTGCATAATGGTAGGATTAACCCTAACAGTTCATCCGGTGCAGAATGCGCAATTCGACAAAACAAGAAGACCTCGTTAAAGCGTTCAAAGCGCTGCTAAAGGAAGAGAAATTCAGCTCTCAAAGTGAAATTGTTCAGGCATTGCAAGACGACGGATTTGAAAACATCAATCAATCCAAGGTGTCACGCATGCTAACGAAATTTGGTGCCGTGCGCACACGCAATGCAAAAATGGAAATGGTGTATTGCCTCCCTGCCGAGCTTGGCGTCCCGACCACATCCAGCCCGCTAAAGAACTTGGTACTGGACGTGGACTATAACGATGCGGTCATCGTCATTCATACCAGCCCAGGCGCTGCGCAACTCATTGCCCGCCTATTGGATTCGCTAGGAAAGTCAGAGGGAATTCTCGGCACCATCGCGGGGGATGACACCATTTTCACCACCCCGGCAAGAGGCTTTAGCGTCGAACAGCTTTACGAAGCGATTCTGGTGCTCTTCGAGCAAGAGTTGTAATTGAACAAAAGCTGTAATTCGCTCGCCCACTACTATTTTTCTACGTCTTTTCTCGCTACGAGTAGAGCAGCTACACGTAGCGATTATCGCCCCAATGCTCACACCGCAGGTAATTCAGCCAGCGGCCAACGTGGACGAACGGATACCCCCAGCGTTTGACTCGCGCCATGAGCCAGACGCACACTGCCCGCATAGGCAATCATCGCACCATTATCCGTACAGAATTCAGGTCGCGCGTAAAACACTTCACCACCGCGTTTCGCCATCACTTCACCTAAGCGCTGGCGCAACGTCCGGTTAGCGCTCACACCGCCAGCCATAACCAGCCGTTTAAAACCCGTTTCATCCAGCGCCCGACGACATTTGATCGCCAGCGTATCCACCACGGCATCTTCAAACGCACGAGCAATATCAGCACGCGTTTGCGCATCGTCGCCGTTGCTGCGAATCGTATTGGCAGCAAACGTTTTTAAACCGGAAAAACTGAAATCCAGCCCAGGACGATCGGTCATCGGACGCGGAAACGTAAAGCGTTGAGCATCACCCGCCTGCGCCATTTTCGACAACATCGGGCCACCGGGATAATCCAACCCCAGCAGCTTCGCCGTTTTATCAAACGCTTCCCCTGCCGCATCATCAATCGACTCGCCCAGCAAACGGTACTCACCAATGCCCGTCACGCTGATAAGCTGCGTATGACCACCAGACACCAACAACGCCACAAAGGGAAACGCAGGGGGATTATCTTCCAGCATCGGCGCCAGTAAATGTCCTTCCATATGGTGTACAGGAATCGCCGGCACATCCCAGGCAAATGCCAACGACCGGCCTACTGTCGCCCCCACCAATAGCGCCCCAACCAAACCTGGGCCAGCGGTATAAGCTACACCATCGATATCGCCAGCCTGTAGCCCGGCTTCACGTAGCGCCGCCTGAATCAACGGAACCGTTTTGCGTACGTGGTCGCGTGAGGCGAGTTCCGGCACGACACCACCATAATCAGCATGTAATTTGACCTGACTGTATAGCTGATTCGCGAGCAAGCCGGCCTCTGTGTCATAAATGGCTACGCCGGTTTCATCACAAGATGTTTCGATACCCAATACGCGCATTGCTATTCCTAACGTTGGTGACGAGACAAGCGTGCGTTAAATGCCGCTTGCTTCAAACTGCGGATAGTCTACCATAATCGGCCTGATTTCTGCGCTGGCCGCGGTTGGGTGTTTTATGATCACCGCAATGCTTTACAAAGGCGTCACGTTTGCAGTAGAATTCCGCACCATTTTGAAAAGGCTGGCACAAGGCCAGCGGCAAACCGAATTTATTGAGGTGAGAGGCACATGCCGGTAATTAAAGTACGTGAAAACGAGCCGTTCGACGTAGCTCTGCGTCGCTTCAAACGTTCCTGCGAAAAAGCGGGCGTTCTGGCTGAAGTTCGTCGTCGTGAGTTTTATGAAAAACCAACGACTGAACGTAAGCGCGCTAAAGCTTCCGCAGTGAAACGTCATGCGAAGAAATTGGCTCGAGAAAACGCACGCCGCACTCGTCTGTATTAATTTTCAGGAGGGTTTTCCCTCCAACGCGTGATTAATCCGCAGACTTAGCAGTTGCATACGAAGGCCGTGCTTTCCGTAAGGAAGCGCGGCTTGTTGTCGTTTATAAGCATATCCAATGTAACCACGTTACATAAAGGTATACACCAGGGGCTTATGGCTGGACGAATCCCACGCGTATTTATTAATGATCTGCTCGCTCGCACCGACATCGTCGATCTCATTGACGCGCGTGTCAAACTGAAAAAGCAGGGCAAAAATTTTCATGCGTGCTGTCCGTTCCATCACGAAAAAACCCCCTCATTCACCGTAAACGGTGACAAACAGTTCTATCACTGTTTTGGCTGTGGCGCACACGGCACTGCCATTGATTTTTTGATGAATTACGATCGTCTCGAATTCGTTGAAACCATTGAAGAACTGGCGACGATGCACGGCCTTGAAGTGCCTTATGAAACTGGCACCGGCCCAACCAAGCAAGAAATTCACCAACGGCACAATCAGTACGAGCTGATGGGGCAAATCAGTGCGTTTTATCAACAAGCGCTGCGCCATTCCGTCGGTGCTCCCGCGTTGCAGTATCTGCAACAGCGCGGTTTAAGTGCAGAGGTTATCAGTCATTTCGCAATTGGCTTCGCCCCGTCCGGCTGGGACAACGTTCTCAAGCGGTTTGGCGAAGGTAATGCTCGCATGGCATTGAACGATGTCGGCATGCTGGTGACTAACGATCAAGGCCGAACGTACGACCGCTTCCGCGAGCGCGTGATGTTCCCCATCCGCGATAAGCGCGGGCGAGTGATTGCCTTCGGTGGACGCGTGTTAGGTAACGATACGCCAAAGTATCTGAACTCGCCGGAAACCGGTATTTTCCATAAAGGCCGTCAGTTGTACGGCCTGTATGAAGCGCAGCAAAGCCATAAAGATCTCAAACGACTCTTGGTTGTTGAAGGCTATATGGATGTAGTGGCGCTGGCACAGTTTGGTATTGATTATGCGGTGGCTTCTTTGGGGACGTCCACCACTGCCGAACACATTCAGTTACTATTTCGTGCCACAGATCAGGTGGTGTGTTGTTACGACGGAGATCGTGCAGGACGCGAAGCAGCATGGCGTGCGTTGGAAACTGCGCTACCCTATTTGAATGATGGTCGCCAGCTACGTTTTATGTTCCTGCCGGACGGTGAAGATCCCGACACGCTGGTGCGTAAAGAGGGCAAAGCCGTATTTGAACAACGCATGGGGCAAGCTCAGCCACTGTCGCAGTTTCTGTTTGAAACACTGCAACAGCAGGTGGATATGAGTTCTGCTGATGGTCGAACCAAACTTGGTATCCTGGCGATGCCGCTGATTGGTCAAGTGCCGGGGGAAACACAGCGGCTGTACTTACGTCAGCAATTGGGTAACAAGCTAGGTATTTTGGATGACAGCCAACTGGACAGACTGCTGCCCAAAGCCGCAGAGCTGGAGACGTCTTACCAAACGCCACAACTAAAAGTCACAACTATGCGTATACTTATAGGGCTTTTAGTGCAAAACCCAAGGCTGGCAGCAGAGGTTCCCGATCTCGCGCTGGAAGGTATTGAGCAGGACAAAGTTGCTGGTTTATCGCTGTTTCAAGATTTGGTGAAAACCTGCAATACCAGTCCGGGCATGAGTATGGCTCTACTGTTGGAACAATATCGCGACAGCCCATACTATAAACAGCTTGAAACCATCGCGGTATGGAACCATATGATCGTAGAGGAAGAGCTTGACGAGAAATTCAGAATCAGTCTGACAGAGCTCTACGATCAACTATTGAAACAGCGACAAGAAACATTGATTGCCCGTGACAGAACGCATGGGCTGAACGCCAAAGAAAAAAAAGAGCTTTGGTCGTTGCAACTGGCGCTGACCAGAAAACACTAATACAGAGGCTTAATTGCCGATAAATAGCAGGGTTGAGCCCTGCAAAGAGCCGCTACAGGGGCCGCGGCGATAAGAAAAATACCCCTAATGCTATTGTTAGCGAACTACGCTGACCGACACCAACCCAAATACTCTGAAGTGTGGATACCGTCTTATGGAGCAAAACCCGCAGTCACAGCTAAAGCTGCTTGTCACCCGTGGTAAGGAGCAAGGCTACCTGACCTATGCTGAGGTCAATGACCATCTGCCGGAAGATATCATCGACTCGGATCAGATCGAAGATATCATCCAGATGATTAACGACATGGGCATCCAGGTGATGGAAGAAGCCCCGGATGCTGACGATCTGTTGCTGGCCGAAAACACCAATGATGCCGATGAAGATGCGGCAGAGGCTGCTGCGCAGGTTCTATCCAGTGTTGAGTCGGAAATTGGTCGCACCACCGATCCGGTTCGCATGTACATGCGTGAAATGGGTACGGTTGAGCTGTTAACGCGTGAAGGCGAGATCGATATCGCCAAACGTATTGAAGACGGCATCAATCAGGTTCAGTGCTCTGTCGCGGAGTATCCTGAAGCCATTACCTATCTGCTGGAACAATACGATCGCGTCGAAGCAGGCGAAAGCCGTTTGTCCGATCTGATCACCGGTTTCGTCGATCCTAATGCGGAAGAGGATATTGCCCCTACCGCGACTCACGTTGGTTCCGAGCTTTCAAGTGAAGAGATGGACGACGATGACGAGGAAGACGATGACGAGGAAGAAGAAGACGACAACAGCATCGATCCTGAACTGGCGCGTGAGAAGTTCACCGAACTGCGTGAGCAATATGAAACAACGCGTCAGGTGATCAAAGCCCATGGCCGTAGCCATGCGCTGGCAGCACAGGAAATTCTCAACCTGTCTGAAGTCTTCAAACAGTTCCGCCTGGTGCCGAAACAGTTCGATTTCCTGGTTAACAGTATGCGCTCTATGATGGATCGCGTTCGTACTCAGGAACGTTTGATCATCAAATTGTGCGTTGAACAGTGCAAAATGCCGAAGAAAAACTTCGTCACCATGTTCACTGGCAATGAAACCAACAGCACCTGGTTTGCAGCAGCGGTCGCAATGGGCAAACCCTGGTCTGAAAAGCTGAATGATGTTGAAGAAGACGTCACCCGCAGCCTGCAAAAGCTACAGCAGATCGAAGAAGAAACCGGTCTGACGATCGAACAGGTTAAAGACATCAACCGCCGTATGTCGATTGGTGAAGCGAAAGCGCGTCGCGCCAAAAAAGAAATGGTGGAAGCCAACCTGCGTCTGGTTATTTCTATCGCGAAGAAATACACCAACCGCGGTTTGCAGTTCCTCGACCTAATTCAGGAAGGCAACATCGGTCTGATGAAAGCGGTAGATAAGTTCGAATATCGCCGTGGTTATAAATTCTCGACCTATGCCACCTGGTGGATCCGTCAGGCAATCACCCGTTCTATCGCCGATCAGGCTCGTACTATCCGTATTCCGGTACACATGATTGAGACGATCAACAAGCTGAACCGTATCTCTCGTCAGATGTTGCAGGAAATGGGTCGCGAACCAACGCCGGAAGAACTGGCTGAACGTATGCTGATGCCGGAAGACAAAATCCGTAAAGTGCTGAAAATCGCCAAAGAGCCAATCTCAATGGAAACCCCGATTGGTGATGATGAAGATTCACATTTGGGCGATTTCATCGAAGATACGACGCTGGAGCTGCCGCTGGACTCCGCCACGTCGGAAAGCCTGCGCTCTGCGACACACGACGTACTGGCTGGCCTGACCGCGCGTGAAGCAAAAGTTCTGCGCATGCGTTTCGGTATCGATATGAACACCGATCATACGCTGGAAGAAGTGGGCAAACAGTTTGACGTTACGCGTGAACGTATTCGTCAGATCGAAGCGAAAGCGCTGCGTAAACTGCGCCACCCAAGCCGTTCCGAAGTGCTGCGTAGCTTCCTGGATGATTAATTCATCTCTTAGCTAATCCACTCCACGAGAAATAACCCTGGTTCGCCGGGGTTATTTTTTGCTTGTCAGAACACCCAACCAGAATTTATAGATTACCCTTCAACGCCTGATACAGTTCCTGATACGACGCCACCAGCGACTCAACTGTCGCACGATTCAATCCACTAGGGTTGGGCAGTACCCAAACCTGGGTCTCGCCAATGCGCAACGCCTGACGCCCCCACGAAACCTTCTTGATGCCAAACGCCTGACTGAATGCCTGCTTCCCCAACACGGCCAGCGCACGCGGCTGATAACGCGTCATCTTCTCACTAATCGCATTCCCGCCCTGCAACAGCTCATCGCGCCCCAGTTCGGTAGCTTCAACCGTGGGACGCTCCACCAGCATGGTGATACCGCATCCGGTATCCAGCAGATGCTGCTCTTCCGCAGGCGCCAGTAAGCGTTCAGTAAAGCCCGCCTGATGAATCACTTTCCAGAAGCGGTTACTGGGATTCGCGAAGTGGTAACCATGATGAGCCGTCGACAGCCCGGGGTTAATGCCGCAGAAAACCACCTGGAGATGCGGTGCCAGAATATCGGTAATCATGTCTTTCCCTATTGCCGTTAATGATACCCATCGTAAATTCTGATAAGAATAACAACAAGCTATCTTGAATATAAAACCACCATCCGACAGATAGCCTATAGACCTTCCCCCGCACATTGCCGTATAATCAGCGCCCATTCGGCCCCTTAGCTCAGTGGTTAGAGCAGGCGACTCATAATCGCTTGGTCGCTGGTTCAAGTCCAGCAGGGGCCACCAGATATATCAAGGAGTTGCGTTAATCACGCCGCTCCTTTATTTTTTGGGCTGCTGTTTATCGTTATCAGAAAGAGTTAGCCGTCACCGTCTCCAGTCCACAGAAGACACACTCGCTATTTACAGCGCAAGAGTGTAAAACCGCCTCAGTTTCCTATACCTCGAAATACTGGCAAACGTGTTGAGTCTATTCACTCACGTCTTAATGACCTGCGAACACACATCAATAAACGCACGCAGTTTAGGTTGGTTTCTCATGGCTCTGGAAAAATAGAGAAAGAGGCCGTCGTTTCCTGGCGAGAGATCGAGTAGTGCGGCTTCCAGCGTGCCATTTGCCAGCTCACGTGAAGTATGAAACACAGATGAGTAAATCAACCCGACGCCTCTAACCGCGAGGCTACGCATCAGTTCTCCATCATTAACGGTAATCGTGCCCGTTGGCTCAATTCTGACGTTTTCTTTATTTTCGATAAATTCCCAGCGATAAATATCGCCCTTTTCAGGACGTCGAAAGCGAATGCACTCGTGGTGTACCAGATCGCTGGTGACTTGCGGTTTGCCGTACGTTTTAAAATATTCCGGTGAACCAAATACCGCCCACTTAAAGGGCGGAGAAAGCCGTATCGCGATCATATCCTGTTCGATATATGACCCAATCATGATGCCCGCATCATAACCCCCAGAAACGAAATCATCGTGCCGGTTGTTCACCGTGATATCGACATTCAAATTCGGCCAGGCTTGGCGGAATGCAGGCATGAGAGGCTCAATGACATGAGGAAGCGCTAAGCGTTCCACCAGCAATTTTAGTGTCCCTGACGGCTCTTTTGCCGATTGCGCAACATCTTCAAAACCGGTGGTAATCACCTGTGCTGCGGGTCCAATCCTCTGCAACAGATGTTCTCCGGCTTCCGTCAACGCCATTTTGCGCGTGGTGCGATGGAAAAGTGGGACACCGAGGCGATGCTCAAGTTTCTGGAGCGTCAGACTGACAGAACCCGGCGTCTTACCCAGATCAAGTGCCGCTTTACGGATACTCAACCGCTTAGAAATTGCCAGAAATTCTGATAATCCTTCAAAGCTATCGGGTTGCCCCATCTGTGTTCCTCACATTGATGTCGTACCGTGGGTAATTAACTCACTTTACAATAGTTTCTCGCGTTAATAAAAATCATTACACCGTTTTTTTAAACAATATGTTCTATTCTTACCGTCTATTTTCAAACAGTTATCACAGATATAGTAACAGCCACATCACCTGTGTAAGGAGCAATAGAATGTCAATAATAAAATACTGTACTGGCCTCATCGCCGCTGTCGCTGTATTTGCTGCATCATCCCCTGTTTTCGCCCAGGATAAGCTGAAATCGGATAAGGTTTTGGTTGTCGTTTCTAGTCTGGATAAAAAAACGCCAGAGTTGGTTGGCGGTTTTTGGTTTCCAGAACTGACCCACCCGGTTGAAGTCTTCGATCACGTCGGACTGGATTACGATATCGCCAGCCCGAAAGGTGGAATGCCTCCGTTTGACGGCTTCGATCTCAAAGATCAGGCGAATCTGGATTTCTGGACTAACCCGGAGCATCGTAACAAACTGGCGAATTCGATCCCGCTCAACAAAGTTGATCCAACAAAATACACCGCCATCCTGCTGGTTGGTGGACACGGACCAATGTGGGATTTTGCCAACAATCCTGAATTGATCAACATCGTTCGTACTATGTACGAAAACAACAAAATTATCAGTGCTGTCTGCCACGGTCCGGCAGGTCTGCTGAATGTGAAGCTCAGCAATGGTCAATTGTTGATTAAAGACCGCCACCTGACTGGATTTACCGCAGAGGAAGAAGCGTTCCGCCATTACGACAAGATCGTTCCGTTTGAACTCGAAGCTGCGCTGAAAAAAGATGGCGCAAAATTCGAAGAAGCCCCGATTTTTGAAAATAAAGTCGTCGTAGATGGAAGACTGATCACGGGCCAAAACCCAGCATCCGCCAAAGCACTCGGCGAAGCGGTTGTCAAAGCTCTGCAAACGAAAGCGTAATCACCGCATTATCCACTGCGTTAGGTGGTAAAACACCTAACGCAGCCACTTCAAGCATCATGTCACACATCAGGCGATGCCCTGATACCAGCAAAAAACGCTAGCGAACTCAATACACATCACGGACATAGCGTTTGTCCTGCGCCATTTTTGCAATATAAGCCGCCGCCGCTTCACCGCTCATATTCCCGTGAACCTGCACCACCTGCCGCAGCGCCGAATCGACATCTTTCGCCATACGACTCGCATCGCCACACACGTAGAAATGCGCACCGGCCTCCAGCCAACGCCACAGCTCAGCGCCCTGCTCACTCATGCGGTGCTGAACATAAATTTTTTCGCGTTGGTCACGCGAGAAAGCGGTATCAAACCGATGCAGATAACCGTCGCGTTGCAGCGACGCCAACTCCTCGCGATAGTAAAAATCAGTCTCGGCACGCTGTTCGCCAAAGAATAGCCAATTTTTACCCTGTGCTCCTGTCGCCCGACGCTCTTGTAGAAAAGCCCGGAAAGGTGCGATCCCCGTGCCCGCCCCGACCATGATGAGCGGCGTATCCGGGTGTTTGGGCGTGCGGAAATGGGCTGACTTCTGAATAAAAATAGGCACCGCCACCGACTCGGCTGCGCGGTCGGCCAGAAAGGTGGAACACACCCCGCCGCGTGCTTTCCCCTCAGCACCATAGCGCACCGTCGAAACGGTCAGGTGGATCTGATTGGGGGTGACGTTCGGGCTGGACGAGATCGAGTACAAACGCGGCTGAATACGTTTGAGCACGGCTAACCATTCGTCAGCCTGAACCTGAATCGGAAACGCCTGTAGCACATCGACAACCTGCCGTCCCCACAGCCACTGTTTGAGTTCCTCCTTACGTTCCTCTTTTAACAGGTCGGCCAGCATAGGATGGCCCGATCGAGCGCTGATAAATTGCAAGATCTCCGGCGTAATGCGCGCAATCTCGACATGCTGGGATAACGCCTCGGCCAGTGGCATATCGCCTTTATCGTTGACGTTCACCACCGTAGAAGGTGAGAGTTTGAGCACAGAGAGCATCTCGCTCACCAGCTCAGGGCTGTTAGTCGGCCAGATGCCGAGCGCATCGCCCGCCTCATAGCACATATCGCTGCCGGAGATATCAAACGCGAATTGTCGGGTTTCTTTCTCTGCGCCGGGCGCATTCAGCAGTTGATTGAGGACAAGGCGCGCCGGCAAAGGCGCATTTCGGTTGAAAAGAGGAGCCGAAATCACGGCTGGTGCCACACTGCATTCTTCATTTCCATCAGCAAGCACCGCTGTCATCACCTTACTGGCGATTGGCGTAGGTGTGCCTGCCAGCGCGGTGACCACGCTGTCCAGCCAGACGCTTGCCGCCTCCTGATAGTCAGGCTCACAGTCGATGCGCGCTGACAGACGCTGCGCGCCCAACACCTCCAGTCGCGCATCAAGCCGACGGCCAAAACCGCAAAACTGATCGTAGTTTGAATCGCCGAATGCCAGTACGGAGAACGCCATTTCAGCCAGTTTGGGGGCGGCCTCCGCCTGTAATGCCAGCCAGAAATTTGCGCCATTGTCGGGCGGATCGCCGTCGCCAAACGTGCTGGCGATAAAGAGTACGCGCGGCGTTGCAGGCAGATTGGCACTGTTGAAGCTGTCCATATCAGACAGGCTAACGGTATGCCCCGCAGTCTTCAGGCGTGCGGCGCACTGTGCCGCAAAACTTTCCGCATTACCGGTCGATGATGCCCATAAAATCAACACCGGTGGCAGTGATGGCGTGGTCTCCGCCGCCATCTGGTGAGAAGGCACGGGCAGCAACGTGATACCGTCACCGGGCAACCACGTTCGGGCAAACAGCCCCGCCAGCATGCCATCAAGCATCAGGCGTCTGGCGGGTTCCATGGGTGCCGTGGCGGGCAAAACCGGCACGCCGCCCGCCAGTCGTGATGCATCAGTACGCAGTGCCGCGATATAACCTTGCAGATAATGCTGTTCGTGCGCGCTCAGCGTCACAGCCGGAAGGGCATCAAGGCCAAGCAGCGTGGCCAGTGCATCAATGTGTTTCATGTCGAGTTCCTTGATGTCGTGGTTCGGCGTATCCGCCGCGGCCTGTTCCGATACGGGAACAGCCGCTGAGTGGCTGTTCCCGTATCGGAACAGCCGCTGAGTGGCTGTTCCGCTCAGGAGGAATAGATGCTACGGGTTCAGCGATCCGCGCCAACGCTACCGCAGAGAATTTGAATTCAGGCTGTTGGGAAATCGGATCAATGGCATCGCTGGTGACAGCGTTAATCGCCAGATCGTCACCAAAAACGTCATTCCAGTGAAACGGTGCAAAACAGTTTCCTGGGCGAACCCGATTGGTCACCACGGCGGGCAGTACCGCACGCCCACGGCGCGATCGGATTTCCACCCGATCCTTATCCTGAATACCGAGCGTAATGGCATCTTCGGGATGCACTTCGATAAACGGGCCGGGATTGAGCTTGTTAAGCGTCGGGATCTTTCCGGTTTTCGTCATCGTGTGCCACTGGTGCTGCAAGCGACCGGTATTCAGCACAAACGTAAAGTCGTCATCCGGCATTTCAGCGGGCGACAGATGTGGTCGGGGGAGGAATACCGCTTTACCGCTCTCCGTCGCAAAAACCAGACGCGGCTGCGTGCCGTCTGGTGACGTTTTTAGCGTTTGACTCACGCCGTTGTTGAGGTAGCGAATGGGGTGACGATCGTGGTGATCATCAGGGGGACAAGGCCACTGCAAGGGAGAGTGTTGCAAGCGTTCATAGCTGACGCCACGTATGTCGTAGCCCGTCTTGGGGTTCCAAAACTGCTTAATCTCTTCAAAAACGTCGGATGCGGAATTGTAGCTAAATCCCTGTGCATAGCCCATTTCACAGGCGACGCTGGCGATGATTTGCCAATCAGGCATCGCCTCTCCAGGCGGTTCAACCGCTTTCTGCATCAGCGTCAAATTTCGTTCGGAGTTAATCATCACGCCTGCCGCTTCCGCCCACAGCGCGCCGGGCAGCAGGATATCGGCGTAGCGGTTGGTTTCGGTATCGAGAAACGCATCCTGCGTAATGACCAATTCAGCCGCTTGCAGCCCGGCAATCACGTTATTGCGATTAGGAACCGTGGCGACCGGATTCGTACAGATGATCCAGCACGCTTTGATCTTGCCCGCCATCATGTCCTCAAACATGGCGACAGTGCCGCCGCCAAGCTCCGTGCGCAATGTGCCGGCAGGAACGCCCCAGATAGCCTCGATGGCCGCACGATCTTTCTCTACCAGCACAGAGCGCTGCCCCGGTAGCCCCATCCCCATATAGCCCATTTCGCGCCCGCCCATCGCATTGGGCTGCCCGGTCAGGGAAAACGGGCCGCTTCCCGTACGGCAAATCGCGCCAGTGGCTAAGTGCAGGTTACAGATCGCGTTGGTATTCCAGGTGCCATGCGTACTTTGATTCAGCCCCATCGTCCAGCAACTCATCCACTCCGCCGCCGTACCTATCCATTCCGCCGCCTTGCGGATGTCGGCCTCCGGCAACCCGGTGATCTCTGCGACTTTCTCCGGGGGATAATCCTCAAGGAATTCAGGCATCGCTTCCCACCCTTCGGTGAACTCGGCGATAAAAGCGGGATCGGTGTGTCCATTCTGAACAAGCAGGTACAGCAGGCCATTGAGCAAAGCCAAATCCGTTCCAGGCTTGATTTGCAGAAACAGGTTCGCTTTGTCTGCTGTGGCATTACGGCGCGGGTCAACCACGATGAGCTTAGCGCCGGCTTTGACGCGATCCATCATGCGCAGAAACAGGATCGGGTGGCAATCGGCCATGTTCGCGCCAATGACGAAAAAGACGTCGGCGTGGTCAAAGTCTTGATAGGAGCCAGGCGGGCCGTCTGACCCTAAAGAGAGCTTGTAGCCGCTACCCGCGCTGGCCATACACAGGCGTGAGTTTGACTCAATGTTGTTCGTGCCGATAAACCCCTTGGCGAGCTTGTTCGCCAGATATTGAGATTCCAGCGACATCTGACCGGAGACGTAAAGCGACACCGCATCAGGCCCGTGGGAATCAATAATAGTCCGTAGCCGCCGCGCGGTTTCTTTGATGGCTTTATCCATATCAACCCTGACCGATTCGTGCTGCCGATCGGCCCGTAGATAGGCATTCTCCAGTCGCCCTGATTCAGCGAGCGCCTGACTGCACGTATTGCCCTTGGTGCAGAGTCGACCAAAATTGGTGGGATGCGTTTTGTCGCCTGACACCTTGATCACGCGATTGTCTTTTACCTCCATCACCACGCCGCAACCGACCCCACAGTAGGGGCAAACGCTCTTTACACACGCTGAGGAGGTGGTATCCATTGACTGACTCCCGTAGAACTAAGTTGCAACAGCCGCCAAAAGAAGGGCCGTACCGGGCGAATTCAGGCATAAAAAATTTCCGGGAGAAATTTTTAACGTTACGTTAGCAACGGCCCATAAGGGTGGCGGCCAGGGATGACACGCCATAAAAAAAACGTCCACAAAACCCTGCTCTCGCGATTGTGCGAAAAGCATGATTGTGTGGACGCCGTTGTCCGACCGCGACTTTGCTCACCGTTGAGACAAAGCCGCAGAATCGCTATACCGTTGAGAAGCAAGTTGCGTGCCACCGTTATACATAGTCAGATATAGCGCAGAGAAACGTAAAATCAGGGAGTTTTTACGCACATCGTTGCATCACGGTGGTGCAGGATAAGAAGGCGGCGGTGCATTTCTGGTTCAACTGCTACTGATGGTTTATTGCGATAGCACCGACAGATTCGGCTGGCTTAATGTGGGGGAAACAGAGATGTCGTGACCGAAATCACATAACCAAACAGGGGCATTGCCGCAGAGATTCAGGGTTGTATAGTGTTTCAATAAGACGTTACCGCCAATGGCGGGCGAGACTTGGGCAGAGGTGAGTGGTACTACTCTCTTCTGCCCAAGTTTTTTTTTGCCTGCCACTTGGCGATTTCCTGCGCGACAGCGTAGGGCCACCGTCCAGCGCAACGTAATGATGTCGAAAACGATGAGGAGAAATACCATGAAAGCATTCCCCGAGGGATTTTTATGGGGCGGTTCAGTTGCAGCAAATCAGGTTGAAGGGGCATGGAACGAAGACGGTAAAGGCGTCTCCACCTCCGATCTTCAGCTAAAGGGCGTGCATGGTCCGGTGACCGAACGCGATGAAGGCATGAGCTGCATAAAAGATCGGGCAATCGATTTTTATCATCACTATCCGCAGGATATCCAACTGTTCGCTGAAATGGGATTCAAGGTCTTGCGCACCTCGATTGCCTGGACGCGCATTTATCCCGCAGGCGATGAAACGGAACCCTGTGAAGCCGGTCTGGCTTTCTACGATCGTCTGTTCGATGAAATGGCGAAGTATCAGATCCAGCCGCTGATTACGCTGTCGCACTATGAAATGCCTTACGGTCTGGTGAAAAAGCTGGGAGGCTGGGGCAACCGCGCCGTTATCGACCATTTTGAGCACTACGCTCGCACCGTCTTCAGCCGCTACAAAGACAAAGTGAAATACTGGCTGACCTTCAATGAAATCAACATGGCGCTGCATTCCCCCTTTACCGGCATCGGGCTGAGCGGCGAGCCGTCAAAGCAAGAGATTTATCAGGCTATCCACCACCAACTGGTTGCCAGCGCACGAGCGGTAAAAGCCTGCCACGACATCATCCCTGATGCCAAAATCGGCAACATGCTGCTGGGCGCAGTGCGCTACCCCATGACCTGCCACCCGAAAGACGTGCTGGAAGCGCAGAACAAAAACCGTGAATGGCTGTTCTTCGGCGATGTACAGGTACGCGGCACCTATCCGGCCTGGATCCAGCGTTATTTCCGGGAAAATGGCGTCGAACTCACGATCACCGCACAGGACAAAGCCGATCTGAGTCACACCGTAGATTTTGTCTCCTTCAGCTATTACATGAGCGGCTGCGCGACCTTCGAACCGGAAAAATATCAGTCCTCACGCGGTAATATCATCCGCCTGATCCCTAACCCGCATCTTGAGGCGTCCGAATGGGGCTGGCAGATCGACCCCGAAGGCTTGCGCTTCCTGTTGAACGAGCTGTATGACCGTTATCAGAAGCCGCTGTTCATTGTAGAAAATGGGCTGGGTGCGCGTGATGTGGTGGAAGAGGACGGCAGTATTCATGACAGCTACCGCATTGATTACCTGCGCCGCCATCTGATTCAGGTGCGGGAAGCCATTGACGATGGCGTTGAGCTGCTGGGCTATACCAGTTGGGGGCCGATCGATCTGGTGAGCGCAGGCACGGCGCAGATGTCAAAACGCTACGGCTTTATTCATGTCGATCGTGACGATGACGGCAAAGGCACGCTGGAACGTCGGCGTAAAGACAGTTTCTACTGGTATCAAGACGTGATTAGCAGCAACGGGAAATCGTTGTAACCCCAAAAAAAACCGTTGTGTGTAGATGAAAAATCACCTACATACAACGGATCTCGCCTGAATAAAATCAGTTATGTCCCTTTGGTATTAAGGTAAATTTAATATCATAAATCCAATAATTATTATGTAATTCTGTGAACGTTATCACCCAAGATAATCACTTTCAATCTTTACGTAATCGATTAATGTGAATCGTTAAAAACATAATTTCATCCGTTGTCAACTGGCATTCATAATTTATCTCTACGTAATCGTATACTTTCCTGGCACACGCATAAGCATCCTGCATTAACTCTTTTATTCCTTCATAAATACCGTTGTCTTTATGGTTAATCTCTTCACGATTCAATAACCGTAATGCGAAAAATTTCAAATGCGTGATAAATCTCTGATAATCCAAAGATGTTTCATCATACTTTATTCTTAAATCATATTGCACAATGCTAAGGATATCTTTTATCAACGTCGCACTCTGCATGGTACTTTGCATATCGCTATTATTTCTGGCATTAGCCAGATGCAGTGCAATAAAACCGGCTTCATCCTCCGGTAGTGAAACATGTAATTTATCGTTAATCAAAGATAAGGCTTCCATGCCAACAAGAAACTCGCTGGCGTAAAACCGCTTGATATCCCACAACAAGAAATTTCTTATTTCCAAGCCATTGGAGTGACGCTGAATAGCAAAATTAATGTGATCGCTCAATGCCAGAAACAGGGTATCTTGCGCGGTGATGGCTAATTTTTGTTGTGCCAACGTAATAATTTGCTGGGTGACCGCCAAATGCGCGGGGGGAATTTCTGCCAACAATTGCGAGAATACCTCGGTTAGCCCTCCCCGGCTTTTTACAAATTGGCTCTCTATCTGACTGGCATCAATGTCATCCCCCTGCTTTTTGCCAAAACCGATCCCTCGTCCGATAGCCACAATCTCTTCACGGTTTTCATTGATCAACAAGACTGCGTTATTACTTAATATTTTTTCAACTTTCATCACAGTCATCTCAATATAGCGTTCGAATGCGCTGGTCTATGGAAAAATCGACTAATGTCAATCGATAACGAAAACGGGAGATTCACGTTCATCCCCCTTTCCCTTATTTTTATGCCAACGCGATGATCGTGTCTCCCACTTGCTGATGGCGTGTCGTGCTGAGGTTGAATTCACGGTATTCCTCAGTATTCGTTACCACAACGGGGGTCACAATATCGTAACCCGCCTTTTGTATCTCAATGAGATCGAATTCCAGCAGCAGTTGACCTTTTTTCACTTCATCGCCTTCGGCGACACACATATGATAATGTTTTCCTTCCAACTGCACAGTATTAATGCCGACATGAATCAGGATTTCAGCCCCATGTTGAGAACGGATGCCGATGGCGTGACCACTGTCAAATGTGCTGGCTACCTCACCATCCACAGGTGAATAAATCCGCCCTTCCTGCGGCACAATCGCCACGCCCTGCCCAACTACACCGGAAGAAAAAACGTTATCATTGACGTCTTCCAACGGAATCAGCTCGCCTTTTGCTGGCGACCCCAATTGTTCCGCCGAAACCGCTTGTGCCGTGACAGTAGCAGGTGAAGAGGTGGAGCGCGTGTTCTGTTGACCCGTCGACGCAGGCGTTGCTGATGGTGAAGCAATTGGCGCAGACGCTTTCTCAGCCGGTTGTTTTGGATCATCAAAGCCAACGACGATAGTCAGCACAAAGCTTACGATGAAGGCGATAGCACAACCAATCAGGAACCCGATAAACCCCTCGCCATAGAAGATCGGAAGTGTCAGCAAGCCAGGCATTCCCATGGAAATGGCTGAGCTTTTCGCATAGCCAGCAATCGCGCCGCCGCACGCCGCCGCAATAACGGCACAGATAAACGGTTTTTTCAGCTTCAATGTCACGCCGTACACACCCGGTTCCGTGATACCAAACAGTGAAGCGATGAATGAACTCCCAGCCAACGCCTTGAGCTTTTTATCTTTGGTACGCACCATAACACCCAGCAATGCGCCAGATTGGGCAAAGACAGATGGACTGGATGCCGCTTTGAGATAGCTGTGTCCCATGACCGAAATATCATTAATGAATACCGTGACAAATCCCCAATGCACACCGAATATCACCAGAACCTGCCACGCTGCGGCGATCAATGCACCAGCGATAATGGGGTTAAATTCATAAATGCTGACAAACAGCGAGGCGATAATCTTACTGGCTGAAATACCAACCGGGCCGATAGTCATCAGCGTTAACGGCACCATCAGCACCAGTAGGAAGAACGGCGTTAAAATATTACGCACGCTTTCGTGAATATGGCGATTCAGGAAACGCTCGATGTACGACATCAACCACACGCTGAAAATAATCGGAATGACAGAGGAGGTGTATTTCATCATCACAACCGGCAGGCCGAAAAACGTGACAGGCTGACCTGCATCAAACAACGCTAGGATCGTGGGGTACACCAGCGCACCGGCAATCGATACCGCGACAAAAATGTTGGTTTCAAATTTCCGTGCGGCAGTGATCGCCAGCAACATTGGCAGGAAGTAAAACAAACTATCTGATGCGGCATGCAGGATGATATAGGTGCTTTCTTTGCTATTCATCCACCCCAGCGCCATCACAATTGCAAGCGCCCCTTTTAGCACCCCCGCTGCGGCCATCGCACCGAGTAATGGCGTGAAGATCCCCGCAACCAGATCGATCAAGCGTCCCATGACAGACGTCGATTTTTCGTCTATAGCGACCTGGCTTTTACCCTCGCGATCTTCCAATAAATTAGAGATCGCGCCAAAAGCGCGGTACACATCCGGCACGCGGTTGCCAATCACGACCTGTAACTGCCCTGACCCATTAACAACGGTAATCACACCATCTAAGGCTTCCAGCGCAGCGACATCAACCTTACTGTGATCAATAATTTTAAAACGTAAGCGTGTGGCGCAATGAACCAGAGTGGAAACGTTCGTCTCCCCTCCTACCAACCCCAAAATATTTTCAGCTAGCACTTTGCTATTCATAATGACTTCCCGTTTCGTCAATGGCTGCAACTGCTCAATACACCCTGTTCTGCTTGCACTCGATTACCGGAAAACAAGCAAAAAAAAACCTGGGTAAAGCAGCGTGCCTCACGCTGCTTTACCCAGGTCTCGCCCAGAAAACTCTGGTGACGTCCTTTCCCGTGTTCTAACAAGTTAACGCGGAGAAAGCTATCTCTACGTTTTATTCTGTGAAAACAGTCACTAAATTTTTACTCATCAGATAATCATTGCCTCATCTACAACGCAATATCCCCCTCTCCTACTGGGAAGTCGGTATGTCATTTGTCGCCCCCTGCCCACACTGGACGCTATCAGCCGCAAATAGCAGGTTTATCTTCAGCATCATCTCTTAAGGCAGGCATTTCAGGTCAAGAAGACTCCACGGACTGTATACAAACACGATTACGCCCCAGCGCTTTCGCTTTATACAGTTGCTCATCCGCCAACTCAATAAGGTCAAAAATATTGCCGCCGTCATATTGAGAGAACGTAGCGACACCAATACTGGTGGTGAAATGGATTTCCCGCCTATCAGACATCACAAGCACCGTGGACTCAGTAAGACGCCGCAGCGATTCAGCCATGACTTCAGATTGCGCAGGCGTCAGGTCATACGCAGCAATAATGAACTCTTCCCCGCCCCAGCGGCAAAGCACATCGCTGGATCGAATATGGGTACTCAGCATACGGGCAAAGCTGGCAATAACTTCATCGCCGCAGGTGTGGCCATAGGTGTCGTTAACCTGCTTAAAATAATCAATATCCAGAAATAGCAACGTTAGCTGACGCTTCTTCCTATACGGCAGTAAGCCCTGTTTCCCATTCAAAATACTGAGAAAGGCACGACGATTTAAGGTATTTGTTAGTACATCTTTCAGGCTATTACTTTCGATAATTTTAATCAGCCGTCGGTTCATTGAAATAAAATGAGAAACGCTTAACATCGCCATAATTAACATCGCGATATTCAGTCTCGCCGTGCTGATAAATGAATTGACGTACTCCTCTGAATTAGAATCAATAAGCATACTGACCTGATTAATATAGAGGTAATTCAGCGTTACCCCGGTAATCGCACAGAGCAACGACATGATCGGGAAAGAGTAATTGAACGCACATAGTGTGAGCGGAATAATAGACAGTGCAATGAGGCTGGCATCGAGAAAAAATAAGATCCCAAGTAAAGAGATGATAAAGACCAGAAAAGGGATGACATTCTCACCAAGATGCTTGGGAGATAAAGAAATATTCTTTATGGCACGTAGAATATCCTTACTTCGTAGGAAAAAAAATGCGAGTACAATACCGGTCCCTAATTGCTCGCTGAACCAGTCCATAAACTCGCCATAGACGCTCCCTAAATGATAAACATAGACATACGCTCCATACGCTACGCCAGATGAAAACGCGCCTAAAAACGTCGCGGTAAAAATTATATAAACATAATATTTACCGAATTTCTCGAATATCGACCACTGGCGGTGAATCCGGCATATCACAAAAAATACGCACCAGGCCACCACGACAAAGACCATATTACACAGACATAACAACACTTTAGTTTTTAACGGTATATGATTACCGAACAGTAATGCTACCGACAACATCGCCGCATAGCTCACTAAAAACCCCATGCAGGCGGAGAGTGCTTTATCCTTTACCGTCCCTGTTCTGATTCTGAAATTAATCATGAGACAAAAAACAAGAATATTGGCGGGCCAAAATAGCGACAGCTCATCCAATACCAGAAACTGAAACCCCAGCCAGCTTACACAGGAGGTAGCGACAAACAGAAGAAAAAGAAATTTTATATTTTTCAATGTGAAAGTATGATTCATCTGTCGTTTACCGCCTACTGTTCTATGATTTCATCTGCTTTATCAGCACAAGATGAGAATAGCATTAATTATTTCACGGCTCACGGTATGATCGTTATGAGAAATAAAAAACCACCGGACTGAAACATTACCTAGGGGTAATGCGTCAATCCGATGGTCTTGCGAGCTTATTTTTTTCTGCGCAAAGTATTATTCCACAGGGACTGGCTTGCCGTCAGGTTTTGGCGGTTGAGTCAGTTGCTTTTCGAAGTTGTCGTTGTATTGCTTTTTCTGCTCTGGCGTCAGAACGTTGTAAATTTTGTTTTTGGTTTCCAGTCCGTTAAGCATTCTGGCCTTGTGTGCCGCGTCGGCTTTATCTAACTGCGCCTGTGCTTTTGCGGCATCAAAGGTATCTGCTGTGATCAGACTATGTATATCACGACGATCATCCTGCATCGCTTTGTGCATCTTTTCACGGGACTCTTTCATAATGGCTTTAATTTGCTGCTTCTGCGCTTCCGTCAAATTCAGCGTCTTAAACATCGCATCCGGCCCCATCATACCGCGGTGCTCCCGACCCTCTTTCATCATCTTGTGTTCTGAGCCAGGCCCTTTCGGTGCGTCATTAGCATGCGCGATACCTGCCGCGCCCAATGCTAAAGAAGAAGCAACCAGCATTGCAGTGAGTTTACGCATATTTTATTCCTCTCTGTGAATTAACTCGTCGACGGCGAGTGCCGTGCTACGAGATAAAGTATAGGCGCAACACCTTCAGTTAATTAGAGCAAGGGTAAATCTCTGCAAGTGTTGGCTCCACATTTGCGGCAATTATGGAGAATAAGAAGGAATTGTGTAAGGAAGCGGAAGTATTGCGTTAATACCGCCGCACGATATTGATGCGTTTTACCGCATCCCATATCGCTCGTCGGAAAATATCAGCAGGGCGATTATCGAAGTGAACGTCTAAAAACGGTAGCGTCTTGTGCCAGCACGTCAAGTTGGGCGTAAATCATTTTCATTTTCTGAATCAGCGGATTTCGCTCCGGTGAACTGTCCATCGAATTCAACTGCGCAGAGAGGCGTTCAATCTGCGTGCAAAGATACGCATCACGCTCTTTCGCCTGAAGCAACTGCTGCTGGAGGGACTGATGCTCCTGCCGCCACGTCTGCTGTTGACGCTGAACGCTTTGCTCTAACGCCCGAAGCGCGCTATCCAGCCGATATTCCAACTCTTCCACCCGCATAACGATACCTTTGCCCGATCAACCCGCGGATTATAATGTCACACGCCCCTGACAACAAACACTCCGACGCACGATCCCTCACCGAGGGCGTTGTCCTTACGATGAGCAATGACATCAATCACAATAAATAAACATAAATTTCACAATTCACCCAATTGCAGCTAGATTGAAGACAATGACTCATCAGACCAGTTGACGTCACTGGAGAGTGCAATGACAGCCTACCCTACGCTGCTTTCCCCGCTCGATCTCGGTTTCACAACGTTAAAGAACCGCGTAGTCATGGGATCCATGCATACCGGTCTGGAAGAACACCCGGACGGCACCACAAGGCTGGCCGCATTTTACCGTGAGCGGGCACAAGGTGGTGTGGGTCTGATTGTCACTGGCGGCATCGCGCCCAATGCCCAAGGTGCCGTCGCCAAAGGCGGTGCGACGCTGCATGACGAGGCACAGCTCGCGCATCATCATGTTCTCACACAGGCAGTACACGAGGTCGGCGGGAAAATCGCTTTGCAAATTCTCCACGCCGGACGCTACAGCTATCAGCCCGATCCGGTCGCGCCATCCGCCATTCAGGCACCGATTAACCGCTTTGCGCCACGAGCGATGAGTACGCAAGATATCGTGCAAACCATCAACGACTTTGCCCGTTGTGCGGGGCTGGCGCAGCAGGCTGGCTACGATGGCGTAGAAATTATGGGATCGGAAGGCTACCTGATTAATCAGTTTCTGGTGACGCATACCAATCATCGCGACGACGAATGGGGGGGGGATTTTCAACACCGTTGCCGTTTTGCGCTTGAGATTGTTCGTGCCGTGCGGGAACGAACGGGGCCAGACTTCATCCTGATTTACCGCTTATCCATGCTCGACCTGATAGAAGAAGGCTCAAGCTGGCAGGAAATTGTGCAACTGGCGCAGGCGATTGAACGTGCGGGCGCGACGCTCATTAATACGGGCATCGGCTGGCATGAAGCACGGATCCCCACCATCGCCACGCTGGTGCCACGCGGTGCATTCGGCTGGGTGACGCAGAAACTGATGGGGAAAGTCCGTATCCCGCTGATTACCACCAACCGCATCAACGATCCCAGCGTGGCAGAACAGCTTTTAGCCGAAGGCTGTGCCGACATGGTATCGATGGCGCGTCCTTTTCTCGCCGATGCCGAACTGGTAGCCAAAGCCCAGTCGGGACGTGCCGATGAAATCAATACCTGCATCGGCTGCAATCAGGCCTGCCTCGATCAGATTTTTGCTGGTAAGGTCGCGTCTTGTCTGGTCAACCCGCGCGCCTGTCACGAAACCGAATTACCCATCCAGCCCGCATACATCAGCAAACGCCTTGCGGTAGTCGGCGCGGGGCCGGCGGGCATGGCTTTTGCCGTCAACGCCGCCGCACGCGGCCATCAGGTCACGCTATTTGAATCCTCGTCGTCTATCGGCGGGCAGTTCAACATTGCCAAACAGATCCCCGGCAAAGCGGAATTTTATGAAACGCTGCGCTACTACCGTCGGCAGTTAGCGCGGCTCGATGTCACATTGCGCCTAAACACGCAGGCAACCGTCGCTGATTTACTCGGTTTTGATGACGTGATTCTGGCCTGTGGCATCGTACCGCGTACCCCTGCGATTGCCGGCATCGATCACCCAAGCGTACTGAGCTATCTGGACGTCCTGCGTGACAAAAAACCGGTTGGCAAGCGGGTCGCCATCATCGGCGCAGGCGGCATCGGTTTTGATACCGCGCACTATCTGCTTAGCGATAGCAGCCCTCCTGGCGAGAATCATCGTCTTAATACGCATTCTTCTCCGACAGAACGCCCTGATTTCTATACGGAATGGGGCATTGATAAACACTTACAACACCGGGGCGGCCTGCTGCCCCAGCAATCTGTCGAGCTTCCCCACCTGCGAGACATTACGTTATTACAGCGAAAAACCAGCAAGCCCGGCGAGAATTTAGGGAAAACAACAGGCTGGATACACCGTGCCACACTGCTGCGTCACGGCGTGACGATGCTGGGCGGAGTGGAATACCACCATATTGATGATGAGGGGTTGCATATCGTCCACGACCAGCAAATGCGCTGTCTACCGGTGGATAACATCATTATTTGCGCAGGTCAGGAACCCAACCGCGCGCTTTACGAGCCTTTACAGGCTGCCGGGCGTCACGTTCACTTAATTGGCGGTGCCGATGTGGCGCAGGAGCTGGACGCACGCCGGGCGATCGATCAGGCCACCCGGCTGGCGTTAATACTCTAATCAATACAAGGTGGGGTTAGCGGGATGACCCCGTTTTCACCGCACGCAGTATCACAAACTTCGTATTGCTGGCGACGGTTTCACAGTTGCCGAACAGACGCTTCAGCTTGTGGAAATAATCCAGATGGCGATTCCCCACAATGCGCAATTCTCCCCCCACCTGAAGGCAGCGCCGCGCATCCATAAACATCTGCCAGGCGATTTCGTCCGTCACCGCCTGCTGCTGGTGGAATGGCGGGTTACACAGTACCGCCTGTAACGTATCGCGCTTAACACGAGCCAATCCGTTATTCACTACAAAACTACAGCGCTCAATATCCTGCGGGCAGTTAACTTCAACGTTCATCTGGCTCGATGCAATAGCCATATAAGATTCATCGAAGAAACCGACGGTGGCGTCTGGATTGGCTTTCAGCGCCGCCAGCCCAATCACCCCGTTGCCACAGCCCAGATCGACAATCTTACCGTCTAGCTGTTCCGGCAAATGCTGCATAAAGAAACGCGCACCGATATCCAGCCCATTACGCGAATACACGTTGGCATGGTTGTGAATACGGTATCCGTAACCGTCCAGCTCCCACTCAGCAATAAGTGATTGCTCACTTACTTTCAAATCCGCCCACTCACAGTGAACCAGACGCGCCTTTTTCCAGGCCAGCGAGGTTCTTGTCGGCCCCATCACGCGCTCGAACAGTTGCAGCGTTGAGGTGTGAATATCTTTCGCTTTCGCCCCAGCAATGATCCGTGTTTGCGGTGTGACGACCTTACGCAACATTCGCAACTGGTGCTCCAGCAGCGCAATCGTTTTGGGGATTTTTATCACCACCAGCGCAGGCGCAGCGGGCAGTTCCGCCATGCTATCCAACAACGTGGCCGCATTGGCATCATAACCGTTCAACTCCAGATTATGTCGCGTCGCCAGTTGGCTAAGGTAAGAGTCACTCACACTCACGGGCGATTGTGCCTGCAAACCGCAGGCTAACGCACCAAACGTATCATTGAAAATCAGGCGCGGCCCCGGTGCGATCTCCATAGTGGACAGCTCGCGCAGCAGGTACTCATCTGCGGCATCCCACGCCTGTAGCGCCGAGTTTTCAGCGACCTGAGGGTAACGCACCAACGTCAGGTTGCACGTTTCCAATTCGAGTTGGCTCATTAGCCTCTCCTGCATCATAAAATTTGCGCTGTTTATCCCTTAAAATAGCCCGTCAGTAAATGCTTTTCTCTGCCAAAGCGGGAAATGATTGACGTTACCTTGTCATTTCACCGTGCTAATCTGCATCATCATCAATGCTTTCAGGATACCAAACGCTTATGATTCGCTTCGCTATTGTAGGAACCAGTTGGATCACCCGCCAGTTTGTTGATGCCGCTCATGAAACGGGCAAACTGAAGCTCACCGCCATCTATTCCCGAACGGCAGAAAAAGCGCAGCCTTTTCAAGCCGATTACATGGTGGATACGCGGTTTGATTCGCTGGAAGCCATGGCGAAATCCGATCTTATCGATGCGGTATATCTGGCCAGCCCCAACTCACTGCACTGCGAACAGGCGCTGCTCTTCCTGAGCCACGGCAAACACGTCATCTGTGAAAAACCACTGGCCTCTAACCGCTATGAAGTCGAGCAAATGATCGCCTGCGCCAGAGAAAATCAGGTCGTATTGTTTGAAGCATTCAAAACCGCCAGCCTGCCCAATTTTAGCCTGATCCAGCAGGCGCTGCCGAAAGTCGGCAGATTGCGTAAAGTGATACTGAATTACTGCCAGTATTCTTCACGCTACCCGCGCTATCTGGCGGGCGAAAACCCTAACACCTTCAATCCGGCGTTCTCCAACGGTTCTATCATGGATATCGGCTACTATTGTTTAGCGTTCGCCGTGGCGCTGTGGGGAGAACCGGGTACTACGCAGGCCAGTGCGACACTGCTGGAAAGCGGCGTGGATGCACATGGCTGCGTCATCCTGAATTACGGCGATTTCGATGTCACGATTATCCATTCCAAAGTCAGCCACTCTGCGATTCCCAGTGAAATTCAAGGGGAAGACGGCTCGCTGGTGATTGAAAAGCTCTCCGAATGCCATAACGTGAAATTCATCCCACGCGAAGGCAAACAGTTGGATCTCAGTCAGCCACAGCATATCAACAGCATGTTGTACGAAGCGGAAACCTTTTCCGCGCTGGTGAACAGTGGCGAGATCAACCATGCGGAGCTAGCGCGCTCGCGCACCGTTGCCGGGCTGCTGACAGAAGTTCGCCGCCAGACGGGTGTCGTGTTTCCTGCCGATGCCGCCACACCGGGACATGCGGAATAAGGTGACGATAATTATTTGACCAAGATCATCTTTTCACCTATCTTCAGTCAGGCAAAGGGGAGTAACTTTCCGCCAGCTAATCGTCATTACGATGCGTTTCGCATCCGGTTACTGGGCAACTTTGATGAAATCGCTTCATTCTTAATGAAACAGCGTCATTAATGTTGTAAGTGAGATCTTGCCGGAAGGCGAGGTGCATTTACAGCTTTAGTAAGCGGCCAGCGTCCTTCCGATGTTGGCCGTTTTTGTTTCTATTTTAAGGATCTTGCTATGCACACCATCGGCACGCCATGGTTATGGGGTAGCTTCGCTGCCATTGTTGTAGTAATGCTGGCCATCGACCTGCTCTATCAAGGGCGCAAAGGGTCAACGGTAATGACGTTCAAACAGGCTGCCGCCTGGTCGATCATCTGGGTCGCGCTCTCTCTGCTGTTCAATGCCGGTTTCTGGTGGTATCTGGACGGCACATTAGGTCGTGAAGTGGCTAACGCGCAGGCGCTAGCCTTCCTGACCGGCTATTTGATCGAGAAAGCCCTCGCCGTTGACAACGTCTTCGTCTGGCTGATGCTGTTTGGCTACTTCGCCATTCCCCCACAATACCAACGTCGCGTACTGATTTACGGCGTGTTAGGTGCCATCGTTCTCAGAACGCTGATGGTGTTTGGCGGCAGTTGGCTGGTCACACAGTTCCAGTGGCTGCTCTATGTATTCGGCGCCTTCCTGCTGTTCACCGGTATCAAAATGGCACTGGCTAAAGAAGGTGATGGGGCGATCGGGGACAAACCGATAGTGCGCTGGCTGCGTAGCCATCTGCGCATGACGGATAGTATTGAGAACGATAAATTCTTCATCCGTCGCAATGGTTTACTGTATGCCACACCGCTGTTTCTGGTGCTGATTATGGTTGAGATCAGCGATGTAATTTTCGCCGTCGACAGCATTCCCGCGATTTTCGCCGTCACGACCGATCCCTTTATCGTGCTGACATCAAACCTGTTCGCCATTCTAGGCCTGCGCGCCATGTACTTCCTGCTGGCTGGCGTGGCTGAGCGCTTCTCGCTATTGAAATATGGTCTGGCCGTCATTCTGATCTTCATTGGTGCCAAGATGATGCTCATCGACATTTTCCATATTCCGGTGGCAATTTCTCTCGGCGTTGTCGCCAGCATTCTGATCATCACTATGCTTATCAACGTCTGGGTAAACAAACGCGCAGAGCGTTAATCCTTTCTCCTCCTCTCCGCACGGGTTTCCTGTGCGGAGAACAGTATCGCAGCCCATACGCTGGATATTCAGGTTGACCAACCACGCCACGCTGTGTGCCTGTGGCGCATCAGGTGAGTCGCTAGCCCAAACCGCCATCAACATCTCAACAGCGGCGTTAGCGTGATGAGAAACCTCGATATTACGCTTTCTTCTCTACGCTAAAAGGATCGAGGCCGCGCTGCTGCATGCGCCAGAAGCGGATGATGTTAAAACCGTTCATTAGCAGGAAACTGCCTTCAATCAGCGAGCCACCAATCGATCCCAGCCAGATATTATGCACCGTCCAGCAGGCCGTTGAGCACCATATTACGGCGCGGGTCGTCAGCCCAGAGGTACGAAACAACGCCCAGGTACTGGCAACCGTCCCTGCGATCGGCAGCAGTTCCATCGCATGGTGCATACCCGACAAACCAAAGAGCAGCGTGAGTGAGATAAAGACAAACATCACGATAATGTGGTGTGTTTTCAGCGAGATTAGCGTACGTGCCGAGTTCAACAACGCGCTGGCACCCGCCGCATTGGCCCCCATGAGGAAGAAATGCAGGCCAATCACGACGCTGTATGCCGAGAGCTGTATTTTGAATTTTTGATCGTTACGGTTGAAAAACATGGTGATACCGACAACAAACGCCAGTACACCAACAGACTGGGCAATCCAATACTGTGTCATGATCCCTGCCTCTAAAAGTTGCTGCGAAAAAAAACGGCGCCATCATAAAAATGAAACGCCGTTTTATTTTAATTGGAATGAATGGAATTTACAACGTCACACCGCTCTTAAATATGGCTAATTCGCGGAAGTCGTTCACTTCATTCTTCGTACGTTTGCCGTCAGCAATCTCGACAATCAGCTCAACAAACTGGCTCAGCAGTTCATCCATCGGCATATCGTGGATCAAACGCCCCGCATCGAAATCAATCCAGTGCGGTTTCTTCTTCGCCAGCTCACTGTTAGTCGCCAGTTTTACCGTCGGCACGAAGCCGCCGTAAGGCGTGCCGCGTCCGGTACTGAACAGCACCATATGGCAACCGGCTCCCGCCAGCGCGCTGGTTGCCACGGCATCATTCCCCGGTGCGCTGAGCAGATTTAGCCCCGGAGTATGTAAGCGCTCACCATATTTCAGCACGTCCACCACTTTGCTCTGCCCCGCTTTTTGCGTACAGCCCAGCGATTTCTCTTCCAGCGTGGTGATCCCCCCCGCTTTGTTACCCGGCGATGGGTTCTCGTAAATCGGCTGATCGTGCGCGATGAAGTACTGTTTGAAGTCATTCACCATGTGTACCGTTTTCTCAAACGTCGCTTCATCACGGCAGCGGCTCATCAGAATACGTTCCGCACCGAACATTTCCGGCACTTCGGTCAGCACGGTGGTGCCGCCGTTAGCAATCAGATAGTCGGAGAAACGGCCTAACAGCGGGTTGGCAGTAATACCAGACAGCCCATCAGAACCACCGCATTCCAGACCAAACTTCAGCTCGCTCAGCTTACCCGGTTCGCGTTGGTCATGACGCATTGCTTCATACAGCGTATGCAGACGTTCCAGACCCGCTTCAACTTCATCATCCTGCTGCTGGCACACCATGAACGTTACGCGGTCAGAATCAAAATCGCCCAGCGTCGTGCGGAATGCATCAACCTGATTGTTCTCACAGCCCAGACCGATCACCAGCACCGCCCCCGCATTCGGGTGACGCACCATATTTTGCAGCATCGTACGGGTGTTTTCGTGATCCTGTCCGAGCTGTGAGCAACCAAAGGTATGACTAAACAGATAAACACCGTCGATACCTTCGGCATCATGGGTTTCTTTCAGAAAACGCTGCTGAATCTGACGCGCAATCCCATTCACGCAACCGACGGTTGGCAGGATCCACAGCTCGTTGCGGATACCGACATCGCCATTTTTACGACGATAAAGCTGAACGTCCCGATCGCCCATTTGCGGCGGCAGATCGATAAATTCAGGCTGGTACTGATATTCATCCAGATCGCTCAGGTTGGTTTTCGCATTCTGGGAGTGAATATGTTCTCCGGGGGCAATGGGCACCAAGGCATGGCCGATCGGCAGACCATACTTGGTAATCATTTCTCCCGGTGCGATGGTTTCCAACGCGAACTTATGGCCGCGTACGACAGGTTGCTGAAGTGTCACCGTATGGCTATCCACCGACACCGTTTCGCCTTGCTCAACATCACGCAGGGCGACAGCCACATTGTCCAGAGAATGAATTTTTATAATACTTTGCATGGATAACCCTTCTTGCTGATTAGCAATAACCTTCCACGGCTGCGCGCATGCCGCGCTCAACGATGGTTTGCAACTGTTCCGTCACCTGTGCCGCCAGACCAGGAACCTGCGTTAAATCCTGTTCCCAATGATCGGCATCGCGCAGTACGACATTCACCAGTTCAGCCAGGCTGACGGTGTTTTCTTTTACGCCCGCCCATAGCGTGGAATAACGCTCCAGCCAGTGTGCGTCATCCTGCAATGGGTAGGTTTGTAACGCCTCGCCCTCACTCCGACGCTCGCCGCGATAGAACGCAATCAAAGCCGCCAGCGCAAACGTCAGGCGCGCAGGCAGCTCGCCGCGACGCTCACGGTAAGTCAGCAACTGCGGCAGAATACGGGTGCGAAATTTGGTCATACCATTCAGCGAGATAGACAGCAGTTGATGCTGAATGAAGGGGTTACGGAAGCGGCTTAGCACGGCCTGAGCAAACGAGGTCAGTTCGTCATGAGGCAAATCCAGTACCGGCACAATCTCTTCGGCAATGGTTTTTTCTACGAATTTGCCAATCAGGGCATCATCCATCGACTCGCCAACGGTATCCAGACCCGCCAGGAACGCGACTGGCACCAGCGCCGTATGGGCACCGTTGAGAATCGCCACTTTACGTTCTTTATAGGGCTTGATGTCATCAACAATACGAATGTTCAGATCCAGCTTGTTCAGGCGTAATGCTTCCGCCAGCCACTGCGGCCCCTGAATCACGAACAGGTAGAAGTGCTCCGCCGTATCCCAGAAGGTATCCTTGTAGCCCATCTCCTGCTCTAGCGCTTCCACTTCGGCACGCGGGTAACCCGTCACAATACGATCCACCAGCGTTGAACAGAAGGTGTTGTGATCGTTCAGCCAGGCGGTAAACGTTGGCGTCAGTTCCCACTGGGCGGCATAGCGCAGCACCAGCTCTTTCAATGCCACGCCGTTGTAATCAATCAGTTCGCACGGCAGCAGCACCCAGCCTTTATCCGCCGCGCCGTCAAAATGACAGAAACGCTCATACAGCAGGCGGGTTAATTTTGCCGGAAAGCTCATGGGCGGCGCATCGCTCAAACGGTCATCGGCGTGGTAGCTGATACCGGCTTCGGTGGTATTGGAGAAGACAAAACGAATGTTTGGATCGTGCGCCAGCGCCAGATACTCATCAAACTGGCGGTACACGTTGATTTCACGGTTTACCGAACGGATCAAACGCGGTTCGCGCACCGCCTCACCCTGCTCGTTCAGACCGCGGATAATGGTGGTATACAGCCCATCTTGAGTATCCAGCGCAGGCGGGAAATCGGAATCGATCGGGCGAACCACAACAACCCCCGCATCCAAATCGGTGTGCTCATTCAGCAAATCCAACTGCCAGTCAACAAAGGCGCGCAGGAAATTGCCTTCACCAAACTGGATAACCCGATCCGGGTGTTGACGGCCGGGGAAATTACGACGATTTAACGTTTGCATTAACAGACTCTCACATTCAGGGCGCGAGCAATCAACCACTGCCCTATATTCATATTCACCCGCACCGAATCACCACAGGCGCGGGCGACAAAAGGCCGAAACACCGACGACGCAGTGGAATTACAGCTCGATGGCAAAATAGTTTTTAGCGTTATCGAAACAGATGTTTTTCACCATTTCGCCCAGCAACGGCAGATCGGCTGGCGCTTCGCCATCTTGCACCCAGCGGCCAATCATCTGGCACAGAATGCGGCGGAAATATTCATGACGGGTATAAGACAGGAAGCTACGGCTATCCGTCAGCATACCGACAAAGCGACTCAGCAAACCAAGCTGCGCGAGTTGGGTCATCTGGCGTTGCATACCGTCTTTCTGATCGTTGAACCACCAGCCAGAACCAAACTGCATCTTGCCCGGCATCCCTTCTCCCTGGAAGTTGCCGATCATGGTGCCGAGCACTTCGTTATCGCGCGGGTTCAGGCAGTAAAGGATGGTTTTCGGCAGCAGGTTTTCTTCATTCTGCTTGCTGAGCAAGCGAGACAATTCCTGAGCCAGCGGGCGGTCATTGATGGAATCAAAGCCCACATCCGGCCCCAGCAGCTTGAACTGACGCAGGTTGTTGTTACGCAATGCGCCAATGTGGTACTGCTGAACCCAGCCGCGACGCGCATATTCCGCCCCCAGCCAAACCAGAACGCCGGTTTTGAACTGCGCCACTTCCTGTTCGCTCAGCGTTTCGCCAGAAAGACGACGCGCCAGAATATTGTCCAGCGTCGCCTCATTCGCTTCGGCGAACATCACAACATCCAGCGCGTGGTCGGACACTTTACAGCCGTGCGCCGCGAAGTGATCCAGCCTTTTGGTCAGCGCCGTTTGCAGATCGCTGAAACGACGAATGTCGGTGTCAGAAACTTCACCCAGTTTCGCCATATAGTCGTTGAACGTTGCCAGTTCAATGTTGAACGCTTTATCCGGACGCCAGCTCGGCAGCACCTTAATAGAGAAACTTGAGTCCTGAGCAACGGTTTTATGGTGACGCAGATCGTCAATCGGATCGTCTGTCGTACCGACCATTTTCACGTTCATCTGTTGCATGATGCCGCGCGCGGTAAAGTCATCGCGTTCCAGCATGGCATTACAGCGATCCCAAATGTCTTTTGCCGTGCTCGGTGACAGCAGCGTACCGGTGACGCCAAACGGACGACGCAGTTCCAGATGTGTCCAGTGGTAAAGCGGGTTGCCGATGGTGTGCGGCACGGTAGCCGCCCATGCCTCAAATTTTTCCCAGTCGCTGGCATCACCCGTACACAAACGCTCAGGCACACCGTTGGTACGCATCGCACGCCACTTGTAGTGATCGCCTTTCAACCAGATGTCATACAAATTTTTGAAGCGGTAGTTTTCCGCAATCTGCTCGGGCGGTAAATGACAGTGATAGTCAAATATCGGCTGGTCAACGGCATACTCATGATAAAGGCGACGAGCAAATTCAGTGTCTAACAGAAAATCTTCACTCAGAAACTGGGGCATGTTTTCTTCCTTACCGTGCTTCTTGTGCACCAAATGGGTTGGTCGTTAAAAGATATCACACCAATTATGCGCGATATCTCACAGTGTTTGTGAGGTCATGATCGCAAAAATGTAACAAACAGTACAATAACTCCGCATTTATCGGCTTAAACGGCTTATCCATCTCGATTTAAACGACGAATTTGTTATTCCGCATAAAAATAGTGGTTTTGTGATATCACTCAACTTTTAAAGATGTATGACAAATTATTGTAGCGCTGTCTTAAGCAGGGATTCAATCGCTATCTCACAAAGAGAAGGGGTTTCCTGTTCTGCACAACAACAAAACGTGTCGCGCTACATCACAAGACACCTCACACCGTGACGCTACTCAAGAGCCATCACTGTGTTTTATTGACTCGGAGAGAAATTTAAATGCGTAAAATCAAAGGATTACGCTGGTATATGATCGGCTTGGTGACCATTGGCACCGTGCTGGGATATCTGACGCGTAATGCAATTTCTGTCGCTGCCCCGACGCTACAGGATCAATTGCATATCACCACACAGCAGTATTCTTACATTGTTGCTGCCTACTCAGCGTGTTATACCATTATGCAGCCCATCGCAGGCTATGTGCTGGATTTGCTTGGCACCAAAATCGGTTATGCCATGTTCGCCATTCTGTGGGCGCTCTTTTGCATGGGAACCGCGCTGGCAAACAGTTGGGGCGGCTTAGCTATCGCGCGCGGCGCGGTTGGTATGGCGGAAGCCGCAATGATCCCCGCCGGCCTGAAAGCCAGCAGCGAATGGTTCCCGGCAAAAGAGCGTTCTGTCGCAGTCGGTTACTTCAACGTCGGCTCATCCATCGGCGCGATGATTGCACCACCGCTGGTGGTATGGGCGATTGTGGCGCACAGTTGGGAAATGGCTTTTATCATTACCGGTGCGCTGAGCATGGTCTGGGCGCTCTGCTGGCTCGTGTTCTATAAACACCCTAAAGATCAGAAGAAACTCAGCGACGAAGAGCGCGACTACATTCTTAGTGGGCAAGAAGCACAGCACCAAACCAATAACTCCAAGAAAATGTCTGCCTGGCAGATTCTGCGTAACCGCCAATTCTGGGGTATCGCGCTACCGCGTTTTCTGGCTGAGCCAGCCTGGGGCACCTTTAACGCCTGGATCCCGCTGTTCATGTTTAAAGCCTACGGTTTTAACCTGAAAGAAATCGCCATGTTCGCCTGGATGCCGATGCTGTTCGCGGATATCGGCTGCATCCTGGGTGGCTACCTGCCAATGCTGTTCCAGAAACATTTCAAAGTGAATCTGATCGTTTCCCGCAAACTGGTTGTCACCATGGGCGCGGTACTGATGATTGCTCCGGGGATGATCGGGTTGTTCACCAGCCCTTATGTCGCCATTGCCCTGCTGTGCGTCGGCGGTTTCGCGCACCAGTCGCTGTCTGGCGCACTGATTACCCTGTCATCCGACGTGTTTGGTCGTAATGAAGTGGCCACAGCGAACGGTTTGACGGGAATGGCAGCCTGGATGGCAAGCACCCTATTTGCACTGGTTGTGGGCGCGCTGGCTGATACGCTGGGCTTCAGCCCGCTGTTTGCTGCACTGGCCGTCTTCGACCTGTTAGGTGCCGTCGTCATCTGGACCGTCTTGAAAAACCAACCAGCTTCAGAAGTCGCCGCTGAGGCTGAAACCTTGAAAGCAGCTAACCAGCACTGATAACTCCTGCATTATCCTGACTCATCCGGTATGATCGGATACCGGGTGAGTCACCTCCCCTGATAACACGCTGCGATAACTGTGACCACAACATTGGTTGCGGCTATGATTAAGTGGTATAACAAATCATCCCTCAAAGATTAACAAGATAGGCACTCTGGCCCTGACATAACACATGGTCCGTCGTCTATCGATGAGTAAACATCATCTATGGCACTCACTGAACCCCGACGGCTATATCAGCAGTTAGCCGCAGAATTAAAACAGCGTATCGAAAGCGGTATGTATCAGGTCGGCGAAAAATTACCGGCAGAACGTTATATTTCGGAAGAGATGAATGTCAGCCGCACCGTGGTGCGTGAAGCCATCATCATGCTGGAAGTCGAAGGGTACGTTGAAGTACGTAAAGGTTCAGGCATTCATGTCATTTCCAATCAGCAGAAAAACCCGTTCATCAATAGCGGTGACATTGAATTCGTCGCGGCAGGTCCGTTTGAGCTGTTGCAGGCTCGCCAACTCATTGAAAGCAACATTGCTGAATTTGCGGCCACGCAGGTGACCCGTCAGGACATCATCCAACTGATGGAAATTCAGGAATATGCACGTCAGGAAGATCGCTTCCGTGATTCTCAATGGGATCTCAAATTCCACGTTCAGGTCGCGCTGGCAACGCAAAACTCAGCGATGGCAACGATTGTCGAAAAAATGTGGAGCCAGCGGGTCCACAATCCTTACTGGCGCAAACTGCATGAGCACATTGACGACAAATCGATTGAAAGCTGGTGCGAAGAGCATGACCGCATCCTTAAAGCGCTGATTCGCAAAGATCCTTACGCTGCCAAGCTGGCAATGTGGCAACATCTGGAAAATACAAAACAGATGCTGTTTCGCGCCACAACGGATGATTTTGAGTTTAACGTCGATCGCTATATGTTCGCCGAAAATCCCGTCGTTCATCTCGATCAAATACACACTGGCAAGCCCTAAACACGCCCCTTCCCCCTTGTTTTGAACGCAGGGGGAACATTTTGCACCAGCGGTAAAAGGTCAGAAAACGTTGATTTCTGTCAGCGAGTGTAAAATATCGTAGAAATCCTCACTCTTCCTCGAAAAATCCCCCTAAACCCCCTCGGTTGTCGTAATATTTTTCTGTCTCAGTAACACCTATTTTGTTACAGTTAACGCGTCTTTCTTACGCTTAATTCGTCACTTTGCCTATAAAGTCAGCCAAGACCAAACAATCCTCAGGACACCTGTTTACTGGGTTTACAGCAAAAACGAGCATCAAGTCAGACATCAGCGTCACTCATCGGGCGGAAAAGCAGAGATCATCAAAAAATCATAATCCTGTGCCCTGATAAAACTGTATTCACTCTTGTCATGCCAGAAGCATGACTGTCGCCAAGGCTAAAATGCAACAGCAGTATTTAGGAATACCGGATGGAATTAATCAAAGAACTGTTAAACGCACTCTGGCATCAGGATTTCGATATTTTAGCCGACCCGAAGCTGGTGTGGACCATCTACATCTTGCTGTTTATGATTATCTTTCTGGAGAATGGCCTACTCCCCGCCGCATTCCTGCCCGGCGATAGCCTGCTCATTTTAGTTGGCGTTCTCGTTGCCAAAGGGACAATGAATTACCCTTTTACGATATTTCTACTTACAACGGCCGCCAGCCTGGGCTGTTGGGCCAGCTATGTACAGGGGAAATGGCTTGGCAATACGGGAGTGGTTCAGGGATGGTTATCACATTTACCCGCACATTATCATCAACGCGCCCACCAGCTTTTCCATCGTCACGGTCTCTCTGCGCTCTTAATTGGCCGCTTTCTGGCTTTTGTAAGAACGCTGTTACCCACCATCGCAGGCTTATCGGGTCTGAATAACGCACGCTTTCAGTTCTTTAACTGGATGAGCGGATTCCTGTGGGTGTTTATTCTGGTTACGCTAGGCTTTGCCTTAGGAAAAACGAGCCTCTTTATGAAGTATGAAGACGAGCTGATGTTCTTCCTGATGATGCTACCACTGGCGCTGCTATTTATCGGCCTGTTTGGATCACTTTTTGTTCTTTGGCGCAAAAAACGCGACACGAACGCTAATAGTGCAGAAAAAGGGAGCTAACTGTGTCAATTCGCTGGTTATTCCCTAGATTATCCGCCAGGAAAGTCGGCCGTATACTGCTATTGCTTGCTCTGCCGATTATTGTATTGACGCAATCCCAATCGCCACGCCGTTCTCAAGACGATGCAATGCTACACATCAAGCCTTATGAGGGTGCCGTATTGCCAGATGGCTTTTACGTGTATCAGCGTCTTAATGAAAAAGGGATCGCGATCAAAAGCATTACACCGGAACAAGATAGCCTGATCGTGCGTCTTGCCTCGCCGGAACAAAGTATTGCCGCCCGAGAGGTCCTACGTTTATCTCTGCCAAAAGTCACGGTTACGGCGCAGCAGGCGACCAATTCGATACCTTTTTGGCAACAGAAGCTGACACAGAAACAATCCAAACTGGGGTGACGACGATGAAGCGCATAAGCATGGTAGCCAGAATCGTATCAATCGCTTAGAAAAGACACTAGACGGCGTGAAAACCCATCGTCATACATTACCCATACACCACACGAGGGAATTGGTTATTTTATACTCAAAAGTAAATCGCTAAAATTTACAGTGAGTTATCAGAATTGTCCGTAACCGTTTTGGGCAGCATAAATTTTAACTTCAGCTATAGTTAACATTCAGGTTTATAACATGAAGGGTTATTAATATGGCTAAAGATCAAAATTCTGAATATCTGCGCGCTGAATTAAAATCGCTGGCAGACACGCTGGAAGAAGTATTAAGTACCTCCACGGATAAATCGAAAGCGGAACTGGACAAACTGCGCAATAAAGCGGAAAGCGCATTGAAAGAAACCCGCAATCGCCTGAGCGATACCGGCGAACGCATTGCCTCCCATACCAAAGAAGCGGTTGAATCGGCGGATGACTATGTACGCAAAAATCCGTGGACCGGTGTCGGCATTGGCGCGGCAGTGGGTGTCGTGCTGGGTGTCCTGCTGTCTCGTCGCTAACTTAGCGGATTGCTATGACGGATAAATCACAACAAGGCCCCGCAAGCGGGGTCATGGCTTCTGCTCAGCGCATCATCTCCATTATTGTCAGCATGGTGGAAAGCCGGGTTCGACTAGCCGTAATTGAATTAGAGGAAGAGAAAGCCAACCTGATTCAGTTGCTGATTATGGTCGGTCTGACGCTGCTTTTTGCTACTTTTGGCATTATGAGCCTGATTGCACTGATCATCTGGGGCATCGATCCGCAATATCGTCTCTTTGCATTGGGGTGTATTACCGCCACCTTGCTTGGGTTGGCACTGATAGGCGGGATATGGACACTCTTGAAGGTACGTCGTTCCACCTTGCTCAAAGCGACGCGTAAAGAACTGGCGACAGACCGATCGTTGCTGGAGGAAGATCCGAAATGAGCCAGCGTCAGCAGCGAGACAGAGAAAAGGCCCAGCTACTGCGGCGGATACAGCAGCAGCGGCTGGACTTATCGGCCGGTAAAAAGCACTGGCTGGCGACCACCGCCCGTTACGATCGGGGCTGGCAAAACCTGATGCAGTGGCGTAAATACTGGATCGTAGGCTCCAGTCTTGTGGCGCTTTATGGCGTGCGCCATCCCAGCCGCATGATTCGCTGGGGACGCCGCCTCGTCGGATTGTGGGGAACATTCCGGCTCGTCCGTAAAACGTTTGACCAACGTTCGTAGCCCTTGTCATTGTCTCGGTGACCTGTCCTTCCTATACAACATTTTCATTTGACGCTTGGCTAACGCGCTCATGTCATGACAGCGCGTTCTTGCTTGTATCACTAAACATCAATTTTTCTGAAATAAAACAACAATTATACTCGCTAGCAGCGCAAATCATCTCTCTATACTATCTATTCATAACCTGATGGTGGGCCACGTTTTTGGATAACACCTGCAACAACAAACACAATAGGGCAACATAGCCCACAACAAAATTAATTGGAGAGATGATGAAAAATTTAGAAAGCACTGCACTGCTGGTTGCACGTATCTTAATGCCAATTCTGTTCATCGTTGCAGGCTACGGTAAGCTGGGTGATGCCTATGCGGGAACACAACAATACATGCACGCAATGGGCGTACCGACCTTCCTGCTGCCATTGACGATTCTGCTGGAACTGGGTGGTGGTCTGGCGGTGCTGTTCGGTCTGCTGACGCGTACCGTTGCTCTGTTCACCGCGGGCTTTACCCTGCTGACCGCACTGATTTTCCACACTAACTTTGCAGAAGGTGCAAACCAACTGATGTTCATGAAGAACCTGACGATCGCTGGTGGCTACCTCCTGCTGGCGGTAACGGGCCCAGGCGCATTCAGTATTGATCGTCTGCTGGGCAAAAAGTGGTAAAACGGGTCTTTTCCAGCCTGTACTACACTTAATCTTCGCATCACGAATTAGACGGCAAGCAAACAAGGCTTGCCGTTGTTTTATTATTACTCACGAACGGGAGGATTTATGGGACAACTGGTTGACGGCGTATGGCACGATACCTGGTATGAAACCAAATCTACCGGCGGTCACTTTAAACGTTCAGAATCGGTATTCCGCAACTGGGTAACGCCCGATGGCGCGCCTGGTCTAACGGGAAAAGGCGGCTTTCCCGCTCAGTCTGGTCGTTATCATCTCTATGTCTCCCTCGCCTGTCCGTGGGCACATCGCACGCTGCTGATGCGACAATTGAAAGGGTTAGAAGATCACATCGCGGTGTCGGTGGTTCACCCGCTCATGCTCAATCACGGCTGGACGTTTGGGACCGATTTTGAGGGCGCCACGGGGGATTCACTCTATCAACATGAATTTCTCTATCAGCTCTACCTGCATGCCAAACCAGACTACAGCGGGCGTGTGACCGTCCCCGTCCTGTGGGACACCGAGCAGCACACCATCGTCAGCAACGAATCCGCCGATATTATCCGTATGTTGAACAGCGCATTTGATGACGTGGGCGCAACAGCGGGTGACTATTATCCGACAGCGCTGCGCGCGCAGATTGACGAACTGAACGGCTGGATTTACGACAAGGTTAACAACGGTGTTTACAAAGCCGGTTTCGCCACAAGCCAGTCGGCCTATGATGAAGCGGCCACAGCCGTATTTGCCGCATTATCCGACCTGGAAACCATTCTGGCAAAACAGCGCTATCTGAGCGGTGAGCAATTAACAGAAGCTGACCTGCGGCTGTGGACGACGCTGATCCGTTTCGACCCTGTCTACCACACCCATTTTAAATGCGATAAATATCGTCTGAGCGACTATCCGAATCTGTTCGGTTTTCTGCGTGAGATTTATCAGATGCCCGGTATCGCCGATACTGTCGATATCGCACATATTCGTCACCACTACTACCGTAGCCACGGCACGATTAATCCGCACGGCGTGATTTCGCTAGGCCCAGAGCAAGACCTGAACCAGCCTCATCAGCGTGATAAGCCGTTTGTCAGTTTATACTGAGTCATGAAGTAGGTAGGCAAGGTGTGGTTCCACACCTTGCCGCAGAAAAGTGTGGAACTTACGGTTGGTTCAGCAGTTTTGGAATTTCACGCAGGAACCAGGATTTTGCCTCGCCCATACTGTCTCGCCGCCACGCCATAATAATCTGGCTTTCCATCTGATGCTCTGGCCCAATCACCAATAAACGCCCTTCGGCAATGTCTTGCGCCACCATGGGATAAGGCATCGTCGCGACACCTAACCCAGCCAACAGCGCACGCCGCTTATCATCCAGCGAACTCACCGTCAGACGCTGCTGCTTGTCCAGCAGTTGCACAGTCAGCACCGGACGTTCACGCGCGGTATCCGCCACCGCAATCCCACGATATTTTACCCGTGTCGCATCTGACAGCGGCTCAGGCTCCTGGTGAATGGGGTGCTCTGGGCTGGCGACATAAACATTATTCATTGTGTACAGCTTGCGGGTATTCATTTCGGACGAGGCGCGAAAATGCATATCTGGCGCAATCACGATATCAGCACGCCCTTGTTCAAGACGCTCCCACGCCCCCGCAAGCACTTCGGTCAGAATCGACACCTGTGTATTGGCTTTGAGCGCCAGTTTATCGATTAATGGAAAAAGCCGCTGAGTCGGAATCAACGCTTCCGTCACAATCGTCAGGTGCGTTTCCCAGCCGCGTGCTAACGCTTCAGCATCCGTGGTGAGTTTATCCGCAGCCTCCAGTAGAATACGCCCGCGTTCTAGCAGCATGCGTCCGACATTCGTGAATTTAGTACGATGACCGGAACGATCGAACAACACCACATCTAACTCTTCTTCCAGTTTCTGCATGGTATAGCTCAGTGCCGAAGGCACTCTACCCAGCTCATCTGCTGCCGCAGCAAAGCTGCCACGACGATCGATCGCATCCATCACCCTCAAGGCTTCCAGCGTCAATGCTCGTTCTTTCGCCATCTTTGTACTCATTCAGGAATTTTGAACATACCCACCAGATTAACTAGCTAACAATCCAACGTCCACACAATTACTATCCGTTTAATAAATAATTATCTGGGGGGATAAAAATTATGATCACACGAAGAGCAGCGGAGCAATGCGGTCAGGCCGACTATGGCTGGTTACAGGCTCGCTATACCTTCTCTTTTGGTCACTATTTTGACCCACAGTTGCTGGGCTATGCTTCTCTGCGCGTGCTCAATCAGGAAGTATTGGCACCGGGTGCCTCATTCCAGCCGCGAACCTACCCACGGGTAGATATTCTGAACATTATTCTTCAGGGTGAAGCAGAATACCGCGACAGCAACGGTTGCCACATTCAGGCCAAAACCGGGGATGTTCTGCTGCTCGCAACTCAACCAAACATTAGCTATAGCGAACATAATACCAACGCCAGTCAGCCACTCACACGTCTGCAATTATGGCTGAATGCCTGCCAGACCCGAGAGAACAGCCCGTTGCAGCGCATGGCACTGGATGCATCAAACCACACACTGCTTGCCTCGCCGGAAGGCGAACACAGTAGCTTGCAATTACGTCAGCAGGTGTGGATCCATCATGTCGATCTCCAGCAAAATGAGCAGCGCACAATCGCATTACAGGGAAATCAGGCATACCTCCAACTGATCCACGGTTCAATGGCGGTCAAAGGCAGCCAGAACAGTGAAAGATTACACTGCGGCGACGGTGCCTTTATTAAGGAAGAGACAGCGTTGACGCTACAGGCAGAATCTCCTTTGCGGGCGCTGCTTATCGATCTGGTCATATAGTTCTTCTATCCGTTGTCTTCGCAGGAAAACGCCACTGACTCGGCGTTTTTACTCAGCCGTGGTAAGCTATCCATCTTGTTCCTCAATGCGTCAGGGTGATATGACAATGGATTCAACCAAACAGGACAAACTTCTTGCCCAGGCTGAACAGATTTGTCAGCAACGCGCTGTGCGTTTAACGCCACAGCGGTTAGAGGTGTTACGCCTTATGGCACAGCAGTCCGGTGCTATCAGCGCTTATGACCTGCTGGACCTGCTGCGACTCTCCGAGCCTCAGGCCAAACCGCCGACCGTTTATCGGGCGCTGGATTTCTTGCTGGAACAAGGCTTTATTCATCGAGTCGAATCAAACAACAGCTATGTGCTGTGTCACCACATCGAAGACCACAGCCATACGTCAGCCCTTTTCATCTGCGACCGCTGCGGGCAAGTCACAGAACGTCAAACCGAAGGGGTGGAAGAAACGTTGCGCAGCCTGGCACAACAGTCGGGATTTACGCTGCGTCACAGCGTCGTGGAAGCACACGGGTTGTGTGGCGGCTGTCAGGAAGTGGCGTCATGCAAACAGCCAGATCATTGCGGTCACGACCATACCGTTCCCATTAAGAAGCGATAGCCTGAAGGCTATCGTTCCTCATCAGTGCAGCAGCATTACATTCGCTACCAGCGAACGTAGAAAGCGCGGATGAGGTGCAACGCAATATACGTCGACCAGATTCACACACTAAACGATGAGCGTACTAACTCATTAAGATATTTGGCCATTAACACACAACGTGATGCACTGGCCCGGCAAAGACGGACAGTACATCTCTGTTAACCGTTAGCTCCAGTCGCTGTTACGAATGACACCAACCGCCAAACCTTCTATCGAAAAGCTTTGCTGACGCAGGTCGACAACGATAGGGGCAAACTCTTCATTCTCAGCAAGAAGATGCACCGTATTGCCCTGTTTTTTCAAGCGCTTCACCGTAACTTCATCTTCAATACGCGCGACGACAATCTGCCCATTGCGCACATCTTCCGTTTTATGTACGGCGAGTAAATCACCATCCATAATACCGATGTTTTTCATCGACATGCCGCTAACACGCAGCAAAAAATCCGCGCTGGGTTTGAACATCGCAGGGTCAACCTGATAGTGACATTCGATATGTTCCTGTGCCAGCAGAGGCTCACCTGCGGCCACGCGACCAACCAGAGGAATACCCGATTCTTCTTCCATCAGTAGACGAATACCGCGAGAAGCACCTGATACAATTTCAATCACGCCTTTACGCGCCAGCGCTTTCAGATGTTCTTCGGCGGCATTGGGAGAACGAAACCCTAGCTGTTGAGCAATTTCCGCGCGCGTTGGCGGCATTCCGGTCTGCGTAATATGATCGCGGATCAGGTCATAAACCTGCTGCTGCCTTGCTGTTAATACTTTCATTCCGCCCCCTGGTTGTTTATACAGTCTTGCTGTGAGTATATACAGGTACGGCACAATTGGGAATCGGGATATAGGCAAAGTCCCTGACTTTTACTCATTTTTGCGTACCGTCAGGCAAAATGTTGCCAGAGGATGCTGCCCCATACGACAGCGGCTAACAAAATGGCCACAAAGACCGCCGCCGACCCGATATCTTTCGCCCGGCCGGATAATTCATGATGCTCGGGGCCAATGCGATCGACGACCGCTTCAATGGCGCTGTTAGCCAGCTCAAATAGCATAATCAATACCACAGCCCCGATGAGAAGCAGTTTTTCAACCAGCGTTACCGGCAGTAAACAAGCGATAACCACGCCGACCATCGCGAGTATCGTTTCCTGACGAAACGCCGCCTCATGTCGCCACGCCTGCCTCAGCCCCTTCAAAGAATAACCAGTCGCCTTAATAATCCGGGTTATCCCCGTTGCTTTATTCATTTATTCTCCACGATTCATACTCTAAATAATTCGAGTTTCAGGCAGGCGGCAAGAGAGGGAATCCCGATGAGCTTACTTGAGTAAGTGATTCGGGTGAGTGAACGCTGCCAACGCACATGCAACTTGAAGTATGACGAGTATATGCAAAATAGTTCGCATTTTAACGCGCCCGTGTTGTCTCATCACCACAGATCTCCGGCGCAGTTTCTGGTATCCTTGCCGCGCGTTGCTAACAAGAGGCTCCAAGTTGTTATGTCAGGTTGGCGTAAAATTTACTATAAATTATTGAATCTCCCGCTGAAATTGCTGGTGAAAAGCAAAGTTATTCCCGCAGATCCGGTGGTCGAGTTGGGGTTAGATCCCTCACGTCCTATACTCTATGTTCTGCCTTATAATTCTCAGGCAGATCTCTTGACGTTACGGGCGAAATGCCTGGCGTTGGGCTTACCCGACCCCTCGCAATCGTTCGAATTTAATGGCGTCGAACTCCCCAGCCATGTCTTTATTCATGACGGGCCACGCGTCTTCCGCTATTACGTTCCCAAGCAGAAATCCGTCAAGCTGTTCCACGACTATCTGGATTTGCATCGCGCTAATCCCGATTTAGACGTGCAGATGGTGCCGGTTTCCGTGATGTTTGGGCGTTCTCCGGGTCGGGAAAAACACGCTCAGGCCACACCGCACCTGCGATTGCTCAATGGCATTCAAAAGTTCTTCGCCGTCCTGTGGCTAGGCCGCGACAGCTTTGTTCGCTTCTCCAGCCCGGTATCGTTGCGCTATATGGCAACCGAACATGGCACTGACACAACCATAGCCCACAAACTGGCGCGTGTCGCGCGTATGCATTTCTCCCGCCAACGCCTGGCGGCAGTTGGACCGCGCTTGCCAGTGCGTCAGGAGCTATTTAATAAGCTGCTGGATTCCAAAGCGATCAAGAAAGCCGTAGACGACGAGGCGCGTAGTAAGAAGATTTCTCATGAGAAAGCGCAGCAAAACGCGATTGTGCTGATGGAAGAAATCGCCGCCGACTTCTCCTATGAGGCCGTACGTCTGTCCGATCGCGTATTAAGCTGGACGTGGAACCGCCTTTATCAGGGGATCAACGTCCATAACGCCGAACGCGTGCGCCAGTTGGCACAGGATGGTCACGGCATCGTCTATGTGCCCTGCCACCGTAGTCATATGGATTATCTGTTGCTGTCCTATGTCCTGTATCATCAAGGGTTAGTCCCGCCGCACATCGCCGCGGGCATTAACCTTAATTTCTGGCCAGCGGGACCGATCTTCCGCCGTCTTGGCGCGTTCTTTATTCGCCGTACCTTCAAAGGCAACAAACTCTATTCCACGATTTTCCGCGAATATCTGGGCGAGCTGTTTGCTCGTGGCTATTCGGTTGAATATTTCATGGAAGGTGGACGTTCACGTACAGGGCGACTGTTGGATCCCAAAACCGGTACGCTGGCCATGACCATTCAGGCGATGCTCAGAGGCGGTACACGCCCTATCACGCTGGTTCCGATTTATGTCGGCTACGAGCATGTGATGGAAGTCGGCACCTATGCGAAAGAGCTACGCGGTGCGGTGAAGGAGAAAGAAGGCTTTATGCAGATGGTGCGCGGCTTGCGTAAGCTGCGTAATTTAGGCCAGGGTTATGTGAATTTCGGTGAACCACTCCCGCTGACAACCTATCTGAACCAACACGTTCCGCAATGGCGTGAGGCGATTGACCCTATCGAAGCACAGCGCCCAAGCTGGTTAACGCCGACGGTGCAAGATATCGCTATGGATATCATGGTGCGCATCAATAATTCTGCGGCAGCCAACGCGATGAATCTGTGCTCCACGGCCTTGTTGGCATCGCGCCAGCGCTCACTGACGCGTGAACAAATGCAAGAACAGTTGGATTGCTATCTGCAACTGCTGCGTCAGGCTCCTTACCACAAAGATATCACGGTGCCTAAAAAGACAGCGAATGAACTGCTGGAACACGCGCTGGGCATGAACAAATTTGAAGTCGAGAAGGATAGCATTGGCGATATCATCATTCTGCCGCGTGAGCAGGCCGTTCTGATGACGTACTATCGCAATAACATCCAGCACCTGCTGGTTTTACCGTCACTGCTCGCCAGCATCGTCATCCATCATCGTCGGATTACGCTTGCTGAAGTTGTGCGGCAAATCACGCTGGTCTACCCGCTGCTGCAATCCGAACTGTTCCTACACTACGCCAAAGAACAATTGCCGGACGTGCTGGAAACGCTAGCGAACGAACTGATTCGACAACAACTACTGTGTTGTCGTGATGGTGAATTGGCTATCAATCCGCTACGCATCCGTACGCTGCAACTGCTATCGGCAGGCGTACGTGAAACGCTGCAACGCTATGCAATTACGCTGTCGTTACTGTGTGCGAACCCAGAAATCAACCGTGGTACGCTAGAAAAAGAAAGCCGGAACATGGCGCAGCGTCTGTCCGTCTTGCACGGCATCAATGCCCCAGAGTTCTTTGATAAAGCCGTGTTCTCCACGCTGGTCGCCACCTTACGGACAGAAGGGTATATCACCGACAGTGCGGAAGCGGCGCAAGGCGATATCGTGGCAATCTACAACATTCTCGGCGATCTGATCACCCCGGAAGTGAGGTTGACGATCGAAAGCGCCAGCTCATCCGCTGACATGGAAGCAGAGAATCAACCAGTGGAAGAAACGACGCAGGAGTAGCGGGAAAAGGCGGGGAGATACGCCGCCATCAATCCAGTGACTCACGATCACATTCAATCCATAAAAAAAGCAGCGAGAAATCGCTGCTTTTTTATATCTGATATTCAGCTCACAGGCCGAACAGCACGCCAATAAATATCGCCAAACCTGCGTATTTATTATTGTGGAACGCCTTAAAACAGGCCTCTCGCTCACGTCCGGCTGTCAATACTTGCTGATAGACAAACATCCCGGCAGCGATCAATAGCGAAATATAGTACGGCATTCCCAGCCCGGTGATATTTCCCAAAACCAACAGCAACACCAGCATACTAAACTGCAATATCCCAATGATAACATTATCAAAACGACCAAATAAGATTGCCGTAGATTTCACACCGATCTTCAGATCATCATCACGATCCACCATCGCATATTGCGTATCGTAAGCCACCGTCCAGCAAATATATGCCAGAAACATCATCCAGCAGGTGACAGGCAAGCTTTCACTCGTGGCAGCATAAGCCATGGGAATCGACCAGCCAAACGCCGCACCCAGAACAAACTGAGGAAGATGGCTTACCCGCTTCATAAATGGATAAACCCATGCCAGAACCAGCCCTGCAACGGACAGCCAGATCGTCATTTTGTTCAGCGTCAGCACCAGGCCAAACGCCAGCAAGACCAACACGACAAACAGAATTTTGGCAGATGTCTCACTCACCTCGCCGCTAGGCAGCGGGCGGGAAGCCGTGCGTTTTACATGCCCGTCAAAATGGCGATCGGCATAATCATTGATGACGCAACCCGCCGCACGCATCAGGAAAACGCCAGCAACAAACACAAACAACGTCCACGGTGCAGGCGCTCCCTCTCCCGCCAGCCACAGCGCCCAAAGCGTTGGCCACAGCAGTAACAGAGAACCTACCGGTTTATCAATCCGCATCAAGCGACAATAAGCCAGCCATTTCCCTGCTGTCACACTTCTTTCCAAGGATTTATCTCCTCAAATTACCTGCCAACCTTCATCACCGGGTGTGAAATACACCGGTGATTCGGGTAAGAAAAGCTCAGTCAACAATAGCGGATGACCCGAAAGACACAAGCGGGAACGTCGCGCCCATAGGCCCTCACAACATCCGGTATGAATGTAGTCACGCGTCAGCGATTTTTGCTCAAATAGATAACGGCCTAACGGCTGAGTCCCTATTTTTGTTAGGACTGAATCGGTGCCATCGAGCGTTTGTTGGGGAACAAGAGTGCGGCCAAAAAGCCAGGGGCGTTCGTCACCATACAACACGACTTCACGTAGCCAGTAACGCTCACTATATGGCAACTGTTCACACTCTTCGCCCAGTGCCTGTGCCGTAATGAACCCCTCACGACACAGTGTGACCTTCAGTTGGGCACAATATTTTTCAAGCCGCTGCGTCATCGAGCCTGCTTCCATCAGCCAGTCACCAATGTGTTCAGGCAATACCGAAGGGGGGTCAGTAAACCAGGATATGGTGCGCAGAAGCGTTGACGCATCGTCAGACATTTCCCTACTCCAGACAGGGTTGTATGTGGTAAACGGGTATTCGCCAATACAACATGCGTAAATCAATACAGCATGCGTAAATAAAATCACGCCCATTGTAGCGCAGAATGCTGCCCCGATAACACGCTATAACCCTATTCATCCACGAAGTGGCAACATATTAGCAATGAGGTGCATAAAAAAAGCACTACCCGGTATACAACCGGATAGTGCTCTTTGAAGGACAGAAAGACGCGCTTCTGTAACCTGACTCCCTATCGCCGGAAAACCGCTTCCGGCGACAGGAGCGCCACATTACATCATGCCGCCCATCCCACCCATGCCGCCCATACCACCAGCAGCACCTAAGTCAGGCGCATCGCTTTTCGGCAGGTCAGTTACCATACATTCGGTCGTGATCATCAGGCCCGCAACGGAAGCCGCGTATTGCAGCGCAGAACGGGTGACTTTGGTCGGATCCAAGATACCGAAGTCGATCATGTTGCCGTATTCTTCCGTTGCTGCGTTGTAACCGTAGTTACCTTCGCCCGCTTTAACGGTATTTGCCACGACAGATGGCTCTTCACCGGCGTTGGAAACGATCTGACGCAGTGGAGCTTCCATCGCGCGCAGCGCAACTTTGATACCCACGTTTTGGTCTTCGTTTTGAGCAGTCAGAGAAGCCAGTTTAGCCGCAACGCGAACCAGCGCCACGCCACCACCCGCAACCACGCCTTCTTCTACCGCAGCGCGAGTCGCAGCCAGGGCATCTTCAACGCGGGCTTTCTTCTCTTTCATTTCAACTTCAGTTGCTGCGCCCACTTTGATCACGGCTACGCCGCCAGCCAGTTTAGCCACACGCTCTTGCAGTTTTTCGCGGTCGTAATCAGACGTCGCTTCTTCAACCTGCTGACGAATCTGAGCAACACGGCCCTGAATCGCCGCTTCTTCACCTGTACCATCAATGATGGTGGTAGTGTCTTTGTTGATCACCACGCGTTTTGCCTGACCCAGATCTTCCAGCGTCGCTTTTTCCAGCTCCAGACCGATCTCTTCAGAGATAACCGTACCGCCAGTCAGCGTCGCGATATCTTGCAGCATTGCTTTACGACGGTCGCCGAAGCCCGGTGCTTTCACCGCCGCCACTTTCACGATACCGCGCATGGTGTTAACCACCAGCGTTGCCAATGCTTCGCCTTCAACGTCTTCAGCAACGATAACCAGCGGTTTGCCCGCTTTCGCTACCGCTTCCAGAACGGGCAGCATTTCGCGGATGTTGGAGATTTTTTTGTCAGCCAGCAGGATGAACGGGCTTTCCAGCTCTACCGCACCGGTTTCTGGCTTGTTGATGAAGTACGGAGACAGGTAGCCACGGTCGAACTGCATACCTTCAACCACGTCCAGCTCGTCTTGCAGACCCGTACCTTCTTCAACGGTGATAACGCCTTCTTTACCGACTTTGTCCATCGCTTCGGCAATCATTTTGCCCACGGTTTCGTCGGAGTTAGCGGAGATAGTACCAACCTGAGCAATGGCTTTAGAGTCGGAGCACGGTACAGACAGTGCTTTCAGCTCTTCAACTGCGGCGATAACGGCTTTATCGATACCGCGTTTCAGATCCATCGGGTTCATACCCGCAGCAACCGCTTTCAGGCCTTCAGTGATGATAGCCTGCGCCAATACGGTTGCGGTTGTGGTGCCGTCGCCTGCTGCGTCATTCGCTTTAGAGGCCACTTCTTTCACCATCTGCGCGCCCATGTTCTCAAACTTATCTTCCAGTTCGATTTCACGCGCAACAGATACGCCGTCTTTAGTAATGGTCGGTGCACCGAAGGATTTATCCAAAACTACGTTACGGCCTTTAGGGCCCAGGGTAACCTTCACTGCATCAGCCAGTACATTTACGCCGCGCAGCATTTTTACGCGCGCGTCATTACCGAATTTTACGTCTTTAGCTGCCATGATGTACTTCCCTTAAATTCGTTCAGTTCAGATGATTACGCGCAATTACGCTTCAACAATTGCCAGAATGTCGCTTTCAGACATGATCAACACTTCTTCGTTATCGATCTTCTCTGCTTTCACGCCATAGCCATCGTTGAAAATAACGATGTCGCCAACTTTCACATCCAGCGGCTTCACTTCGCCATTCTCCAGGATGCGTCCATGACCCACAGCCAGAACTTCACCACGGGTAGATTTACCCGCGGCAGAACCAGTCAGTACGATACCGCCAGCAGATTTTGACTCGACTTCTTTACGCTTGACGATCACGCGGTCATGCAATGGACGAATATTCATTGATAGCTCTCCTTTGAGAAAGTCCATATCGGTTTAGGATAAACGCCGACTATGTTTTGCATAATCGGCCTTGTGGTGTTCTAAGTGGGGGCGTTTCACCGCCCTTCAAGGGAAAAAATTCATTTTTTTTGCGTTAAGCGGCAACTTGTCGTTAGCAGCAAGTAAAAAATAAGGATTATCAGTATGATAATCCTTAGCTGCTTTTCAGACTGGCTTGAGGTTAGCGGTCATCCCGATCGTCTCTGTGTTCAATATTTCCACGTCCATCATCCTTACGCTGGTATTCACCCTCAAAGGTGCTACCGCCAGAAGACGACGCGCCGGAGCCAGTGCCAGAACGCCAGATATTCAGGTGAGGCATCAGTTTAAGCGTCAGGCTTTTCTGCACTGGTGGCAGCAATAGCAACAACCCCAGAAAATCAGTCAGGAAACCGGGAATCAGGAGCAAAAAGCCAGCCAGCGCCAATGAAACGCTTTTGACCATTTCAGCCGCCGGGCTTTCACCAGTCGCCATTTTCTGCTGCATTTGCACCAGCGTTTTCATCCCCTGATTGCGCACCAGCGAGACACCTAGGCAGGACGTGAAGATCACCAGTAGTAAGGTCATCGCAACGCCCAGTACCTCAGCCACTTGAATAAACAGCGATATCTCTATGTAAACTAAAATGAAAATAAATAATAACGGTAACCAGCGCACCCGGTTCTCCTGTGTTTTTACGCGAACTGTCGTTAAGTTAATAAAAACGTATTACGCCATCGCTATTAAAAATTCAGCGCGCCTTACTCTCAACGAAGTAGGTGACATACGCCCCTGCTCTGCGATCCGGCACATCGTGATTTACTCAAATGGGTGCGCCTCCGCACATTTTCAAGCCTCCATTACAGGAGCGTTAGTCTAAAATAGTGACGCGTGACTACAATCACAGTTCATTTATCGTAATCGTAAAGAACGTCAGTATAGTGATCTAAACACCTGTTTTTCGTTATCGTCGCGACATATCCTCACGGTAATGGATACTTGCTTGGTTAAACATACCAAGGCGATTGCCAAGACAAGACGGTTTATCCGAGCACATTGTTTTTCGAAACCGTTGCCTTTAGCAATAATTTCCTTTCGAAACAATTGGTTCCGGGCGGCATTCCAGTCCACAACGACGCGTTACATCACGCGTCGTACAACAGGATAGGCACTCTCATGTCAGAAAATATCCGTATTGAAGAAGACCTGTTAGGCACCCGAGAAGTTCCCGCAGACGCGTATTATGGCGTGCATACGCTGCGCGCCGTTGAAAATTTCTCTATCAGTAACAATAAAATCAGCGATATTCCCGAGTTTGTGCGCGGCATGGTCATGGTGAAAAAAGCCGCCGCGCTAGCGAACAAAGAACTGCAAACGATCCCGAAAAAAATCGCCGACGTCATCATTCGCGCCTGCGATGAAGTGTTGAATCACGGTAAATGTATGGATCAGTTCCCGGTTGATGTCTATCAAGGGGGCGCTGGGACGTCGGTCAATATGAATACCAACGAAGTATTAGCCAATATTGGTCTGGAACTCATGGGGCACCAGAAAGGCGAATACCAGTATTTGAACCCCAACGATCATCTGAATAAGTGTCAGTCCACCAATGATGCTTATCCCACCGGATTTCGTATCGCCGTTTACGCGGCCATACTAAAACTGACGGCGGCGATAGCAAAACTGAGCGGCGGCTTCGAGCATAAAGCCAAAGAGTTTGAAGACATTCTGAAGATGGGGCGAACCCAGTTGCAGGACGCCGTGCCGATGACACTTGGCCAGGAATTTCATGCATTTAATGTGCTATTGCAGGAAGAAATTAAAAACCTGCTGCGCACGGCGGAACTGCTGCTTGAGGTCAATCTGGGCGCGACGGCGATTGGCACACGCCTGAACACCCCGGACGGCTATCAGCAACTGGCGGTGCAGCGTCTGGCGGAAGTCAGCGGCCTGCCGTGCGTGCCAGCCGAAGACCTGATCGAAGCAACCTCAGACTGCGGTGCCTATGTGATGGTACACAGCTCGCTGAAGCGTCTGGCGGTGAAATTGTCGAAAATCTGTAATGACCTGCGTCTGCTCTCTTCCGGCCCCCGTGCGGGCCTGAATGAAATCAACCTGCCGGAGCTACAGGCGGGTTCTTCGATCATGCCCGCCAAGGTTAACCCAGTGGTGCCGGAAGTGGTCAATCAGGTGTGCTTTAAGGTCATCGGTAACGACACCTGCGTCACGATGGCGTCGGAGGCCGGGCAATTGCAGTTAAACGTGATGGAACCCGTCATCGGTCAGGCGATGTTTGAATCGACCCACATTCTGACCAACGCCTGCTACAACCTGCTGGAGAAATGCGTTAACGGTATCACCGCCAATAAGGACGTGTGCGAAGCCTATGTCTTCAATTCTATCGGTATTGTGACGTACCTGAACCCGTTTATCGGCCACCACAACGGCGATATCGTCGGCAGAATTTGTGCAGAAACGGGGAAAAGTGTGCGTGACGTCGTACTGGAGCGTGGTCTGCTGACCGAAGCCGAACTGGATGACATTTTTTCCATCCAGAACCTGATGCATCCGGCGTACAAAGCTAAACGCTACACCGATGAAAACGAGCTTCCCTAATATCGCCATCTAATTCCAACAGGCACGTCCGTTCACGAAGAACCGCGCGCCTGTATTTTTTGCCGCCTATAGCCATAAGAATAAGTTATGTACTCTAAATAATTCGAGTTGCGTGAAGGCGGCAACCGCACGAATCCCCAGGAGCTTACACAAGTAAGTGACTGGGGTGAGTAAGGGAAGCCAACGCACAAGCAGCTTGAAGTATGACGAGTAGATTGAATTTTTTATTAATTAAGGAGCATAGTCATGCTTGGTCTTGAGTTACTCATCGTTCTGCTCGCCATCTATTTGGGGGCTCGACTGGGAGGTATCGGCATTGGTTTTGCCGGTGGTCTGGGAGTGCTTGTTCTCACGCTGGGGTTTCAGATCAAGCCCGGCGTAATCCCTTTTGATGTCATTGAAATTATCATGGCCGTTATCGCCGCCATCGCCGCGATGCAGGTGGCGGGCGGAATGGATTATCTGGTTAGTCTGGCGGAGAAACTGCTGCGTAAACACCCGAAATACGTCACCTTTCTCGCGCCGCTGGTGACTTACTTTATGACGATTCTGGCTGGAACCGGGCACACCGCCTTCTCCACCCTGCCAGTGATTGCTGAAGTCGCCAAAGAGCAGGGCATTCGTCCTTCTCGCCCGCTCTCTATCGCCGTTGTCGCCTCGCAAATCGCCATTACCGCGTCGCCGATCTCGGCGGCAGTGGTGTTTGTTGCCGGTATTCTTGAGCCGCATGGTGTCAGCTATCTGTTGCTGTTAGGTATCTGTATTCCTACCACGCTGGCGGCGATCCTGTTAACGGCAATTGTGACCAACTTCCTGGGTAAAGAGCTGAAAGACGATCCGATTTATCAGGAACGTCTGAAAAAAGGCGAAACCACGCTGCGTGGGAATAGCCAGCATGAGATCCAACCGGGAGCCAAGTTGTCCGTAATGCTGTTTCTGATCGGTATCGTCGCTGTCGTGCTGTATGCCACCGCAATCAGCAGTACGGTTGGGCTGATTCAGAATCCCGTTCTGCCACGCAACGAAGCGATTGTGGTCTTTATGCTGACCATCGCCACACTGATTTGCCTCACCTGCAAAATCGACACCGCGCGCATCCTCTCCGCCAGCACGTTTAAGTCTGGTATGAGCGCCTGTATCTGCGTGATGGGCGTGGCCTGGCTGGGGGATACCTTTGTTAAGGCACACATTTCCGATATTCAGGACACCGCTGGCACCCTGCTGCAAAGCTATCCATGGATGCTAGCCGTCGTGCTGTTCTTTGCCGCCACGCTGCTTTACTCTCAGGCCGCGACGGCAAAAGCGCTGATGCCTGCTGCACTGCTGCTGGGCGTTTCACCCGTGACCGCCGTGGCCTCTTTTGCTGCCGTTTCCGCGCTGTTCGTGCTACCGACCTACCCTACTTTGCTGGCGGCAGTGGAGATGGACGACACTGGTTCGACCCGTATCGGCAAGTTTGTGTTTAACCACTCCTTCCTGATCCCCGGTGTCATCGCGATTACGCTGTCGGTAATCTTTGGCTTTATCCTCGGCAGTATCCTGATCTAAAAATTGGTTTCCCCAAACCTTGCGGATCGACCTGACACGTCGATCCGCAGCATTTCCTCACGTAAATAAAGCAAGGTATAGTGTGGCTCTGGTTGTCTGGGATTTTGTTTATCTGACACGGAGGAGAGGATGTCTGACCGCCCGCTTTGCGATGCTGTCATCATATTGTGTACCGCGCCTGACGACGCCTGTGCGCAACAGCTTGCCCATTCGCTGCTGGAAACCCGGCTTGCCGCCTGCGTCACCCTGCTGCCCGGCGCACGTTCGCTCTATTACTGGGAAGGCAAGATCGAACAGCAATCAGAAGTACAAATGCTGATAAAAAGCGATACCTCACATCAGCAAGCGCTGCTGACTCACCTGAAACAACAACACCCTTACGAGACACCGGAGCTGTTAGTTCTGCCGGTATCCGGGGGCGATAGCGATTATCTGACATGGCTCAACGCATCTTTACGCTGATTTTCCTGTTATGGACGGCTTTCGGCACACCCAGTGTGGCGGCCTCTCCTTTTAGTCAGACGCTGTTTGGCAGCAGTACGACGTCACGCTTTCTGCCAGTCGATGGCGCTTTCGCCTTTGAGTTTCAGCAGCAGGGCAACCAACTCAATCTGCGCTGGGACATCCATCCCGATTACTACCTGTATCGCGCGCAAATCAAGATTGAAGGAAACGGGGCTACGCTTGGCAAAGTGGAATTGCCACAGGGCGAAAGTCATCACGACGAGTTCTTCGGCCAGGTGTTTATTTTTCGTGACCGATTGGCGCTGACGGTTCCCATCGAACAGGCGGAAAGCAGCGCAACGGTCAAAGTCACCTATCAGGGCTGCGCCGATGCGGGTTTCTGCTATCCGCCGGAAACCCGTAGCGTGCCTCTCAGTCAGGTGCTGGCTAACGCAGGCACGGATGCACCGAATACGCTATCAGCTCAGAGCACGCCGATGCCGTTCTCGCCGTGGTGGGCGTTGTTAATTGGTATCGGTATCGCCTTTACCCCTTGCGTCCTGCCAATGTACCCGCTGATTGCCAGTCTGGTGCTGGGTAGAAAAGAACAACTGACGCTGCGCCGCACGCTGCTGCTGTCGATCACCTATGTTCAGGGCATGGCGCTGACCTACACGCTGCTTGGGTTGATTGTCGCCGCCGCCGGATTACGCTTTCAGGCGGCGCTCCAACATCCGTATATTCTGATTGGCCTGTCAGTCATGTTTGCTGCGCTAGCGCTGTCCATGTTTGGCCTGTATACGCTCCAGCTTCCGTCATCGGTACAGACCCGGCTCACAGAGTGGAGCAATCGCCAGCAAGGCGGCTCCGTCACCGGCGTGTTCTTCATGGGCGCACTGGCAGGGTTGATTTGTTCTCCCTGCACCACCGCGCCGCTCAGCGCCATCCTGCTTTATATCGCTCAAAGCGGCAACATGCTGGCAGGCGGTGGCACGCTTTATCTCTACGCGCTGGGCATGGGCTTGCCGCTCATTTTGGTCACGCTGTTTGGCAACAAGCTGCTGCCACGCAGCGGCCCGTGGATGCAGTACGTCAAGGAAGCATTTGGCTTCATTATTCTGGCGCTGCCCGTCTTCCTGCTGGAGCGCATTCTGGGGGAAACCTGGGGAATGCGCCTGTGGAGCGCGCTCGGCATCGCCTTCTTCGGCTGGGCGCTCATGCTGACGCTGCGCAGCAGTAAAGGCTGGATGCGCGGCGTACAGCTACTACTGCTGGCAGGCGTAGTGATCAGCGCTAAACCGCTGCAAGACTGGGTATTCCTCCCAACGAGCGTGGCGCAACCCCATACCTCAGCCTTGAACTTTGCCCCTGTCGCCAATATTGCCGACCTCAATAGCGCGCTGGCAAACAATCATCAACCTGTTATGCTCGATCTTTACGCAGACTGGTGTGTGGCCTGCAAAGAGTTTGAGAAATACACTTTCAGCGACCCGAAGGTGCAAAGCCATTTATCGCGCATCACGCTGCTACAGGCAGATGTCACCGCCAATCGCGAGGAACAAAACGCGCTGCTGAAAAAATTACAGGTTTTAGGGCTGCCGACCATCGTCTTTTTTGACGCGCAAGGGAAAGAGATCCCCGGCTCGCGCGTCACTGGTTTTATGAACGCTGCACAATTTCAGGCACATTTGCAGAAATTCAGCCCATAAACGACACTGTCTATTCGATTTTGTGCTTCTGGAGGAGACCGAATGCAACGGGAAGACGTTCTTGAACATGCGCTTACGCTACTGGAGCAGCACGGTTTTGCCATGACGACGCTGGATATGCTAGCAGAGAGACTGGGGGTTCCGGTAGCAGAACTGACGCCATTCTGGCCGGATCGGGAGGCACTGCTGTACGACGGCCTGCGCCACCATAGCCAACAGGTCGATACCTGGCGGCGTCAACTGCTATTGGACGACGACAAAACCATCGAGCAGAAGCTGCTGGCACGTTATCAGGTACTGCATGAGTCGGTAAACAAACAGCGTTATCCTGGTTGCTTGTTTATTGCGGCGTGCAGCTTCTTCCCTGATATCAATCACCCCATCCACCAGATTGCGGAACAGCAGAAACTGGCGTCTTACCAGTACACTCGTGATTTGTTAGAAGAGTTGGAAACCGACGATCCCGAGATGGTGGCGCAGCAGATGGAATTGATTCTGGAAGGCTGCCTGAGCAACCTGCTGGTCAAGCATCAGGCCGCCAGCATCGCTACCGCCCAGCGGCTGGCAGAAGATGTGTTACGCTTTGCGCTGTGCCGCAAAAACGGCGCACTCACCTGATTTCAGGCACAAAATGCGGTAAAGCCCGCATTTTGGCTGAAAAGTCGGCAGTCAGCAGGGTTTTCAGCGCTTTCGTTGATAAACCCGTTGACGCCACGCGGCCAATACGGTTTAATGCGCCCCGTTGCCCGGATAGCTCAGTCGGTAGAGCAGAGGATTGAAAATCCTCGTGTCCTTGGTTCGATTCCGAGTCCGGGCACCACTTTCACTTCTACGTACATCTCCCAAACTCCACAAAACTCAAGTATAATCACTGCCATACGTCATATTCGAACATTCCGAACTCCACTAACCTCAACTCAACTCTACCTTAATCAAGTTGCATCTGGGGGCTTATCGGGGGGCTCTTCGTGTTCAATGAAATTTGAGGCCCCCATATGGCACTGACAGCCCGGCAGGTCGAGACCGCAAAGCCTAAAGATAAAGACTATAAACTCTCTGACGAACGTGGCCTTTTTCTTCTCGTTACAGCTACTGGAAAACGTTACTGGCGTATGAAATACCGTATCGCCGGTAAAGAGAAAAAGTTATCTATCGGCGTTTATCCTGAAATTTCTTTAGCTGATGCGCGGGTAAAACGCGACGAAGCCAGGAAAGTCATTGCTGATGGCGGTGACCCGAGTGAGAAAAAACAGCTCGAAAAACTTGCCAAAAAGATATCCGTCGTTAATACCTTCAGGGCGCTAGCTATGGAGTGGCATAAGCACAAGTGTATTTCGTGGTCGGAAAGCTACGCTGAGAGCGTTATGGAAGCGTTGGATAAGGATATCTTCCCGTATGTGGGCAAACGTCCTGTCGCAGAGATCCTTCCTCTTGAGATGCTGGAGGTTTTACGTCTGATTGAAAAACGTGGTTCACTGGAGAAACTCCGTAAGGTCAGGCAGTACTGCAATCAGATTTTCCGATACGCCATCGCGACCGGGCGTGCAACGATAAACCCAGCCGCAGAATTAACCGGTACTCTGACTGCGCCAAAGACGGAGCACTTTCCTCACCTTCAGGCATCTGAATTACCCGCATTCCTTTCCCGTCTGGCTGATTACCACGGCAGTTGCATTACGCGTATGGCAACCAGTTTGCTGCTACTGACGGGGGTACGTACTATCGAACTACGCGCAGCAGAGTGGCAAGAGTTTGATCTGGAGAATGCGTTGTGGACAATCCCCGAGAGCCGAATGAAGAAACGCCGTAAACATCTGGTGCCTTTGTCAGGGCAAGCTCTGGCGATCATTCGGGAGTTACGGACTTACACCGGCCAGTATCAACTGGTCTTCCCCGGACGTTGCAATACCAACAAGCCAATGAGTGAAGCCAGCATTAACATGGTCATCAAACGTATCGGCTACGATGGTAAAGCGACCGGCCACGGCTTTCGGCACACCATGAGTACCATTCTGCATGAGCAGGGTTTTAATACTGCATGGATCGAGATGCAACTGGCTCACATGGATAAAAACAGTATCCGTGGAACGTATAACCATGCGCAGTATCTGGATGGCCGTCGGGAAATGATGCAGTGGTATGCAGATTATATTGACAGCCTTGCCAGTCATGCTAACTAAATCAACAGTACTGAAATAAACATCTGGACGTTTTTACGTCCAGATGTTTATTATCTGAATTTACATTTATTTCCTTATTATTTTTTGTTCCCGGCGAAGCAAGTATTTTTTATTTGTAGTGGTCAAGTCATAT
>NZ_JSXC01000041.1 GCF_000803215.1 Pectobacterium fontis
AAACAGCCCCGACGGTAGCGCAAAGTTCAGGCTGCCGCCCTGTGCCAGCGTCTGTGGCGGAACGGTGCCGGAGATCACGGGCGCATCGTTGATGTTACTCACCGCCAGTGTAGCCTGGACACTGTTGGTGGAAAACGCGCTGGTGCCTCCAGTCGTTGAGGTATCCGCTAGCCCTCTGGTCGCACCAGACGTCGCTGTGCCACTGGTTTGATCCCACGCTCTGAAACCTAACGTTGCGGTTTCGCTGTTAGCGCCGTCCGGCACATAGCGAATCTGTGTCGTTGAACTGAGCAGCAACGCCGACGAATTGGATACTGCACCGATGCTAAACCAGTCGGCACCGCTGTTCGTCGAGTATTGCCACGTCCCGTTACCGGTCAACGCCGTCAGCGCGATCCCACTAACGGCACCGCCGTCCACATCTGCATAACCTGTAGCACTCAACAACGACGACACCGCAGTGGTCGGTGAGACGGCGTTCTCCGTTGTGGCGGTCAGCGTAACGGTGGTGCCGGAGACCACGGGTGCATCGTTGACCGGAATAATAGTGGATACTGACTGGTTACTGCTGACACTGTTCATCGAACCGTCATTAAAGGTCCAGTTCAGGGTGACACTGGACGGCGGATTGTCGGAACTGTTCGCATAGGTTAGGGATTGCATCACGGCATCGACAATAGCCGAGGTCGCGTTGCTGTTGAACGTCAGCACCAACGTTCCGTTTGCATTGGTGGTGACGCTGCCTACCGCTGTACCGTTGTACGTGAAATTTTGCCCCTGCGTCAGCGCTCCCAGTAAGCCGCTGTTGCCAAATATATCATTGCTGTTGGTACCACCGTTGCGAACGAGGGTAATTGATGCGCCATTATAGTTACCAAGCCCGCTATTGAGCGTATCAAGCTCAACATCGGCGACCGTGACATTGCTGTCTATCACCACGGCACTGCCATTTTCGGTATAGGTGGATCCGCCGTTCAGGTTGCTGAATGTCGGCGGGGTATTGGCGGTTGAGGTTGTCGTGGCATCAACCTTGACCACACTGATCGTATTGTTACCTGCACTGTCCCTGGCCACCACGTACACATCATACGCAGTACTGGCGGCAAGGCCGGTCAAGGTAAAGTTAAAGTCGAATGGAGAAGAACCCAGCACCTGATTGCCCGAAGCAGGGGCAACGCCACCAGCGGCATTTTGCCCGGCGATCACTTGCGTCGCGGTTGGAGCACTGGCACCGTCAGCCACCACCACATAATACACATTGCCAGTTTCAGTGAGGCTGCCACTCAGCTTAAAACCGCCCGCGGTGGCGTTGGACACGCTAGGTGACTGGTCAAACGTAGGGGCGATATCATCCACCACCACCAACGACACTACTTTGTCATAGGTGGCGGCACCGTCAGACACCTGGAGACGCACGGAATAGGTCCCGGCTGCCATGGTTGCAGCATTGACCGCTTTCAGCGTGTTGCCACTAATGGTGAACAGCGCGTTATCGGTACTGCCGCTGCCACTCACCAGACTGTAGGTAAACGCCGAGGAATCCACATCGGTCGCTGTCAGGGTGGCGACAGTGCCGTTGCTGCCGAGTGATTGCGCAAAGGCGGTGGCAGAGAGCGTAATATCGGTTGGTGCATCGTTCACCGCCGTCACGTTGAGCGTCATGGTGCCCACGTTGGCGGACGACGCGGTGCCATCGCTGACCGTCCAGGTGAAGGCGGCGTAGCCCGCGCCGTTAGCGTTATCGGCAGGACGGAAGGTCAGTTTGTCGATATTAGCCGCGGTGACCACCGTACCATTGCCGATCAGCGTATCCCCTACGCCACGCACGCCGTCACCATTCACATCGATAAACAGTTCACCCGCTGTCGGTGCAGCCACGATAGTGATGGATTGCAGCGTGTCGCCGCTGTCCACATCACTAAAACCAAAATCCGTCGCGGAGAATGTCTGAGAGGTATCCTCATTGAATGTTTTGCTCACCGTTGTGTTGCTGATGATCGGCGCATTGTTGACCGATGGGACAATGGCTTTAACGTCAGAAATATCGAAATTATTGGTGCCGAAGTCAAAGGCGCCAAAGCCGTTGACGGAGGCGATCACTACCTTGATGACATCGTTGGCTGAAGCTGACAACGCATTGTTTGAGGCATCGAGAAAGACGGAAAAATTGCTAAGGGTTATATCCGCATTTGCTGTGGCCGTCAGTGTTCCAGTGACCGTTGTATTATTAGCATAGGTAAAGGTCAGCGTAATGGTGTCTTCAAGAGAAGTACGGTAGCTGAAGCTGGTCAAGTCGAAGGTATAGCCCGACGCAATGGCGATGGTCAGCCTGGTGCCGTCACCGGTAGAATTGCTCCCACTATCTGGGAAGACGTTATAGTTGCTGCCGAGGTTATTGGCAAACGAATATCCATCGACCCCACTAAAGGTAATATCGATGCCAGTGACCGGTTTGGTGTAGGTCGCAGCGTTGCTGCTAAAGTCATTCGAGTCAAAGGAGACGAGCGTCAGCAACTGGTTATAATCGCTGAACGCCAGTGCGTCAGCCTGTATCGCATCTGAACCGACGCGTTGTTCCAGTGTCCAGTTTCCGCCTTTAACCGTATCGCCTGTCAGGTCGCTGGATGCGGCCACATCTGCTCCCGTTGCGGTAGCGATAGCATTGATAAAACTCATTCCCTCACCTGATGCCACCGAGCATCCGTAAAGCAGAATGTCGCCATTTTCGGTTAATGCAGCGCCGAGCGTGCTCAAATCGCTTTGGCGTGACGCCACATTATCGGAGTCCAGCGTGATAGCCCCCAGATGGAGACGGCCTTCTGAACCATGACTGATGATATGGATGGTGTCATAGCCGCTGTGCGTCTTCGCCCACTCCGTCATTTGGCTCAGGCCGTCTGCGCTGCTATCTAACAGTACCACTTCTGTTCCTGAGGGCACTTGATTGAGCAGTGTCTGATAATCGGCTACCGAGGTATCGATGAAAACCACGTCTTTGGACGATGTAGTCGGATCGCTTGCTACCGCCACAGTGGTGTCATCGGCGGCGTTATCACTAGAAGTATCGGTTTGGTGCGTGCTGTTTTCTGTGTGGCTGGCGGCTGTGGCAGTTTGAGCCGCGCTATCCTGTGTGGTCGTCGTTTGATCCGCAGTGGCCGCAATGGCTCCATCAAACAACATGCGCGCCTCAAGCGCATACCCTAATGGAGTATTGCTCGTCAGCGTTACAGCATGCGGGACGGTATTATGTTGCTTGTTTGATGGGTGACGATTTCTGAACAGATGGAGCCATAACATAGACAATACCCTCGAGACACAGAACACATTGCGATATTTACTCTTGCCACCAAGAAAAAGTCTTTTTAAACAAACAAATAGTGTTAATTAAGTGACAGTAGATGATTAAAACATAGGTACAAGCGTTAAATTTATTGCCTTTTTGTATAAATAATTGTTTTTTACATTTTGTTCTTCTTTTTGGCGTATGGCGACGAAACTACGCCACCATACGTAACGGTGAAACCCATTTTACTATCAGTCAGTTATGGCAATCAGTTAGGGTTGACAGGATAAAGACCTTGGGTGGCAATACACGCGGTAAGTACTAATGATGGATCCCTAACCTGTACTGCTACCGACACAGGAGTCACCACTGGCGCAGGCTGCGTGACATTCGCGTTTACGCTGACCGAACCCGTCACTGGCAAAGTCAGCGGGCCCGTTGCATTCCCTGCTAACTGGCCGCCACTTGCGGTGCTGCTGATATTGCCCGTGGCGGTGCCGGTTACACTGCCATCCGGTCCTAGCTGCCTGTCATTGGTTGCACCAGCGGGTGCGTAGATTAATGCACTTGGACCGCCGACAGAAGTTAATAACGCTTTGTCAGTCAGGTTGATGTTTCTGCCAGTCGTGGTTGACGAGCCAATTTTTGCAATCCCAGTCACACTGAGGCTGGCTGCGGCATTAAACGGCAGATTGGTGATACTGCCGCTCAGCGGAAGGGATACTGAGGTGCTGGCAGCGTTCAACGAAAATGTTGCCGGATGAGTATGCGGGGGGATCTGTGGAGCAGTCAGTGTCACCGAACTGCTACCGGTTCCGACTGCAATTTCCTGACCAACCGTTTTCGCAACGGGGTATGCTGTGCTGTTAAACGTACCTGAGCCAACAACTGTTCGGCCCTGTAGGTTTGGTAAGGCGAACGTCGAGGGCGCGGTGCCGCCATATAGGTTGCCAATCAACGAATAAAGCGCCTGGTTACTGTTTGTATTTAGTGTGCGACCATCTGCAATTATGTAACCTTCAGGACAATATTTGGTAGCCATGTAACACACGCTGCCAATGTATTGGCTACTTGGTTCGCTGCAGGCAAGTGCAGATTGTGGCAGGAAAAAACCGACACCCAACACAGCAGCAATAGCTGATTTGGCAAACAGACGTTGAACGCATTTCATAAACATCTTCTCCTTGGAATGAGGGGAACTCCACATTGTGTGAAATGTATCTGATGATTTTTATGCACGATCTTGAGACGCCTTACTTCGCTTGCTTATCAAATTGTAATTTTATGTAAACACCAGGAACAAAATTACACATAAAAATCAAACTGGCAACAAGCTTTTGCATTGGCTGAAAAGAAAAAAAGTTTATTTTTTAACTTTTTGATTATTTTAAATTTTACTAATCAAAGTTTTTCTTATTTGAGTTAAAGAAATGATGGAGATGCTGTGAAATTTGCGTTTTATCAGCGTAACTAAAGTCAGTGAATGATTTATTTGTTGCGGAGATGTGAAATGTTGCCAGTGCAATAGACAGGCAAGTGATCTTATTCAACATTAGAGAATTTTATTGTTTATGAAATGTACGGCACTTTTTCAATGTGGGGTATGGCCTGCTCCAGATACCAGAAAGCAGGCATATATGCTGATGAATAAACTGGCTAAAATCCACTCTCTCTAATACCCAGTGCAGCCACTTTGCGCCATAACGCCCCGAGTAGAGATTCTCTTTCTCCTTCGAGTATCACGCTGCCCCGAAGAGGTTGGGGCGGCAAGGCCTGCTTGTCCTGTATGACAAAACGGACGCGATACTGCGCTTGTATCGGTTGGGGATGATTGTCCCGGTCGCGGCGTACCGCGATAGGCCCGTGGCGATCGGAGGCCAGCATTTCTTGTTGCAGGTAGGCTACACCGGTTGGAGCAATCTCTTTGAGTTCCACCGTAAGAGGGGGATAGGCGGGGTCGTCAGCAATAAACTGACCCGTCATGCCCGTTTTTGCCCGTTTGAGCGCATCTTCCGGTAGGTAGCCTTGTACTTTCCCTGCGCCTTGCTCCACCACGCGGAGTAGAGGCATATCCGTGACCAACCAGCGGCCTTCGGTCATACTGCGTACAATATCTCTCACTTCACCGTCATGCGGGGCGGTAATGGACAATCGTTGTCGCTGTGCTGACAGCCCTCGATAGCGAGCCAGCGATTGTGCCAGTTGACGGTCGATGACCTGAATTTCACTGGCGGTTTCCTGACGTGTTGCGCCGCGCAGCAACCGTTGTTGCAGTATCGCGATTTGCTGACGTTCAATCGCCAGGCGGTAATCCAGATCGGATGACGTTAATTCCAGTAAAACCTCACCCGTCTTGACTCGCTGGCCGTCAATCACATGCAGCGTTTTGACCTGTGCGGAAAGGGGCGCATAGAGTACACCGACGTTTTCTGCTTCCAGTACGGCAGGAATACGCATGTTGCCGCGCCAGGGAAACAGCAAGAGCAGCAGTATGGCCGCCAGTATTAAGCCTGAACGTAGCAACTTTAAAGGATGAGCCGTTTTTCGCATGGACCACCAGATATGTATCTCTTTAACGATCGGCAGCACAATAAACCAGCCGATTTCCACCAACATCAGTGCAATACCGACAACCTTGATAAAAAAGTGATACACCACCAGTGCGATACCGAAAAAGAGAAAAAAGCGCCATACCCACGAGGCATATCCCCATATCAGCAGCTTGCGTTGCATGGCGGGTGACCAAACCTGTGGTGCCGCGCGACCATAGCCAAATAACGCCTCACGCAGTCGCCAGCGGCACAGAGTGTAGGCGCGTTCCTGTAGGTTCTCCACCCGCCAGAAATCACTCAGCAGAAAGTAGCCGTCAAAGCGCATTAAGGGATTGAGGTTAACGATCAGCGTCGTGACCCAGGTCACGCTAGAGAGCATAAATGCGGCGGTTCGCATGGGGCCGTCGGGCAACAGTGACCAGGCTAACAGGGCGATGCAGGCCAGCATCAATTCAGCCAGAATACCGCCAGCACTGATCAGCAATAGCGCTCTCCGGTCTTTCAATTTCCAGGCATCGGTAACATCGGTATAAAACAGGGGAAACAACACGATAAATGCCACGCCCATATTTTGCACCCGGCAACCTGCCCGCTTGGCCATAAAGGCGTGACCCAGTTCGTGCACGAATTTGGCGAAGACGAGTGCAACACCGAATGCTGCCATCCCCTGTAGGCTGAAAAGATGAGGAAAGGCATGGGTATAGCTGACCCAATCTCGGCTGACCAGAAAAGCGCCCAGTAACAGGATGATTGGGAGCGCGATGCGTAGAAAAGGCAGACCGTAGCGTGCCAGCCATGGCCAAGTGTGACTAAGCCAAGGATCTGGGCGCCATAGCGGGATACGGAAAAACAGGTACTGATGCAGCAGTGTTTTCCACAGACTGACACGAGATGCCAGCGCTTTAACGGCATAGCTGTGACGTTGCTTTGGATCGTTGGCGGCGATCAGGTCATGGCTGCGTAAAAAGTGCAGTAGCATCTCTAGATCTTTAACCTGCAACGGCAGGCCTGGCTCCCTATTGGCGGCTTCCAGCACCTGTTTGGGGTGGCGCAGCGGCCAGTGTCGCAACAAGCGTATTGCCGATGGCACGAGTTTAAAATAGCGCCCGGTGACCGGATCGACCAATACCCATTGCGGCGCGCCATCCAGGCCTGCCGCAGATTCTGTCAACTGTAGGTCGGTTCTTAGTGTGGGTAAAAACTCGCTCATAACCCCACCGATTGGCGTATTGCAGCAAGTGGACGACGAAACAGGTAGATCGCTAGTGGTACATACTCGCCGGATACCTTGGCGGTTCCGCGTAATCCGATTCGCGGAGGTTCTCCGGTAAAGCGTGCATCCAGACGATAGGCCAGATTACCGGCGGGGGTTTGCTCCGATTCATAAGCGATGCGTTCCAGCACCGCCGCATGTGGCGTCATTGGATCGCTGTCCAGAAAGAGCGTGATTGGCGCATCGGGTTCCAGATGGATGGCGTCGCCAACATCCAGCTCAATACGCAGCGCGACTGATGACGGATCGGCCATCTCCATCAAACGTTCCCCAGTGCGTACGGGTTTGCCTGTCCAGCGTTCAGCGTCGGCAAACACCGCGATACCGTCACGATCGGCACGAATTTCAGTGCGGCTCAACAAGGCATTGGCGTACTCATATTCAGTACGTTTTTGTGCCGTTTGCGCCGCAAGTAAATCCAGTCTTGCTTTGGAATCGGCATCCTGAAACGCACGTTGTGAATTGGCTCGGTGCTCTGCTTCGGCTACGTTCAGTGCTCTTTCAGCTACGTCTGCCTGCGCCTTCAGTGTGGTAGCGTCGAAGCGCACCAGAAGATCGCCTTTTCGCACGCGTTGATTTGGCTGAACAGCGAATGCTTCAACGACACCATCCAGAGGGGCGGTGACCACCCGGCCGTTATATGGAATCACTTCGGCAGGGGCAAGTACGGACTGACGAACGGGTATAAACAAGCAGGCGAACGCGAGTAGGCAAGGGATCGCCAACTTCCACCGCCAACGTGTGCGTTGCCATGAGCGCTGTGGCTCCATCGCCAACCAGGCATGGCTATATGCATGTGCAAGCTGCGCTATTAGTAATTGATCGGCATGTTGCCAGATGGATTCTCTGGCATACCAGATGCCACCAAACGTGTCTCCCTGGCGATCTTTCAGCGGCGACCACAGCACCTCGGGGGCCGATAGCGCCTGCCAGTCACTGCGGCTTTGCTGATCCAGCGACATTGCCGCCACTACCGCGCACTGTTCATGCTGTTGGTTGCTCTGCAACTGTGCACTGGCTCGTTCAACAAAGGCGACAAAGGGAGCGTGCGGTGCGGGTTGTGTTACACCCGTTACAGCACGCACTTTACCGTTAATCACGAGTGCGGCATGGCGAAACCCGAACAATTCCTGAGCATCGTTAACAATGCAATAGGCCAACTCTTCGATGTTGTGAGCCGATCGTGCCTGACGCTCAATATCCAAAAAATGGGCAAAGATACGCTCGGAAGAAGGTTGAGGCTGTGTACTCACAGTTTCTCCGGAAAGTGTGCTGTGCCGCTCATACCGGCCATCAGGCTGTTGTCTTTGCTTTCGATAACGCCAGTCAGGCTTAGCGTTTGGCTGCTTTCATCAATACGTGCGCCTAATCGGGATACGCTAGCCTGTAGCGGTTTACCGGTTTCATCTGGCGTAAACGTAAAGCTTAACCCAGGTTTTAATACTGACAGGAGTCGCGATGGTACGAGTAGGTTGATCTCTAAATGGCGATTATTAACAATGTCGAGTATTGGCGCACCAAGACCGACACTCTCGTGTGTCTGGGCTCGCCGTTTGACGACTTGCCCGTCGAACGGTGCCAGCAGTCGGCAGCGATTGACCTGGATCTGATAGACCTGGCTTTCTGCCTGAGACTGCGCAAAGCGCGCGGCGGATAATGATACTGCGTGTCTTCCCACGGATTTCATTTGTGCCAGTTGCTGATTTTGGCTTAACTCTGCTTCTGCGGCGCGCATGGCGGCCTGAGCAGCCGCCAGTTGAGCCTGATAAATCGAACAGTCAAACCGCACCAATAGATCGCCTTTCTTGAAAGACTCCCCTTCTCTAAACGGGAGTTCCACAATACGTCCAGCCAGATCGCTGGACAGCGTGGCTTGATCGACGGCGATCAAAATTCCACGCGCCTGGCTGTCGGCGGATGCAGAAGGGGGAGTATCATGAGAGGACAACGTCAATAGCGGATCGTGAGTTTGGGCATGGACGTTAAACGTCAATAGGCAAAAGGCCAGAGACGTAAAAGCGCGACGAAGTGCTGGGTGATTGAAACGATCCACACTAACCTGCCTTAATTTCGTTGAGGTGCGTGACAAGTCAGAAAGCGTGGTGACTCCCTGAATTTTCACCCATTAATGGTTCCTATCTTGGAAGATATCATGGTACAGAATGGATCAAACTGACAATATCAATCGTGTTCCGTCGAACAATTCCTTCATGTATTTGTATTAATAAAAGGATTTACCATGCCTACCGCCAACGCCCTATCGTTAAAGTTTTATCTGGTTATTGGTCTGCTTCAGGGACTTTTATTTGTCACCGCTTTGGAAATGAAAGAGGGCATGTTTCAGACGTTGTTGATCGTGATGGCGGCGGTTGGCGGCATCAGTCTGCAATTGCAGAAATGTTCTCACTTTTTGAAAAAAGTAGGCGTGTGGTGTGGCGCGTTGACGGCGATGATAACGGCAGTCAGCGGTTGGCTTCTCTACGATAATGGGAAATCCTCGCTGCCCCCTTCCTGGATATTGTGTAGCATTCTCCTTGGGTATATCTGCTGTACTTTCATTAGCAGTTGGCCGAGCCGTGAAGGGCGATGGCCGTCTTATGACTCTCTCTGTAAACATGCCTGGATCAATATTTTTACCGTGCTATTAGCATGGCTCTTCGTTTTAGTCGTCGTGTTGTTGCTCGTACTGTGCGGTATGTTGTTCAGCATGCTGGGGTTCCCGCAGGTGGGTAAAGTTCTCGATCATCATCGGTTCTACATGCTACTTCTGCCGATAGTGTTTTCTATTGGCATCTATATCGGAATGACGAAAGAAATTGTTGTCGGGTTGTTGCGTGGGATCCTGCTATCGGCCTGTCGTTTCCTCTTGCCGCTCAGTGCGCTGATCACGCTGCTTTTCGTCTTAACGCTGCCTTTTAGCGGCCTGGCACCGATATGGAGGACGGGGCATTCCACGGCCATTTTATTATGTCTGGTTGGCGTGAATATCTTTTTGATTAATTGCGCATCTCAGGACGATAACGATGCACGACCTTATCCTGCGGTGTTCCGTGGGTTGGTCAGTGCGAGTGTGCCCTGTTTGCCGATTCTTGTGGGATTGGCGGGATATTCCAGTTGGCTGCGTATTGAACAATACGGCCTGATGCCTTTCCGGTTTCAGGCGATCTTCGTGATAGCGGTCGTCATGCTTTACAGCCTGGCTATGCTGTGGGCCGTTATTCGTCGCTCTGGTGTCTGGTTAAAGCCTCTACGGATGAGTAATCCGCTGCTCGCGGTTTTCACCTGTATTCTGATGGTGTTGTTACATACTCCGGTGTTGAACCCAGAGGCATTCAGCGCAAGAAATCAGGTTCAGCGCCTGCTTAGCGGAAAGACGCCAATCGATACGTTTGATCTGTGGGTGCTACGCGATGAACTGGGGAGAGCGGGTAGGCAACAATGGGTTTGGCTGGTTGAAGAACTGGCGCAAGATCGAATACTGGATACCGCAGGACGGCAGGCATTGCGTGAACTGTTGCAGGGGAAATCCGTTAAAATTCGTCCTGTTCAGAGCGAATGGGTGGGGCCATCAGAAGAAGGTATTGAAGGCCTGTTGCAAGGAGATAATCTGGGTAATCAATGCAGGGAAGCGACTTGTCTGCTTTTCGCGATTGACTTGACCAGTGACGGTCATAATGAAGTGCTCATTTTCCCTAAATCGGGTTGGGGGAGTGGTGGAAAGATCCTCGTCCGTGATGACAAAGGACAATGGCAAATTGCGGCCAGCATATATGGCACGATGAGTATGGAACAGTTGATCGCGTCGGTAACGGACGGAAAAATTGAGGCCGTTGAGCCGCGTTTCAAGACAATCAGAATCGGTGGCACCGATATGGAGATCTCGTATCCCTGATTGCGCATTACGTTAGGTATTGCTTATTGATTCGATAAAGATAACAGATTGGTGATAACGATCACATTTCTGTACTTTAGCCACATACGAAAACACATGAGGATAAAGTGATGTCAGTAATCAATACCCAAGTTAAACCATTCAAAAACATGGCGTTCAAAGACGGTCAATTCATCGAAGTAACGGAGAAGAATATCGAAGGAAAATGGAGCGTATTCTTCTTCTATCCGGCTGACTTTACGTTTGTCTGCCCGACCGAACTGGGTGATGTTGCTGACTACTACGACGAATTCCAACAGCGTGGCGTGGAAATCTACTCTGTGTCTACCGACACCCATTTCACGCACAAAGCGTGGCACAGCAGCTCTGAAACCATTGGCAAAATCAAATACACCATGATCGGTGACCCAACGGGCCAACTGACACGTAACTTTGAAAACATGCGTGAAGCAGAAGGTCTGGCTGACCGTGGTACGTTTATCGTTGACCCACAGGGCATCATCCAGGCTGTGGAAATCACGGCAGAAGGGATTGGTCGCGATGCTTCCGATCTGCTGCGTAAAGTTAAAGCGGCTCAATACGTTGCTTCTCATCCGGGCGAAGTATGCCCAGCCAAGTGGAAAGAGGGCGAGGCTACGCTGGCACCGTCTTTGGATCTGGTTGGTAAAATCTAAGCTAACACCAGGAAAAACAGCAATGTTTTGTCGGGTGCCTTGCACCCGATTTTTTGTGGTTCGCACTTTTCGCGACCGTGCCGCATCTTGTTCGATTTCTACCTTTGTACCCACTTGCCTAATTAAGGGATGACCCATGCTCGACAATACGATGAAAGTCCAGTTGAAAGCCTATCTGGAAAAATTAACCAAACCTGTTGAGTTGATTGCGACTCTGGATGACTCTGCGAAATCCGCGGAAGTCAGAACGTTGCTGACGGAAATTGCTGAGCTGTCCGATCGGGTCAGTGTTATTGAGAATAACAGCCTGTCAGTACGCAAACCGTCATTCCTGATTACCAACCCAGATTCCCAAAGTGGCCCGCGTTTTGCCGGTGCGCCGATGGGACATGAATTTACTTCCTTAATTCTGGCGCTATTGCAGGTGGGCGGTCACCCGTCGAAAGAAGCAAAAGAATTACTCGATCAAATCCGCCATCTTGATGGTTCCTTCCATTTTGAGACCTATTACTCATTGTCCTGCCATAACTGCCCGGATGTGGTGCAGGCGCTGAATTTAATGGCGGTGTTGAATCCGAATATCACTCATACCGCGATTGACGGCGGCGTGTTTCAGGATGAGATCCAAAGCCGTAATGTCATGGGCGTTCCTACCGTTTTCCTGAATGGTGAGCATTTCAGTCAGGGGCGAACCAGCCTTGCGGAGATTGTGACGAAAATCGATACTGGCGCGGGCGCTAAACAGGTTGAGAAGCTGAATCAGCGTGACGTCTATGATGTGTTAATCATCGGTAGCGGCCCGGCGGGAGCAGCCGCAGCAGTCTATTCTGCGCGCAAAGGTATTCGTACTGGCTTGGTCGGCGAACGCTTTGGCGGCCAGGTATTGGATACCGTCGATATCGAAAACTACATTTCCGTGCCGAAAACAGAAGGCGCCAAACTGGCGACGGCGCTGAAGAGCCATGTTGATGACTATGATGTGGATGTCATCGACGCACAGAGTGCAGAAGCCTTAATTCCTGGCGGCGAACCGGGTAAACCGCATCAGATCATTACCGTATCCGGCGCGACGCTGAAAGCACGTAGCGTGATCATCGCGACGGGCGCACGCTGGAGAAACATGAATGTCCCCGGTGAAGATCAATACCGTACGCGCGGCGTCACGTACTGCCCGCACTGTGATGGCCCGCTGTTCAAAGGCAAGAGCGTCGCGGTGATTGGCGGCGGGAACTCTGGTGTGGAAGCGGCTATCGATCTGGCTGGCGTGGTGAAACATGTGACGCTGCTGGAATTTGCACCAGAGCTGAAAGCGGATTCCGTATTGCAGGATAAAGTCCGTAGTCTGCCAAACGTTGACATCATTCTGAATGCGCAAACCACGGAAGTGAAAGGCGATGGACAGAAGGTGACGGGGCTGAGCTACAAAGATCGCATGACCGATACGCTGCACGATTTAGCGCTGGAAGGGATCTTTGTACAGATTGGCCTGCTGCCTAACACGCACTGGCTGGAAGGCACGGTTGCCAGAAACCGCATCGGTGAAATTGAGATTGATGCCAAGTGTGAAACCAGCGTGAAAGGCGTCTTTGCTGCCGGCGACTGTACGACGGTGCCGTACAAGCAGATCATTATCGCGACAGGGGAAGGCGCAAAAGCATCATTGAGTGCGTTTGATTACCTGATCAGAACCCGCGCATAGCATTAACCTGTGGGGGAAAATCGATGATTTCCCCCTTTGTTGCTCTGGCGATGAGCTTAACTTTCCACGCAGCGATCTCTCATAAAAAGAGACATCGCTGCGTTTTTTGTTTTCGATCGTAAAAATTGGATCTCAGCCCTTGCCAAGTGGCGATAACAAATCCATAATGCTGGCCGCTCTGTGCTATTGCCCGTTTTTACTATCTACAACGCACCGTATTACGAGCGCTAACATTACCTCAATCCACATCATTTTTTATCAGTTAATACAAAACGTCATATTCTTTTTAACAGACTTATCCACAGATTGTTTGTTGGCGATTTATTAATCATGCTATGTGATTGATAAAAGACGCCATGGTATCTTATTGATATTTATTCATAAAATTTAGTTATAAAATGTTATAACGATCGCTTGTACTTTTTGTGACAGTTGATTGGCAACGGTTTTTTTATTTATCCACAGCGTGTGCGACAAACCGATGACAACCGTTTGAACGGCTCATGCATCGCGCGGTAATCCTTTCTCTACTGCACGAATAAGTCGTTTTTTCTGAGTGGATTGGACGTCAATTTCCAGTGACGCTCGACGTTCCAACTGCTGACGAATCGCCCAGTGGATATGTTCATCCAACAGTTCGCTGTCACCCAGACGGGCTTGCAGTGCGAGTACGATGCTATCCTGATAAGGGGCATTTCCCAGCGCGACGGCAATATTGCGTAGCCAGCGGAGATGACCGATGCGCCTTATCGGCGACCCTTCCGTGATCCGCAGAAATTTCTCTTCATTCCAGCCGAATAGCGCCACCAGCTCTGGCGTATGCAGAGCGGCGCGTGGGCTGAAATCCGCCTCGTCGGTAAGCTGTGAAAACCGATTCCATGGACAAATAAGCTGACAGTCATCGCAGCCATAGATGCGATTGCCCATGAGTGGACGGAATTCTTCAGGGATCGCCCCTTCCAATTCAATGGTTAGGTAGGAAATGCAGCGGCGGGCATCGACAGTATACGGGGCAACGATCGCGCCTGTGGGGCAGGTGGTCATGCAGGCGACACATCGGCCACACTGTTCCTCCTGTGGTTGATCGACAGGCAGAGGTAAATCGATCAACAGTTCACCAAGAAAGAACCAGGAACCCGCCTCTCTGTTCAGAATGAGTGAATGTTTGCCAACCCAGCCAAGTCCGGCTTTCGCAGCCAAAGGACGCTCCATAATCGGTGCGGAATCGACGAAGGGGCGAAAATTCAACTCACCGCAGTATGCCTGAATCTGCTCGCCGAGTTTTTTCAGACGCTGGCGCAATAGCTTATGGTAGTCACGGCCCAGCGCATAACGGCTAACATAGCCGAGCTGTGGATTCTTTAACGTACTGGCGAAGGCAGCCTTGGCGGGCAAATAGTTCATACGCACACTGATGACACGCAGCGTACCGGGCAACAATTCGTGTGGACGCGCTCGCAGCATACCGTGGCGCGCCATCCAGTCCATTTCCCCGTGGTATTGCTTATCCAGCCAGGCCTGAAGCCGAGGCTCTTCTGTGGACAAATCGGTATCGCAGATACCGACCTGCTGGAACCCCAATGCCTGTCCCCATTGTTTGATATGTTGCGCTAATTCATTGAGATCGTAGGGGTATGACATGATGGGCCACAGAAATAAACAAGACGTGTTGATATTACCATATTCGTGCCGCAGAGCCGATGCCTACCGGGAGGCATAGAATGCTGGCGGTGGTTTAGGTTGCTTGCTAATTTTAAGTCATTGTAATGAAAAACAAGAGCACATCATGACGGGTTACGTTCGGAAGCGAGGGGATGAATTGCCGGATGCGGTGTTTCACGCCGAGTGGGTGCGCCGTGAAGAAGCCAGAGCCGCTAATGAGTCGGGGCTTTCGCTGTGGGAACTGATGCAGCGTGCGGGAGAAGCCGCATTTCAGGTGGCGCGCCAATGCTATCCCTCGGCTCGGCGCTGGCGGGTGTTAGCCGGGCACGGCAATAACGGCGGCGATGGGTATGTGGTGGCCAGTTTGGCGCTGGCGGCAGGGATTGATGTGGATGTGATAGCCTGCACCAGCGACAAATCGCTGCCCGATGAGGCTCGTCTGGCTCGACTGCGCTGGCTGGAGCAGGGTGGCCAGGTTCACGACATTCATGTGCAGGATATGGAGACCGCGTGGCCGGATGGGATCGAACTGATTGTGGATGGGTTACTGGGAACGGGACTGTCTGCTGCACCGCGTGCATCCTATGCGGCGTTAATTACGCAGGCGAATGCCTATCCCGCTCCCATCGTATCATTGGATATTCCCTCCGGCTTACAGGCTGAAACGGGGGCCTGTGCTGGCGTCGCGATTGGTGCGGCGCAGACGGTGACGTTTATCGCGCTCAAACCGGGGCTGCTGACAGGCCGTGCCCGTGAGCAGGTTGGAAAACTACATTATCACTCGCTGGGGCTGCAAACCTGGCTAGACGACCAAACGGCACCGATACGACGCCTGACTGTGGCGCAGCTTTCCACATGGTTGTTGCCCCGTACGGCTGGGCAGCACAAAGGGGATAACGGCAGGCTGCTGGTAGTCGGTGGCAATGCGGGTTTAGGTGGCGCGGTAGTGATGGCGGCTGATGCAGCATTACACAGTGGTGCTGGATTAGTGCGAGTACTTACTCACAAACAGTATCAATCCGCCTTTCTGACGGCGCGGCCTGAGTTAATGGTACAGGAACTGACGGCAGATACGCTGCGACAGGGGCTGGAGTGGGCCGATGTTGTGGTGATTGGACCCGGTTTAGGGCAGGATGACTGGGGTAAAAGTGCCTTGCGTCTGGCAGAAAATTGTAACAAACCCATGTTATGGGATGCGGATGCACTTAACCTGCTGGCAATCAACCCGCATAAGCGGCAGAATCGCGTGCTGACACCTCATCCCGGTGAAGCGGCACGTTTACTGAATTGCCGCGTTGCTGATATCGAAAGCGATCGCTTACTTGCGGCCACAAGGCTGGTAAAACGCTATGGCGGTGTGGTCGTCTTAAAAGGTGCGGGAACGGTGATTGCCAATGAGCGAGGCGAGACTGCCATTGCTGATGTGGGAAATCCCGGTATGGCGACCGGTGGCATGGGGGATGTGCTGTCAGGTATTGTCGGCGGTTTGCTGGCGCAAAAGCTCTCGCTGTATGATGCGGCCTGTGCAGGATGTGTCGTACACGGTGCGGCGGCTGATTGGTTGGCGACGCGACGCGGCACTCGCGGTATGCTGGCAACCGATTTACTACCCGTATTGTTCCGGTATGTTAATCCCGAGCGAATGTATTTATAGCCGATGTTTTTAGAACTGATGTTTTTTAGAACAATAGAATGAAAAAAATAGCCTTACTTCTGCCCGATGAGGCAGCGACTATCTCTTTAGGCACGGCGCTGGCGCAAGCCTGCGACGGTGCTTGTGTCATTCACCTGTATGGCGATCTCGGCGCAGGGAAAACGACGTTTAGTCGTGGGTTCCTACAGGCACGCGGCCATCAGGGCAATGTCAAAAGCCCCACTTATACGCTGGTCGAGCCTTATGCGTTATCGCCACTGGCGGTTTACCACTTTGATCTCTATCGACTGGCCGACCCGGAAGAGTTGGAGTTTATGGGGATCCGCGATTACCTGACGCAGGATGCCATCTGTCTGATTGAATGGCCGCAACAGGGCGACGGCGTGTTACCGAATGCGGATATTGAACTGCACTTGCGCTATCAGGATCAGGGACGACAGGCGGAGCTACTCGCAGTCTCTGCGACGGGAGACGCAATGTTACAACGTTTTTCTCTTCAGCCAGGAACAACAGAATCATGATGAATCGTATGGTTAAGCTGTTCATCGGTGTATGGTTGTTGCTGGCAGGCACGGCGTGGGCAGCCAATCTGTCAGACATCAAGGTGGATAATGCGTCAGGTCAGGCGACGGTGCGCTTGAGCTTTAGCGGCCAGCCTATTTATGCTTTTTTCCCGCTCAGCAACCCCGCCAGAGTCGTGATCGATATTCGGCAGACTGGCGTCATTCAGGGGCTGCCGCTGGATTTTAGCGGGCAAAATCTGATTAAACGTGTGCGCACCAGCAATGCGCAAGACGCACAAAGTCTGCGTTTGGTACTGGATTTGACTCAGGCGGCTAAAACGCGAGCGGTGACGCAAAAAGAAGGATCGGGTTACGTTGTTGTCTTCACTATCACTGGCGATCAGGCGAAAGCGGTACAGGTCTCAGCGCCTCCGGCGTCACGTCAACAAAATCGTGCACCGGTAGAACCCGCGAAGAATCCGTTTACTAACAAACCCGCGGTTGCTGTGAATACTAGCCAAGTTCCGGCACGACAGAGTAATGAGCGGATTGTTGTGGCGATTGATGCCGGCCACGGGGGGCAGGATCCCGGCGCCATTGGCACGAACGGATTACGCGAGAAAAATGTCACCATTTCTATCGCCCGCAAGCTACAGGTCTTGCTGAATAGCGATCCGGCCTTTAAAGGTGTGCTGACGCGCGATGGCGACTACTTTATCTCCGTTATGGGGCGTTCGGATGTGGCGCGTAAACAGGGCGCGAACCTGTTAGTGTCGATTCATGCGGATGCCGCGCCGAACCGCAATGCCAAAGGGGCGTCGGTTTGGGTACTGTCCAACCGCCGTGCGAACAGCGAAATGGCAAACTGGCTGGAGCAGCATGAGAAACAGTCTGAGCTGTTAGGCGGCGCAGGCGATCTGCTGGCGAACAGCAGCGCGGATCCTTACCTCAGTCAGGCGGTGCTGGATTTACAGTTTGGTCATTCCCAGCGCGTCGGGTATGACGTAGCGACTAAGGTGCTGCGTGAGCTACAGCGCGTCGGCGGGTTGCATAAGCGCCGCCCTGAACACGCCAGTCTGGGCGTCTTGCGCTCGCCAGATATTCCTTCTCTGCTGGTGGAAACCGGGTTTATCACTAATGTTTCAGAAGAACGGTTATTGGGGAGTGACGACTATCAGGAAAAACTCGCCAATGCGATTTATCAGGGATTGAGAAGCTATTTCCAGACGCACCCGATGCAATCTGTTCCCAAAAATCCCCTCCCAAAGCAGGAAAACCGCCCACAACAGTCGGCGGCAAGTGATAGAGAAGCTCCCGGCCGTAACATCACCGGTGCGAAAGCGAGTGCCGGTAGCTCGCGTCATACGGTTGAACGTGGAGAAACGCTTTCCTCCATTGCCAGACGTTATGGCGTCAGTCTCGCAGCCATGCGTGAGGTGAATAAGCTGAACAAGGATATCGTCTGGGTGGGGCAACGGTTGAATATTCCCGCGACAGGCGTGAAGCAAACAGCATCAACGCCTGTGCCCAAAAAGGCAGCACCGGTGAAGCATAAGGTCGTAAAGGGTGATAGCCTGAGTGCGATTGCTACGCGTTACGGTGTCAGTATGAAAGAGATTCAGCAGGCGAATAATATGCGTTCCGGTACGGTACAACTGGGGCAAACGCTGATTATTCCATCCGCTTGATGTTTCATGCTGATGATGTCGATAGATTGAGGATAGCAAGAGGGATACGCCATGCCGATTCAGGTGCTGCCCCCGCAGTTGGCTAACCAGATCGCCGCCGGAGAAGTGGTTGAACGCCCAGCTTCGGTCGTGAAAGAGCTGGTGGAAAACAGTCTGGATGCAGGCGCGACCCGGATTGATATCGATATTGAACGCGGCGGCGCGAAGCTGATCCGCATTCGTGACAATGGGTCTGGCATCGGCAAGGATGAACTCACGCTGGCGCTGGCGCGTCATGCGACCAGTAAAATCGCCACGCTTGACGATCTGGAAGCCATCGTCAGTATGGGGTTTCGCGGCGAAGCGCTGGCGAGTATCAGTTCCGTTTCCCGTTTAACCCTGACATCACGCACTGCCGAACAATCCGAGGCCTGGCAGGCTTACGCCGAAGGGCGCGATATGGCGGTGACGGTCAAGCCTGCCGCCCATCCTGTCGGCACCACGCTGGAAGTGCTGGATCTGTTTTATAACACCCCCGCCCGCCGTAAATTTATGCGCACGGAAAAAACCGAATTCACTCATATTGATGAGGTGGTGCGCCGCATCGCGTTGGCGCGTTTCGATGTCGCCATTACGCTGCATCATAACGGTAAGCTGATGCGGCAGTATCGTGCGGCACCGGATAAAAGCCAATATGAGCGTCGCTTGAGCAGCATTTGCGGTACGACATTCTTACAGCATGCGCTCGCGGTGTCATGGCAGCACGGCGATCTCACCATCCATGGCTGGGTGGCCGATCCGGTTGGCGCGAAACAGTTACCCGATATGCAGTACTGCTATGTGAATCAGCGTATGATGCGCGACCGGCTGATTAATCATGCGATCCGTCAGGCTTATCAGGACCAGCTTAGCGACGAGCAGCAGCCCGCCTATGTCTTGTATTTGGAAATCGATCCGCATCAGGTTGATGTGAATGTACATCCTGCCAAACATGAGGTGCGGTTTCATCAGGCGCGGTTGGTACATGATTTTATCTATCAGGCCGTGATGACCGTTTTGCAACAGGCATCTGCGCCGGGGCTGGGGATGTCGGAGCCGGAAACCGGGAAATCCGTGCAATGGCAGCAGGAAAATCGTCCGGCCGCAGGGGAAAACCATTTTGCCCAACCCTCACGTACCAGCAATAGTGGTAACGCGCCGCGTACTGGTCAGGCGCGGGAATCTGCGTATTCCGGCTATCAGCCGGAGAATCCGTATCAGAAAAAGCAGGGCGATCTGTATAAGGCGTTGCTGCAACCGACGGATAACGTACCCGATACAACCCCGCCGTCGGGCGAACGGGTTCCTGTGTCACCGAATATCGCTACTGTGTCGGATGTGGCTGTGCCACCCACGGCATTGCATGATGTATCCCCGAATCGGACTACTCAGCCACGCCCGTTGGCTGAGTCACCGCTGGAAAGCCAATCGAATGGTTTTGGTCGGGTATTGGCGGTGTATCCACCGTGCTACGCGCTGTTGGAGTTCCATAAGGGGTTAGCGATGTTATCGCTCTGCGTCGCTGAACGTTATCTGAAAGCGGTACAACTGACTCCGACGGAAGAGGGATTACGGGCGCAACCGTTACTGATTCCCCAGCGCCTGACGCTGAGTAAATCTGAACTAAACATTTTGTTGACCCATCACGCTTTGCTAGCGCGTTTTGGTATTGATGTCTTGGTGGAGTCACAGCGTGCCACGTTGCGTGCCGTACCTTTACCATTGCGCCAACAAAATTTACAAAACTTGATCTCCGAACTGATAGGCTATCTGGCCGATTATCAGACGGTTGAGACACAGCAGGTGGAACCCGGCGCGTTGGCGTCGTGGATGGCGACGCGATTGCAGAGCGATCAGGAACACTGGAACCATTCTCAGGCCATACAATTACTGGCGGATGTTGAGCGGCTTTGCCCGCAACTGGCGAAAGCGCCGCCGTCTGAACTTTTATATATGATGGACATCCATGATGCCATCCAGGCTTTACAGCATGAATGATGTAGAAAACGTGTCGTTGCCGCCCGCCATTTTTATCATGGGGCCGACGGCGTCAGGAAAAACGGCATTGGCGATGGCGTTACGAGAATATTTGCCCGTAGAGTTGATTAGCGTGGATTCCGCCCTCATCTATAAAGGGATGGATATCGGGACGGCGAAGCCCAGTGCGGAAGAGCTAGCGCAGGCGCCGCATCGGTTAATCGACATTCTCGATCCGGCTGAATCTTATTCTGCGGCCGATTTTCGCCGCGATGCGCTACGTGAGATGGCAGACATTACTGCTGCCGGGCGTATTCCCCTGCTGGTAGGGGGGACGATGCTGTATTTTAAGGCACTGCTGGAGGGGCTTTCTCCTCTGCCTTCAGCCGATGCTGCTGTGCGTCAACGCATTGAAGAACAGGCAAAAGACATCGGCTGGGAAGCGATGCATCGACAGCTTAGCGAGATTGATCCCGTTGCGGCAATTCGGATTCATCCAAATGATCCGCAGAGACTCTCGCGAGCACTGGAAGTTTTTTTCGTTTCAGGTAACACTTTAACTGAACTGACAAAAACGTCTGGCGACGCGCTGCCTTATCAGGTTCATCAGTTTGCTATCGCCCCGGCGACGCGTGAATTGTTGCATCAGCGAATTGAACAGCGTTTTCACCAGATGTTGGCGGCGGATTTTGAGACAGAAGCCCGGTTATTGTTTGCCCGGCGCGACCTTCATACGGATATGCCCTCTATTCGTTGCGTTGGTTATCGCCAGATGTGGTCATATTTATCCGGTGAAATTGATTACGATGACATGGTTTATCGGGGAATTTGCGCGACGCGTCAGTTAGCGAAGCGGCAAATGACCTGGCTACGCGGTTGGGATGATGTCTGCTGGCTGGATAGCGAAAAACCGACTGAAGCACTCGACAAGGTGATACAAGTCGTTCGTGCACAGCTTTGTTAGTGCATAGGTTGGGTGATTGTGTACAATCGGTGAGTCTCAGCGTGCAAGTTTTTACACCGTTATTTTAGAACCGCAGGGTTCTTTGTTACAAACAACATACAAATAAGGAAAATATAGAATGGCTAAGGGGCAATCTTTGCAAGATCCGTTCTTGAACGCTTTGCGTCGTGAACGTGTTCCGGTTTCGATTTATTTGGTGAACGGTATTAAGCTGCAAGGTCAGATCGAATCTTTCGATCAGTTCGTGATTTTGTTGAAAAACACAGTCAGTCAGATGGTTTATAAGCACGCCATCTCTACCGTTGTTCCCTCTCGCCCAGTGTCTCACCATAGCAACAATCCAGGCGGCAGCAACAATTATCACGGTAACAACACGACAGCTTCACAGCAGTCGCAGGATGCTGATGACGCCGAATAAGGCGTATTGTCAATTCACCACGGCGCGGGAGATCTGGACGCCTTGCTCGGCTCCTTCGCTGTGGTGTTTTTTGCTCGTTTGAGAGGTTACTCGCTTGTTTGACCGTTATGAATCAGGTGAACGGGCCATATTAGTTCATATTTTCTTTTCGCAAGAAAGAGATACGGAAGATCTGCTGGAGTTCGAATCTCTGGTTTCTTCTGCGGGTATCGAATCTTTGCAGGTGGTTACGGGGAGCCGAAAGGCACCTCACCCCAAGTATTTTGTCGGGGAAGGCAAAGCCGAAGAAATTGCTCAGGCAGTAAAAGAAACGGGTGCGTTTGTTGTGCTGTTTGATCATGCGCTGACGCCTGCTCAGGAACGTAATCTGGAGCGGTTGTGTGAGTGCCGGGTGATTGATCGTACCGGACTGATTTTAGATATTTTTGCCCAACGTGCGCGTACTCACGAGGGGAAATTACAGGTAGAACTGGCACAGTTGCGCCACCTCGCGACCCGACTGGTTCGCGGCTGGACGCACCTTGAACGCCAGAAAGGCGGGATCGGTTTGCGTGGCCCGGGTGAAACCCAGCTTGAAACCGACCGTCGTTTATTACGTAACCGTATCACTCAGATACTGTCGCGTCTCGAACGGGTAGAAAAACAGCGTGAACAGGGGCGACGGTCGCGGGTTCGCGCCGATGTTCCTACCGTGTCGCTGGTGGGCTATACCAATGCGGGTAAATCCACGCTGTTTAACACGATTACATCGGCGGGTGTTTATGCTGCCGATCAGTTATTTGCCACACTGGATCCAACATTGCGCCGCATTCAAGTGGATGATGTCGGAGATACGGTGCTGGCGGATACCGTAGGTTTTATCCGGCAGTTACCCCATGATTTGGTGGCTGCGTTTAAGGCTACACTACAGGAAACACGCCAGGCCTCGTTGTTGTTGCACGTTGTTGATGCCGCCGATCCTCGTCTTGACGAGAACATCGAGGCGGTCAATGACGTACTGGCGGAAATTGAGGCGGATGAAATACCTGCGCTGTTGGTAATGAACAAAATTGATATGCTGGATGATTTCGTTCCGCGTATCGATCGCAACGAAGAGAATCTACCGGTACGGGTCTGGCTTTCAGCACAGACTGGCGACGGTATTCCGTTGCTATTTCAGGCATTGACTGAGCGGCTTTCCGGGGAAATCGCGCAATATACCTTGCATCTTCCCCCGCAGGCAGGACGCTTGCGTAGTCGTTTTTACCAGCTTCAGGCAATAGAAAAAGAATGGATTGAAGAGGATGGGCAAATTGGTTTGGTTATCCGTATGCCGATTGCTGACTGGTGCCGCCTCTGCAAAAAAGAGCAGGAACTGATGGACTATATTGTCTGATTTGACTGGCAGAAACAGTCTGGCTGGCCGAAATAGTCTAACGGACTCTGGGATATTGAACCTGAAGAACACCTATCATAAAGAATGGAGCTAAAACATGGCGTGGAATCAGCCCGGTAATAACGGACAAGACCGCGACCCGTGGGGGAGCAGCAATAATGGCGGCAACTCTGGCGGAAATAATAATAAAGGTGGCCGAGATCAGGGGCCGCCGGATCTGGACGACATCTTCCGTAAACTGAGCAAAAAACTCGGCGAACTGGGTGGCGGAAAAGGTTCTGGCTCGAACAACAGCGGAAATCCTGGCGGCCCGGCACTGGGTGGTCGGATCGTCGGTATCGCTGCCGTCGCTGCGGTTGTCATCTGGGCTGCGACGGGTTTCTATACCATTAAAGAAGCGGAACGCGGTGTCGTCACGCGCTTTGGTAAATTCAGCCATTTAGTCGGGCCTGGTCTTAACTGGAAACCGACCTTCATTGACTCTGTTCGCGCGGTGAACGTCGAGTCGGTGCGTGAACTGGCAACGTCGGGCGTGATGCTGACGTCAGATGAAAACGTCGTGCGCGTTGAAATGAACGTGCAATACCGAGTTACTCAGCCAGAACAATATCTATTCAGTGTCACCAATGCTGATGACAGCCTGCGTCAGGCGACTGACAGTGCGCTGCGTGGCGTGATTGGTAAGTACACGATGGATAAAATTTTGACTGAAGGTCGTACCATTGTGCGTACGGATACCCAGCGCGTACTGGAAGAAACCGTTCGTCCGTACAACATGGGGATTACGCTGCTGGACGTCAACTTCCAGACCGCACGCCCCCCGGAAGAAGTGAAGGCCGCGTTTGATGATGCGATTGCCGCGCGTGAAAACGAACAGCAATATATTCGTGAAGCGGAAGCCTACGCGAACGAAGTGCAGCCGCGTGCCAACGGTCAGGCGCAACGTATTCTGGAAGAGTCACGCGCTTATAAAACCCGTACTGTTCTGGAAGCTCAGGGTGAAGTTGCTCGCTTTGCTCGCGTCTTACCGGAATATAAAGCCGCACCGGAAATTACCCGTGAGCGTCTGTATATCGAAACGATGGAACGCGTGCTGAGCCAAACCCGTAAAGTGCTGGTCAATGACAAAGGGAGCAACCTGATGGTGCTGCCATTGGATCAGATGCTGCGTGGGCAAGGCGGTGAGAATACGCAAAACAATAATAGTGCCAGCGCGAGTCCACTGCGTTTGCCTAATAACAGCAGCGGTGCGCTCAATAGCAACCAGACGCGCAGTAGCAACAATGGAAATATCATGGATCAGCGCAGAGCTAATGCGCAGCGTGATGACTTCACTCGAGTAGGGAGAGAATAATCGATGCGTAAGCCCTTACTATTTATCCTGATTCTGGTACTGATGGTGGTCTATGCGTCACTGTTTGTGGTGCAGGAAGGCCAGCGCGGCATTGTGATGCGTTTTGGCAAAGTATTGCGTGATGATGACAATAAACCGCTGATTTATGCGCCGGGATTGCAGTTCAAGATTCCGTTTATCGACTCAGTGAAAATGCTGGATGCACGTATCCAGACGATGGAAAATCAGGCTGACCGTTTTATTACTAAAGAGCAGAAAGACCTGATTGTCGATTCCTATCTGAAATGGCGTATCAGCGACTTCAGCCGTTACTATCTGGCTACGGGCGGTGGCGACATTTCTCAGGCTGAAGTCCTGCTGAAACGTAAATTCAGTGACCGTCTGCGTTCCGAGATTGGTCGTCTGGATGTAAAAGGCATTGTGACCGACTCGCGTGGACAACTGATGTCTGACGTGCGCGAAGCGCTGAATACCGGTACGGGGGAAACGACCGAGGCCGATAATGCGATTGCTTCTGCTGCGGCACGCGTTGAGAAAGAGACGACGAGTAACGAGCCTCACATCAACCCTAACAGTATGGCTGCGCTGGGTATTCAGGTTATCGATGTGCGTATCAAGCAAATCAACCTGCCAACTGAAGTCTCTGACGCTATTTATCAACGTATGCGTGCAGAGCGTGAAGCGGTAGCGCGTCGCCACCGTTCGCAAGGTCAGGAAGAAGCGGAAAAACTGAAAGCGACGGCAGACTATGAAGTGACCCGTACGCTGGCCGAAGCGGAACGCCAGGGGCGTATCACTCGTGGTGAAGGGGATGCCGAAGCGGCGAAACTGTTTGCTAACGCATTCAGCGAAGATCCTGATTTCTACGCTTTCGTTCGTAGCCTGCGCGCGTACGAAAGCAGCTTCAATAATAATCAGGACGTCATGGTTCTTAGCCCGGATAGTGACTTCTTCCGCTACATGAAGTCACCAGACAGCAGTATGGCACCACGTCGCTGATCGTCATTAGCTGACATCGTTATCAAGCCCGGGTTATTCTCCGGGCTTTTTTTGTGCCGTTTTCTGGCAGAGATCATGTAAAGGGTTTAGCCCCGTTTGTGCTTAGCGCGCGAAAAGAGGTTGTTATGAATTCAACGATTTGGCTGGCGATTGGGCTGGTTTTGGTACTCGAAGGGCTGGGACCGCTGTTGTTTCCCCGTCTCTGGCGGCGGATGATTTTGGGTATGGCGCAGTTGCCGGATACTATTTTGCGCCGTTTTGGCGGCGGAATAGTTGTTGCCGGCTGCGTGATCTACTACATGTTGCGTAGCCGCATGGGCGGCTAAAATTAAGCAGAAAAATGTGCGCAATCGTGTGCTAAAAGTACTGAAAGCATCCAAGTGAGATGTTAGAATCCTTTTTTAAGCAACCTGGTGATTCTTGAAATGGGTAAGAACGTCGTCGTACTGGGCACCCAATGGGGTGACGAAGGTAAAGGCAAGGTCGTTGACCTGCTGACTGAACGGGCTAAATATGTTGTGCGCTATCAGGGTGGACACAACGCTGGCCACACGCTGGTTATCAACGGTGAAAAAACCGTCCTTCATTTAATTCCTTCTGGCATTCTGCGTGAAAATGTTGTCAGCATCATCGGTAACGGTGTTGTGCTGGCGCCTGACGCATTGATGAAAGAAATGACGAATCTTGAAGCGCGTGGCGTCCCGGTACGCGAACGTCTGCTGCTTTCTGAAGCCTGTCCGTTAATCCTGCCTTATCACGTTGCGTTGGATAACGCCCGTGAGAAAGCGCGTGGTGCGAAAGCCATTGGTACGACGGGGCGTGGTATCGGCCCGGCGTATGAAGATAAAGTGGCTCGCCGTGGCCTGCGCGTGGGCGATCTGTTTGATAAAGAAACCTTTGCTGTCAAACTGAAAGAGATCGTCGAATACCATAACTTCCAACTGGTTAACTACTACAAAGTCGATGCGGTCGACTACCAGAAAGTGCTGGACGATGTGCTGGCGATTGCTGACATCCTGACCGCTATGGTCGTTGATGTTTCCGATCTGCTGTACAAAGCGCATCTGCGTGGCGATTTCGTCATGTTTGAAGGCGCACAGGGTACGCTGCTGGATATCGACCACGGCACTTATCCGTACGTGACTTCCTCAAATACCACGGCGGGTGGCGTTGCTACCGGTTCTGGTCTGGGGCCACGCTATGTTGATTACGTGCTGGGTATCGTGAAAGCGTACTCGACCCGTGTGGGCGCAGGTCCATTCCCGACCGAGCTGTTTGAAGAAGTCGGTGAGCATCTGTCGCAAAAAGGTAACGAGTTTGGCGCGACTACGGGGCGTCGTCGCCGTACTGGCTGGCTGGATGCGGTCGCTGTGCGTCGTGCGGTACAGATCAACTCGCTGTCTGGTTTCTGCCTGACTAAACTGGATGTGCTGGACGGCCTGAAAGAAATTAAGATCTGCGTAGGCTATCGTTTACCGAATGGCACCGAAGTGGATGTCACTCCGCTGGCTGCTGAAGGCTGGGAAGGACTGGAGCCGATTTACGAAACGATGCCGGGCTGGTCTGAAAGTACGTTTGGCGTGAAAGATCACAGCAAACTGCCGCAGGCTGCGCTGAACTACATCAAACGTATCGAAGAAGTGACCGGTGTGCCGATTGATATTATCTCTACCGGCCCCGATCGCAGCGAAACCATGGTACTGCGCGACCCGTTCGACGCTTGATTGCGTCCTAACGGTTGCGGCACAGATGAAAAAGGACGGGAATCCCGTCCTTTTTGCTATTGAGGTTTAGCCGCCGCGGTGTGCATAACAACGTCGTCCCCTCGTTATTCTTGCGCATGTTCCGCCTTCTGCGCTTTCTTCCTCAGGCCATCCAGTAGCTTATTGTGAATGTTGCTGAATCCGCCGTTGCTCATGACCAAAATGTGATCGCCAGGCTGCGCGGTCTTGACGATGTTTTCTACCAACGTGTCAATATCTGCACTCCAGTGAGCGGGCTGTACGCAGGCTTCCGCGACGTCTACCACCTGCCATGGAATATGCGCGGGCTGGAATAGGAAAACTTCATCGGCGCGGCCTAATGACGGTGCCAGTTCGTTTTTGCACATACCCAATTTCATGGTGTTAGAACGAGGCTCAAGTACGGCCAGAATACGTGCGGTGCCGCCAACTTTGCTGCGTAACGCTGACAGCGTTGCCAGAATTGCGGTAGGGTGATGGGCAAAATCGTCATAAACGGCGACGCCATGCTCTGTACCACGTAGCTCAAGGCGACGGCGCGCGTTGATAAACCCGCCCAGCGCGCGGCAAGCATCGGCGGGTAGCACGCCGACGTGGTGTGCCGCAGCAATCGCCATCAGTCCATTGTGCATGTTGTGTTCACCCACTAGCTTCCAGTGGACTTCACCGACGAGTGCATTGTTTAGGTAAACCTGATATTGGCTGGCATCGATCGCGACTTTCTGAGCACGCCACACGCCTTCTTCACCGACCAATTCCTGCTCGCTCCAGCATCCCATTCCCATCACCTGTTTGAGGTTAAGATCGTTGGTGGGCAGGATGATCTTTCCACTGCCTGGCACCAGTCGTACAAGGTGGTGGAACTGTTTCTGAATGGCTTTCAGATCGTCAAAGATATCGGCGTGATCGAACTCAAGATTGTTGAGCACCAGCGTTCTTGGGCAGTAATGGACGAACTTAGAGCGTTTGTCGAAGAACGCACAGTCATATTCATCGGCTTCGAGCACCATGAATGGGCTGTCACCCAGTCGTGCAGAAACGGTGAAATTGCCGGGAACGCCACCGATCACAAAGCCGGGCTGGTAGCCGCAATCTTCCAGGATCCAGGTAACCATTCCCGCCGTGGTGGTTTTGCCATGCGTTCCCGCGACGGCAATCACCCAGCGATCGCGTAGGACATAATCGTGCAACCACTGTGGGCCGGAAACATAAGGTAACCCCTGTTCCAGTACGGCCTCGACGCACGGGTTGCCACGCGTCATCGCGTTACCGATGATGACTAAATCAGGAGCGGGGGTAAGCTGTGCCGGATCGTACCCCTGAATCAGCGTGATTCCCTGCTCTTCAAGTAAGGTACTCATGGGGGGATAAACATTTGCATCTGAGCCTGTGACGTCATGCCCCAGTGAGCGAGCCAGCAGGGCAAGGCCACCCATAAAGGTGCCACAGATACCTAAAATATGAATACGCATACATTTTCCATCTTCACAGTGAGTCTGCGTCACATTCTAACGCTATGAATCCGCCATAAGAAATGGATTTGACTAGGTACTCACTTTCTCTTTGGGCTACACTGCATGCGCAAACGTTGGCGGTGTAGAAACGAAACCGCTTTTCATCCGTAGATTCTGGAATAGTGTTATGAAAACGTTAGGCGAATTTATCGTCGAAAAACAGCACGATTTCTCTCACGCCACAGGTGAGCTTACCGCGCTGCTGTCTGCTATTAAACTGGGTGCCAAGATTATTCACCGTGATATCAATAAAGCGGGTCTGGTTGATATCCTGGGAGCCAGCGGCATTTCTAATGTTCAGGGCGAAGTGCAGATGAAACTCGATCTGTATGCCAATGAAAAACTGAAAGCAGCATTAAAGGCGCGTGGTGAAGTGGCAGGTATTGCCTCTGAAGAAGAAGACGAGATTGTCATCTTCGAAGGGGATAAGGCGGAAAATGCCAAGTATGTGGTGCTGATGGATCCGCTGGATGGCTCGTCGAATATCGATGTGAACGTCTCTGTCGGTACGATTTTCTCTATTTATCGTCGTATCACGCCGCTGGGCACCTCAGTCACAGAAGCTGACTTCTTGCAGCCGGGTAGCCAGCAGGTCGCGGCGGGCTACATTGTGTACGGATCTTCAACCATGCTGGTGTATACCACGGGTCACGGCGTGCATGCCTTTACCTACGATCCGTCGCTCGGTGTATTCTGTCTCTCGCATGAAAAAGTTTGCTTCCCAGAAAAAGGGAATATGTATTCCATCAACGAAGGGAACTACATCAAGTTTCCTGCTGGCGTGAAGAAATACATTAAATACTGTCAGGAACAGGATGAAGAAACGCAGCGTCCTTACACGTCGCGTTACATCGGTTCACTGGTGGCGGATTTTCACCGTAATCTGCTGAAAGGCGGAATTTACCTGTATCCGAGCACGGCGAGCTATCCGAAAGGGAAACTGCGTTTGCTGTACGAATGCAACCCGATGGCGTTTCTGGCGGAGCAGGCGGGCGGTAAAGCCAGTGACGGTAAAAACCGTATTCTGGATATCACGCCGGAGAAATTGCATCAGCGCTCACCGTTCTTTGTCGGAACGGAATCGATGGTGAATGATGTCGAACGTTTCATCCGTGAATTCCCCGACGCGTAATTAGCGTATTCCCGTGTTGTCAGGCTCTTTGCCAACGCGGGATGACGGAATGGCGTGCTATCCAGTACGCCATCCTTGTGCTCCGTCGTCACCCGCGTTTTTAGTGCTGTGCCTCGAACCAACTCTCCAGAATAATCACCGCAGAAGCCGCGTCTACACTACCTTTATCCAGCGCTTTAAAGCCGCCGCGTTCAAAGAGATCGGCACGGGCTTCCACCGTACTCAAGCGTTCGTCGTGTAGCGCAATCGCGACGCCAAAGCGGCCATGCAGTCGGTTAGCGAATTTACGCGCCCTTGCCGTTAGCGGCTGTTCGGTGCCATCCATATTGAGCGGCAGGCCGACGACGACCAAATCGGGTTGCCATTCTGACAACAGCTTCTCCACTTTTTGCCAGTCGGGTATCCCTTCCTGCGCCTTAAAAGATGTCAATGGGCGCGCCGTACCGGTAATTTCCTGACCGATCGCAACGCCGATACTTTTTGTCCCAAAATCAAAGGCAAGAAGGGTTCTGCTGCTCATTAGGCATGTCCTGCTTCGGTGGAGATATTATGAATGTCGATGCCCAATTTTCTGGCCGCCGCCCGCCAGCGCTCGGCAATCGGGGTATGGAACAGGATGTTTTCATCGGCCGGCGTTGTCAGCCAGGCGTTTTCCAGCAGTTCCTCTTCCAACTGGCCGTTTTCCCAGGCGGAATAGCCTAAGGCGACCAGCGTGTTTTTCGGCTGTTTGGACGTGCCCAAGGTTTCCAGCACGTCTTTTGAGGTGGTGATCATGGTGTCTTCAGAAATACTGATACTGGAGCCAAAGCCGGAGCAGGGCGTATGCAGGATAAAACCACGATCGTCTGCCAGCGGGCCACCCATGAAGACGGGCTTATCCAATCGGATGGCCGGATCGCGCGGTGTCGGATCTATTTTCAGCTTTTTCAGCACATTTTCCACGGAAAACTGATCCATCGGTTTGTTGATGATCAGCCCCATCGCTCCGTCTTCATTATGTTCGCAGATATAGACCACCGAACGTTTAAATACAGAGTCTTGTAGTGCTGGCATAGCAATGAGGAAGTGATGCTGTAAATTCATTATGTATTTTTATCGATATCCGTCAGCGTTGGAGAAACGGCCCGTATTGCGCGGGCCGGGTGGTGTGTCGGGTATTTTTTGTGTCAGCGAGTACGTGCAGCCAGACGTCTTTCGATGGCGTCCATCAGCATTCCGGTGATGGAAACATCCGGGTAGGCCGCTTCGATTTCACGCACGCAGGTTGGGCTAGTGACGTTAATTTCTGTCAGGCGATCGCCGATGATGTCCAGACCGACGAAAATCAGACCTTTCGCTTTTAACGTCGGTGCGACATCGCGGGCGATTTTCCAATCGCTTTCGGTCAGAGGACGTGCTTCACCACGACCACCGGCGGCCAGATTGCCGCGCGTTTCACCGCTCTTGGGAATGCGCGCCAGGCAGTAAGGGACGGGTTCACCATCGACCACCAGCACGCGCTTGTCGCCCTCTTTAATGGCAGGCAGATAGTTTTGCGCCATGCAGTAACGGGTCGCGTGTTCGGTCAGCGTTTCGATGATGACCGAGACATTGGCGTCATCCTGCTTCAGGCGGAAAATAGATGCGCCGCCCATGCCGTCCAGCGGTTTGAGAATGACGTCGCCGTGTGTTTCATGGAACTGACGCAGTTTGTCTGCACGACGCGTGACCAACGTGTCGGGGGTCAGGTGCGGGAACCAGGCGGTGAACAGCTTCTCATTGCAATCGCGCAGGCTTTGCGGCTTGTTGACGATCAGCGTGCCTTTCTCTTCCGCGCGTTCCAGAATATAGGTGGCGTAAATGAACTCCGTATCGAACGGTGGATCTTTACGCATCAGCACGACATCCAGATCTTCCAGCGCGATATCCTGCTCGCCGGAGAAATCGTACCAGCCGTCGTAATCGTATTGGACGCTCAGGCGACGTGTTGTGGCGCGTGCAACGCCGGCGTGCATATAGAGATCGTTCATCTCCATATAATGCAGTTCCCAACCACGGCGCTGTGCTTCCAGCAGCATGGCAAAGCTGGTGTCTTTCTTGATATTGATGGTGTCAATCGGGTCCATCACGATACCGAGCTTAATCATTCTTTTCTCCTTTACCCCACATCGCCGAAACGTACCTGTAAGGCGGTGATGGCGGTGAGTGCAGTAGTTTCTGTTCGCAAGACGCGTGGCCCCAACAGGATATCAGTGAATCCGTGTTCTGAGGTCATGGTAATTTCATCGGCGGTGAGTCCACCTTCCGGGCCAATCAGCAGCCGCACTCGTTCGACGGGCAGCGGCAGCGTATTAATACTGTGTGTCGCGCGCGGGTGCAGATTCAATTTCAACGCGTTGTCTTGCTCTGCACACCAGGCCTCCAGCGTCATCGCTGGCCGTACCAGCGGCACACAGTTGCGGCCAGATTGTTCACAGGCGGCAACTGCGATTTTCTGCCACTGAGCAATTTTTTTCTCCATACGCTCGGCATCCAGTTTTACCCCACAGCGTTCAGAAAGCAGCGGGGTAATCACATTAACACCCAGCTCGATGGATTTCTGGACAGTGAATTCCATCTTTTCGCCGCGTGACATCACCTGCCCCAGATGCAGATGTAAGGGCGATTCTCTATTTTCCAACTTACCTGCTGTGAAACGAACGCGCACACTCTTTTTTCCAGCCTCGAGGATGTCTGCATCAAAGACATGATTACTGCCATCAAACAACTGCAATGGCTGGCCTGGATTCATGCGTAACACACGACCCACATGATTAGCAGCATCGTCGCTCAGTTCGACTTCACCACCGTTAGGGGAAAGCGCTTCGGGATGAAAAATGCGTGGTACTCGCATACTGAATTAAGACCTTTGAAGCGGCGCAGGAACGCCAGAAATAAATGAAACCACCGTCATTTGACGGTGGTGACGCTTGAAACCAATTCGTTATAGTAGGTAGAGGAATTAGCGCTGGCAAGCGTGTTGAACATAGGGATTCGGGTTTCCCTGTTTTGCGGCGATGCGCTGATTGCGGGTACATTCCCAGGGGGTGACTGGGTATTGCTTATCCCAGGCTTCGAATAGTTGAGTCTGCTGGCTGGAAAGACGTAACTGGTAGCGATCGCGCATGTAGAAATAAGTACGGGCGATCTGGCCGCGGGCGTGCGCAGGCGGCTCTGCCAGATTGTTTTTGAAATCGACCTTCATCTCGCATTGACCGTATTGAGCGGCACCGCCGTTCCACTGGCCATACATGGCATTGCCACGATCGCCGTTGACCTCGCCGATAGCGGGTTGCAGGTTATGCAAATCGGTTTCCATCTCACGGTAGACCGGGTCGGCGCTACAGTTCTTTCTGCCGCCATCTTGCCAGCATTGGCGCTGGTGCCCGAACTGCCAGGCAGGCACGACATGTTCCCACTCGATACGGCTGGCACGCTGTTCATTTTTTCTGACCTGATAGCCGCAGGATTCAAGATCGGGCGTGCCTTTCTTGCCTTGCCACGTAATTTTGCAGCCGCAGTAGAATGAGCCGGGCGCATCCCGGTTAATCTCGACAGCGGCGGCTTTTGCCTGCGAAAAATTATTGATGTTTTGACCCAGCGCAGCGGCTGAAAATAGACCCGCGCCAACGGCGGAGATAGCGAAAATTTTGCGTAGCATATTCCAAATAATCCACAGGCGGTAAAGCTGGCAGACTACCGGATGTCTCGTCAGCAGGCAAATGCAAAAGTAGTTTTTAAAACTGGAAATTCCCCTTTAAATAGAACTTTTTACATCATAACGTAAGGTTTTTCCGCAGCGACGGCAGCGATATTCTGTTTCGCCGCGCAGCACGCGATTGTGGCGACGGACAGTAAGCTCATGCTGTTGGCAATCGCACAGATAGGTGAACGTTTTCCCTTGTACAGATTGCACCGCAAACCGATGGGTACGTTTCGCGGGAACAAGCAGGACGTTTTCCATCATCCAACGCCACTCTTTGCCATGGGGGGCGACACGACCAAAACGCGCGTAGACCAAAAGATGGGCGAGTTCATGGGGAACCACTTCATCGATAAAGGCCTGCTGATTCTCCTGCAACAACACGGGGTTTAGCCGAATTTCCCAGTGTTGCAGCCAGGCCGTTCCAGCCGTCGCGCCACGCTGCTGATAATTCACCGTTGGCTCGGTGTAGTGGGTCTGCAAGGTGAGGTTAGCCTGCTGCAATTTATCACGCAGGCAGCGCATCACAGCCTGATGGCTGGCAATGGGGATTCGAGGTGTGTTCATATTCTGTGAGAATAAAGTGAGTGGCAGGGAGACGCAATAGGCGAAGCGGAGGGAAATCAGAATGAAAAACGGCGAATTCTCATTCGCCATTTGTCTTTATTGCATTGCCGGATTACAGACCCGCAGCTTCACGCAACTGAGCGGCTTTGTCGGTTTTTTCCCACGGGAAATGCTCGCGGCCAAAGTGACCGTAGGCTGCCGTTTCCTGATAAATCGGGTGCAGCAGATCCAGCATCTGGATTAAGCCGTAAGGACGCAGATCGAAGAATTCACGCACCAGCAGCGTCAGTTGTTCGGTGGATACTTTCTCTGTGCCGAACGTTTCGATCATGATAGACGTTGGCTCCGCCACGCCAATCGCGTAGGACACCTGAATCTCGCAGCGATCGGCCAGGCCAGCGGCGACGATGTTCTTGGCAACATAGCGTGCAGCATAGGCAGCAGAGCGGTCTACTTTAGACGGATCCTTACCGGAGAACGCGCCACCACCGTGACGCGCCGCGCCGCCGTAGGTATCCACGATGATTTTACGACCGGTCAGGCCGCAGTCACCCATTGGGCCGCCGATAACAAAGCGTCCGGTTGGGTTGATGAAATACTTGGTGTTGGCAGACAGCCACTCTGCGGGCAGAACCGGTTTGATGATCTCTTCCATCACCGCTTCATGCAGATCTTTCTGGCCGATCTCTTCTGAATGCTGAGTAGACAGTACCACGGCATCAATACCGGCAATCTTGCCATCGTCGTACAGGAACGTAACCTGACTTTTCGCATCCGGGCGCAGCCACGGCAGCGTGCCACTCTTGCGCACTTCCGACTGGCGTTGGACCAGACGGTGTGCATAAGTTACGGGCGCTGGCATCAGCACGTCAGTTTCATTGGTCGCGTAGCCGAACATCAAACCCTGATCGCCCGCGCCTTGTTCCAGCGGGTCGGTGCGGTCAACGCCCTGATTGATGTCAGGCGACTGTTTGCCAATCGCGCTCAGTACGGCGCAAGAGTTGGCATCAAAGCCCATTTCAGAATTGACATAACCGATATCACGCACGGTACGACGGGTAATTTCTTCAATATCGACCCAGGCGCTGGTGGTAATTTCACCACCGACTAACACCATTCCGGTCTTGACATAAGTCTCACAAGCGACACGCGCTTTTGGGTCTTGCTCCAGAATGGCGTCGAGAACCGCATCGGAAATCTGGTCAGCAATTTTATCAGGATGTCCTTCAGAGACTGACTCGGACGTAAAAAGGTGTTTAGCCATGGGTTTTTTTACCTTCAAATCAAAGCCGTTAAGCAGTGTATCAGTTAATCAGTATAGACGGATTAACATCTGGATGGCTATTCTAGGTTACCTTTCGGCCTGAGTGCCAGTAGTTTTTCGCATTAGCCGCCCTCATCCTTCTATCATCAGCCGTTTTTTCTTTTACAAGAGATGACAGGGGGCATTTTCATTTTGCTTTTCCAGCAGCATGTCGGTATAAACGGCGAGCTGTGATGCAACCCGTGACATCTTGAAATGTCTTATTGATAGCTGACCGCATAGCCTGCGGCGCATGTGGAGGTGGTTGGATTAATGATCCGTTGTTTACTGAGTATATTGCGTTCGCAATATGTCCCTTTTGACGCGACCGCGTCCGTGACTCAACCCTTCTTTTCCGTCTCTCGACGTGGCCTGTCTTTAAATTCAGCACAGGACTCCAGGGCTGGCTAATCTGCCTGTTATTCTTTCTGCCAGAAGCGGTTAACGCCTTTCTGGTCATGTTCGCCTGGTGGTTTTCACGACGAGTTTTATCGACCCGTAACACGGAGTCCGACAACGTGTTTTACACTAATAAGAGTCATAATGTGGCGGCATACTTCACTACGCCGGTTTTTTCACTGTCGATGCCGCATGTTGCAGGTATGCTCATGTGGACGGTTTATGCAGGAACTGATGTGATCAGCAGTCCAGAAAAAGAAGAGGTTCGTTATGTCTGACGACATGATTCATCACGGCTCGTCAGCGACGGGTAAACATGAAAATTTGCGCTCAATGCAGGAGGTTGCCATGAATGACCGTAATGCCAGCGAAATGCTTCGTACCTACAATATTGCCTGGTGGGGCAATAATTACTATGACGTCAATGAGCTTGGCCACATTAGCGTGTGCCCGGATCCAGACGTACCAGAAGCTCGCGTCGATCTGGCCAGATTGGTCAAAGATATGCAGAAAGAGAACCATCAGCGCTTGCCTGCGCTGTTCTGCTTTCCGCAAATCCTTCAGCATCGCCTGCGTTCTATTAACGCTGCGTTTAAACAGGCGCGTGAATCATTTGGCTATGAAGGTGGGTATTTTCTGGTTTATCCGATCAAGGTTAACCAGCATCGACGCGTCATTGAATCACTGGCTAACTCCGGTGAGCCTTTGGGGTTGGAAGCCGGTTCCAAAGCGGAACTGATGGCCGTGCTGGGCCATGCTGGCATGACGCGCACGGTGATTGTATGTAACGGTTATAAAGACCGTGAATACATCCGTCTGGCACTCATCGGTGAAAAGCTGGGCCACAAGGTGTATCTGGTCATCGAAAAGATGTCCGAAATCCGGCTGGTGCTGGAAGAAGCTGAGCGTCTGAATGTGGTGCCGCGTCTTGGCGTTCGCGCGCGTCTGGCTTCTCAGGGGTCAGGTAAGTGGCAATCCAGCGGCGGCGAAAAATCCAAGTTTGGCCTGGCGGCGATTCAGGTGCTACAACTGGTTGAGATGCTGCGTGAAGCGGGGCGGTTGGATAGCCTGCAACTGCTGCATTTCCACTTGGGATCGCAGTTGGCGAATATCCGTGATATCGCGACGGGTGTGCGTGAATCGGCGCGTTTCTATGTCGAGTTGCATAAGCTGGGTGTAAATATTCAGTGCTTTGACGTCGGTGGCGGTTTGGGTGTGGACTACGAAGGAACGCGCTCTCAGTCCGATTGTTCGGTGAACTATGGCCTGAATGAATACGCCAACAACGTAATTTGGGGCATCGGCGATGCCTGTAACGAACACGGATTGCCGCATCCAACGGTGATCACTGAATCTGGCCGTGCGGTAACTGCCCACCATACGGTCTTGGTTTCCAATATTATCGGGGTGGAACGCAACGAGTTCAGCGAACCTACCGAGCCAGAAGAAGGCGATCCACGCGCACTGGAAAGCCTGTGGTCAACCTGGAAGGAAATCAAACAGCCGGGGAAACGCCGTTCGCTGCGTGAGTGGCTGCACGACAGCCAGATGGATTTGCACGATGTGCATACCCAGTACACGCACGGCATGCTGGATCTGACACAGCGTGCGAAAGCAGAGCAGCTTTATCTGAGCATCTGCCAGATGATTCAGGAGCAGTTAGATCCCAGTAATCGTGCGCATCGGCCAGTGATTGATGAGTTACAGGAGCGTATGGCTGACAAGCTGTATGTCAACTTCTCGCTGTTCCAATCGATGCCGGACGCATGGGGGATCGATCAACTGTTCCCGGTTCTGCCGCTGGAAGGGCTGGATAAGCCGCCTGAGCGTCGCGCTGTACTGCTGGACATCACTTGTGATTCCGATGGTACGATCGATCATTATGTCGATGGTGACGGAATCGCGACGACGATGCCCATGCCGCCTTACGATCCAGAAAACCCGCCGCTGTTGGGCTTCTTTATGGTTGGTGCCTACCAGGAAATCCTGGGGAATATGCATAACCTGTTCGGCGATACATCGACGGTTGACGTGTTTGTCTTCCAGGACGGCACCGTTGAGATTGAAGAGTCCGACGAAGGAAATACGGTTGCCGACATGCTGGAGTATGTACAGCTTGACCCTAAAGTACTGATGACCCGTTTTCGCGATCAGGTGAAAGAAACCGACCTGGATGCCGAACTTCAGGCGCAGTTCTTGGAAGAGTTTGAGACCGGGCTGTATGGTTATACGTATTTGGAAGATGAAGAGTAAGTGTGACTGAGTAAAAAGGGATGCTCGTGAGCATCCCTTTTTTTCCCTTATCGGTCAGATAAGGGAATGATTCATGTTGATATCGTTTGCTGGTTTAGGCAGGGAATCAAATTCTTCAATGACGCTGTCTTTGAAGAGAATTTTAGCAATAAGCAGTAAAGAGTTTTTATCCTGAACGCCATATTTATTCAATAATCGTGATTTACTGTTCAGTACCGATTTTTTATTTAATCCGATGCGATCCGCGATTGCCTCTGCTGAGTAGCCCGCACTCCAATACTGAAACACCGAATATTCAGATTTTGACAGCCTGACAGGACTGAATAAACGGCGATCGTGAAGATGGACGAAATCGAACAATTTATAAAGAGAATTAATGTCTGCTGACTTTGAAATAAGAATCGTTTTTTCGTCAATAGATACCGGAGGGTGATAGGGCGAATTATTGATGATAACAAACGATAACGCCATATTATAAAAATGAGTTCTTATCGACTCATAGTAGTCCTCAAAGCCCTCACTGCTGCCATCAATAATGAAAATACATTTATTCTTTCCTTGTTGCAGCGTAAACCTGTTGACGGGCTTTATCGAAAGCATAGGAATACTAGATAGGATTTCCCGTAATCCTACCGTGGTAAAATTGCATTTACTGAAAATTCTCACATCCATGATTTTTAACACATATGAGTTTATTGTCTGAAAGTAGTGACAAACCAATAATCGCTGCTGATGTTATCCAGTTATTAAAAAAACGCGGTCTGGAAATACCCTGACATCGCCAAAAAGTTAAGCATCGAGAGAAATCTGCTAAAGCGAAAACGCGTTTTATCATATATCTACATGATCAAACTGGAAAATTTTTATCGGTTTGACATAGTATGCTTGATTTACTGCTTTATTTCTATTTTTAAGTACACAGGGGTATCCCATTTTTCTTGCTTATTGGGTGCTATGTCTGCATTGATCGTGCCTGTTTGCCACTCCTTTCATTCATTTTGTGTCGCTTTCCGGTATCTGGAAATCTACACTGTATCGTTTCTTAAAAAGACAACGAAACAGCAAATTTGATTGGAAATAACTATTTTTTTATATTTATTGATTCTTTATTCCTATCATGGCGAGGGAATGACGATGAAATACCGCTGTTATGTAACAGCTTACCGTGAATGTGTCGGGGATGATAGTGGTCGGATGACACGCGGGCAATTGAGATTTTTTCAATTGCCCGCGTGTATTTTTTGCGATTGATTAGAGCGTGGGATTACTTCTCGGTAGCGATACGGTCACGGATGTGTTTCGCACGCCCTTCAGAGGAAGGGTGAGAATCAAACATGCTGCTTTCATGGCCCGCATCAAGTTTGGCCAGTTTCTCAAAGCTGGTTGCCAGACCTTCTCGTTTGATGCCACGTTTTTTCAGCAAATCAAAGGAGTAGTCATCAGCCTGTGTTTCCTGAGCTTGAGAGAATTGAGAATTAATCAGCGCTTCACCCAGATCGGCCAACTGAGATTGTGACAGTGATGCCGCTACGCCGCCCGCAGAGGCAGCGGCAGTACGTGCTGCCGTCGCCGCATAGGCAACTTGCATCGCTTTACGCGTGTGGCCCAGCGCAACGTGACCAATTTCATGGCCGAGAACACCTTCCACTTCATTGTCGTTCATCATATCCATCAGGCCGCTGTAGACGCGGATGCAGCCGTTCGCCATCGCCCAGGCGTTAACGTCTTTTGTCAGATAAACTTTGTAGTTCGCTGGTGTACCGTTGATGTCATGACCCAGTGCATCTGCAATTTTATTCAGGCGCTGTGTGTATTTGCTGTCGGCGGGGGCAATTTTTGCCTCTTTATCCATTTGCTCACAGGACTGATTGCTGAGGGATTTCACATCGGCATCACTGAGCGTTGCCGCCTGGAAAGCTTGTGCGCCGGATTGCATTAAGGTACTGGTGTTTAAGTTCTGGCAGCCGGTCAGCAAAGTTGCGACACACAGAGCCAGTACAGAAGAACGAATAGCCATAAAAATCATCTCCATACGATTAGTGTTTATTTTTTAATACCTAAAAAGCGGCTATAAGCTACCTGAAAACGACATTGATAAATAGATCGGAAAATCTGATTCTTGGTTTTTTCTAGCCTGGTGGCGATGAGTTTGGTTTCTGCGGTGCACTAAAAAGGTGTAGCGGATAAAGGCGAATGCACTGAAAAATAGGGGAGATAGCGTTGTAATCAACTGCACAATCGATAAAAGAACCGTCATTGATTCGTCAGCCGATAAATCCCTGTTTTTTGCTCACGGTTCCATGTGCATTCCCTCTACTTTTCATGTACATTTGTAATCATATTTATTTTGTCATTCTTGTTTAACTTGTTGATTTTAATGGTTATACAGGGAAGATATTTGTTCAATCCGATCTGGAGTCAAGCATGTCCTCT
>NZ_JSXC01000042.1 GCF_000803215.1 Pectobacterium fontis
AATTAAGCAGTAAGCCGGAGTAATCTGGTGGTTGTAGAGAAATTCGGTGGAGCGGTAGTTCAGTTGGTTAGAATACCTGCCTGTCACGCAGGGGGTCGCGGGTTCGAGCCCCGTCCGTTCCGCCACTTATTATACAAAAAGCCCTAAGCTGATGCTTAGGGCTTTTTGTATATTTAGACATGAGGATTTTTAGATGACCCTCTCTTTTTCTCTTCCTCCTACTTTTTATTTTTGCCCATCATGTCGTTTTTTCCTCCCCTATCTCTACGCGTGCATTCAAAGTCTGCGATAAAATTTTTATAACAGAAGTGGACTCTTTTTTGATAGGGTATTTGGTGTATTGCAACTGATAGTGGATGAGGCGTGCGGAAAAGAACTTATGCAATGAGGTATGTTGCTGGTCAACCAGTCGAACGTATCTTCCCGCCGGGGGAAATGCATTATCCGGGACAAGCGTTACCGACAGGCTCATTATTGTTGGAGGGCGATGTTTTACGCGTAATGGTGTGGAATATTTTCAAGCAACAAAGAATGGACTGGCTTTCTGTATTGCAAAATTTCGGTAAGGATACCCAGTTGGTCCTGTTGCAGGAAGCGCAAAGCACGCCAGATCTCATCCGTTTCGCCACCACGAATTACCTCTCTGCCGATCAGGTCCCTGCCATTATCCTCCCGCAACATCCATCTGGGGTGATGACGCTATCAGCGGCCCAGCCAGTATATTGCTGTCCTTTACGTGAAAGGGAACCTCTATTGCGCTTGGCTAAGTCTTCTTTAGTCACGGTCTATGCGCTTCAGAATGGTCAGAGGCTGATGATTATTAATATTCATGCGGTTAACTTTAGCTTGGGTGTAGAGGTTTATACCAAGCAACTGGCCACGGTTGGAGAACAACTTATACATCATCAGGGGCCGGCTATTATGGCTGGGGATTTCAATGCATGGAGTCGGCAGCGTATCAATGCACTTAATCGGTTTGCGATAAGAATGGGATTGCAGGAAGTACATTTTGCTGATGATCAGCGGCGTAAAGCGTTTGGTCGGCCGCTGGATTTCGTCTTTTATCGTGAACTGGCTGTTAATCAATCTTCTGTATTCGTGACTCAGGCATCCGATCATAATCCACTGCTTGTCGAGTTTAGCCTGATTGCATCGCCATAAAAAAACAGCCCTCTACAACGGTAAGAGGGCTGTTTTTCGTTACTGATTCATATATGACGTTAAGAATCAGGCTTTACCGTGCTGCTAACATAGAGTGTCAGACGATCGCCTGGCTGTATGTTGGCATTCTTGTTGATAACAGTATTCCATCGCATTACATCAGCAATATTTACGCCGTGGCGTTTAGCAATACTTGCCAGCGAATCACCTTTTCGTACCTGATAGGTGATAGAACCGCTATTGCCTGAGGCTTTAGCCACTTGCAGTGTCTGGCCAACTTTGAGCGCACCCGCGCTACGCATATTGTTCCAGTTCTGCAACTCTTTCGTGCTGACATTAAGCCGCGCCGCGATTGCCGATAAAGTATCTCCTGAGCGCACCTTATATTGCTGTGGCGCAGACGTTGGCTGCGTTTGCGCTAAGCGTGTTGGTTGAATCGCAGCGATGTCACCATCAGCCAGTGAGTCTTTCAACTGCTCAACGTGAGCTTTAGGAACCATAATGTAATGTGGCCCATTAGGTGCGGTTACATTACGTTTATAGCCCGAGTTATAGCTCTTCAGCTTATTCAATGACAGGCCAGCCATCTCGGCGGCTTGCGTTAGCTCTATCTGCTGACCCAGTTCAACCTTTGCTAATGCCCGGCTTTCATTGGGTTGCGGCAGACTCACGCCATACTTCTTACTGTTTTTAAGAATATCGCTCAAGGCCAGCATTTTAGGAACATAGATTGACGTTTCACGCGGTAACGCCAGTGCCCAAAAGCTGGTTGATTTCCCTTTTGCTTTATTCGCTTTCATCGCCTGCATGACGCGACCTTCGCCACTGTTATAAGCGGCGACAGTTAATAGCCAGTCACCATCAAACATAGTGTTAAGCCGCTGCATCATATCCAGCGCAGCCGTCGTGGACGCAATCACGTCGCGACGCCCGTCGTACCATTGGTTTTGTTTCAAACCATAATTGCGTCCTGTACCAGGCACAATCTGCCATAGCCCTGCGGCATTGGCGGATGATGTGGCACTTGGATCAAAAGCGCTCTCCACTATGGGTAGCAGTACCAGTTCCATCGGCATCTTACGTTGCTTAATCTGCTCGACTATCCAGTACATGTACGGCTCTGCCCGTAATGTTACATCGTGGAGATAGCTCTTATTTTTCAAATAACGCGTTTTTTGCTCGCGGATCCGGGCGTTATCCGGAACCTCCATCTTCAGCTCGTCGCCAATGAAGTTCCACAGATCTCGTTGCGCGAGGCTATCGTCATCTAGCCATCGCGCGGAGGCCTCTCGACCATCTGTGTACTTTCCTGCTTCACTTTGACTTGCCGAAGACAAACTCTGTGCATGCTGTTTAGGTTGCGAGGTGTCATAGGGGGAAACCTGACAACCTGCCAGCAAGACTGAGGCGATGATCATCGCTTTAGCCTTCATATGTTGGTCAATAGTTGCTTAAAAGACGAGCAAGGATACTTTGATTAGAGGAACAGTACAACCTAAACCTTCAAAAGCCGTCTTTCTTACGGCGTAGTATCTCAAAAGCTTGCCAATTCTCTATATTTTCAGGTTCATCTGATAATTTTCTTTTTAAATCAATTTCATGGCAGCGAAGGAACAGGTTGATTTTTCTCTCCAGACCTAGTGTTGTGGGTAAACTAGATTGTGATTTTTCTCGTATCTGACTGATTTTATAAAGATAAGATGCAATATCAGGATCTTCAGGCCATATTGCATTAGAAAACTTTAAGTTTGATAGCGTATATTCATGGGCACAGCACACTACAGTGCTATCAGGGAGTTTTGCTATTTTTTGAATTGATTCATGAAGTTGATTTGGTGTTCCTTCGAAGGTACGGCCGCATCCTGCAGAAAATAGTGTGTCGCCACAGAACAAAAAAGGCTCATTATAGTAAGCGATATGACCCGATGTGTGCCCTGGCACCGCCATTACAGAAAATTCCGAATTTAACAAAGAGACGGTATTTCCTTCTGTTATCAGCCGGGTTGCGCCGCATTTAGCGGTTTCTTTTGGGCCAAAAACGGGCAGGTTAGGGTAATGTTTGAGGATCTCACTGACACCTCCTACATGGTCGTTATGATGATGAGTGAGCAAAATTGCTTCGGGAAAAAATGAATTTTGTTCAAGAGCATGAAGCACTGGGCTTGCTTCACCGGGGTCGACAATCACACAGTGATTTTCTTTATTGCTCAATAGCCAAATGTAGTTGTCCTGAAGTGCGGGGATACTGATAAGATTCATTCATCACCTCTTTTTGCGAGTAGCCTGAGGACGGGAACAGAAGATGAAATCGGCACGAATCCCTCAGACCCTTGTTGCACCTGATTCATGGGATGATATCACCTGTGGGCAGTTTTATCGCGAGTCGCTTGAGCTGGCTTTGCTACCATGGTGGCCAAAACTCTTTGGTTTCCATCTTCTTAAGATAGGTGCCCTGAGCGCGGAAATTGACGTCACAGACTGTGCAATCGCGCATCAGGTTAGTGTTGCACCTCACGGTGAGAATCTTCAGGTTGTGGCCGATGCGCATCAGTTGCCTTTCTCTGAAAAGTCGATCGATGCTTGTTTGCTAGCCCAAACGTTATCTTATTCATCGGATCCGCATCGTATTTTGCGGGAGGTGGATCGTGTTTTGATCGATGATGGTTGGTTGATCCTGAGTACGTTTAATCCGATCAGTCTGGTTGGTCTGGGGAAACTGATTCCCTGGCTCAATAAAAAGCATCCTTATTGCGGCCGTATGTTCACGCAAATGCGCATCACGGACTGGCTGGGATTATTGAACTATGAGGTGATCCATCAGACCCATTTTCACGTTACGCCATGGCGAAGAAACACTGGGAGGTTGAATAAACATATTCCAATGCTGGGATGCCTGACCCTGATTATTGCCCGAAAACGCACGATTCCGCTGACGTTTATGCCGATGAGGGCGCGGCGGTTGAGGAAAGCCTCTGTGCGCCGCACGGTGGGCGCAACAAAGTTCTACCGGCGATAAGGCGAACGCCCTGAGGTGCTTTACTCAGCCTGATAACCCGTATCATCAAGCGTTGGCGCACTGGCGGCGGCGCGAGCGAGTTCATCGCAGCGCTCGTTTTCTGGGTGACCCGCGTGCCCTTTTACCCATTCCCAGCGCACGGTATGGCGTTGAATCGCGGTATCCAGCCTTTGCCAGAGATCGACGTTTTTGACCGGTTTTTTGTCGGCGGTTTTCCACCCCCGCTTTTTCCAGTTATGAATCCAACTGGTGATTCCCTGACGAACATATTGGCTGTCGGTGCAAAGCACCACATCGCACGCGGTAGTCAGTGTTTCAAGCGCTGCAATCGCGGCCATCAGCTCCATTCTGTTATTCGTCGTGAGACGGTAGCCTGCGCTTAGCGCTTTTTCATGCTGCTTGTAGCGCAGCAGAGCACCATAACCGCCGGGGCCGGGATTACCGAGGCACGATCCGTCGGTGAAAATTTCTACCTGTTTGCGCATCTCTGGTAGACTCTCCCTTATGGTAAAAACGGCAAGTCTGACATAAACGAAAACGATGAGCACTGAAATTACGCGACAAATCGTCCTGGATACAGAAACCACCGGTATGAATAAGCTGGGGGTTCACTACGAGGGGCATAAAATTATCGAGATCGGTGCGGTCGAAGTGATTAACCGCCGCCTGACAGGTCGTCATTTTCACGTCTACATCAAACCCGATCGTTTAGTGGATCCAGAGGCCTATAACATACATGGTATCAGCGATGAGTTTCTTGCTGATATGCCGACGTATGCCGACATCGTGGATGATTTTCTCGAGTTTATCCGTGGCGCGGAGTTGGTCATTCACAACGCGACGTTTGATATCGGCTTTATGGATTACGAATTTCGGCTGCTGAACCGGGACATTCCCAAGACGGAGACGTTCTGTAAGATCACCGATAGCTTGCTTATGGCGCGGAAGATCTTCCCCGGCAAGCGGAACAGTTTGGATGCGCTTTGCGACCGCTACCAGATAGATAACAGCAAGCGTACGCTGCACGGCGCATTGCTTGATGCCGAGATTCTGGCAGAAGTTTATCTGGCGATGACCGGTGGCCAAACGTCTCTGACTTTTTCGATGGAAGGTGAAACGCCGCAGAAGAGTGAGGATAGTCAAACTATCCAGAGAATTGTCCGTCCTCAATCGGCGTTAACGGTGCTTTATGCGGATGAGGCAGAGCTGTTAGCGCATGAGCAGCGTCTGGATTTGATTGCGAAAAAAGGCGGTAGCTGCCTGTGGCGAGCTGAATAGAGATGGGCCTTGCCATCGTGACATGGTGAGGCCGATCACCTCGCAGGTGAGAGAATCGTCAGTAAGATGAAATTATAAGCAAACAGAAACGGTTAGTTATAAAAAGCGTTGACGTAATAGTGCCATCATCTTAGTATTCATCCCGCTCAGTGAGCATGAGTGGAGCGGTAGTTCAGTTGGTTAGAATACCTGCCTGTCACGCAGGGGGTCGCGGGTTCGAGCCCCGTCCGTTCCGCCACTTATTATGAAAACCCTGAATCAGCAATGATTCGGGGTTTTTCATTTATGCGATTGTAAAAATCGCTGCATCGCAGCGTTTGTCGTGCAAGTGTGGCCACCGCGAAAAGCGGTGGTTATTTTTTTAGAAGTCCCAGTCTTCGTCTTCGGTATTGACGGCTTTACCAATCACATAAGATGAACCGGAGCCAGAGAAGAAGTCATGGTTCTCATCCGCGTTTGGCGATAGCGCCGAGAGGATCGCGGGATTCACATCCGTCATACTGGCGGGGAACAGCGCCTCATAACCCAGATTCATCAGCGCTTTGTTCGCATTGTAGTGAAGGAATTTCTTCACATCTTCCGTCCATCCGACACCATCATAGAGTTCCTGCGTATACAGCACCTCATTGTCGTACAAATCCTGTAGCAGATCGTAGGCGAAATTTTTCACCTGCTGCTGGCGAGCGGGGTCAGCCTTCGCTAGCCCGCGCTGGAATTTGTAGCCAATATAGTAGCCGTGAACCGCTTCATCACGAATGATCAGTCGAATCAAATCCGCCGTGTTGGTGAGCTTGGCGCGGCTCGACCAGTACATCGGCAGGTAGAATCCAGAGTAAAACAGGAATGACTCCAGAAATACGCTGGCGATTTTTTTCATCAACGGATCGTCGCTGCGGTAGTGCGATAGAATAATGTCAGATTTCTTCTGTAGCGCCGGATTCTCTTCACTCCAGCGATAGGCATCATCCACTTCGCTGGTCAGGCACAGCGTTGAGAAAATAGAGCTGTACGAACGGGCATGTACTGCTTCCATAAAGCTGATGTTAGAGAGTACCGCTTCTTCATGCGGCGTCACCGCATCGGGCATGAGCGTCGGCGCGCCCAGCGTATTCTGGATGGTGTCCAGTAGCGTCAGACCGGTAAATACACGGATCGTCAACTGACGTTCGCGAGGATTCAACGTGCTCCATGACGGAATATCATTCGACAGCGGCACCTTTTCCGGCAACCAGAAGTTAGAGGTCAGCCGGTTCCAGACTTCCAAATCTTTGTCGTCTTCAATTTTGTTCCAGTTAATCGCCTGGACGCGAGTGAGTGCGGTCATGTTTCGATTTCCTTCCGCGATAGCTTATAGCGCACAGGACACACAGCCCTGAACTTCAGTGCCTTCCAGCGCCATCTGCCGTATGCGAATGTAATAAATAGTTTTAATACCTTTGGTCCAGGCGTAGATCTGCGCTTTATTGATGTCGCGCGTGGTGGCGGTGTCGCGGAAAAACAGCGTCAGCGATAGCCCCTGATCGACATGCTGTGTGGCGGCAGCATAGGTGTCGATAATCTTCTGCGGCCCAATTTCGTAGGCATCCTGGTAATACTCCAGATTGTCATTGTTCATGTAAGGGGCAGGGTAGTAGACGCGGCCAATCTTGCCCTCTTTACGAATCTCGATACGTGACACAATCGGGTGGATACTGGACGTCGAGTGGTTGATATACGAAATCGACCCGGTTGGCGGAACAGCCTGCAAATTCTGATTATAAATACCGTGTTCCATTACGGATTCGCGTAGCGCCGCCCAGTCCTGTTGGCTAGGAATATGGATGCCTGCCTGTTCAAATAGCTCGCGTGTGCGCGCCGTTGTCGGTTCCCAACGCTGTTCGATGTATTTTTCAAAATATTCGCCCGTCGCGTATTTGGAGTGCTCGAAGCCTGAGAAGCGCTGGTTCCGCTCTACTGCTAACGCATTCGATGCCCGAATCGCATGGAAGGCGACGGTGTAGAAATAGATATTGGTGAAATCAACGGCTTCTTCTGTGCCGTAAAAAATACGCTCTTTCGCCAGATAGCCGTGCAGGTTCATCTGACCCAAACCAATGGCGTGTGATTCGTCGTTGCCTTTTTCGATCGATGGCACGGAACGGATGTGGCTCATATCGGAAACGGCGGTCAGGGCGCGGATCGCCATTTCAACCGTTTGACCAAAATCGGGTGAGGCCATCGCGTTGGCAATATTCATTGAACCGAGGTTACAGGAGATATCTTTGCCGATATGGCGATAACCAAGATCGTCGTCGTACAGGCTGGCGTCGTTGACCTGCAAAATCTCAGAGCACAGGTTACTCATATTGATGCGGCCGTGAATCGGGTTCGCTCGGTTCACGGTATCTTCAAACATCATATAAGGATAACCGGACTCGAACTGGATTTCGGCGAGGATCTGGAAGAATTCGCGCGCCTTGATTTGAGATTTACGAATGCGTTTGTCGTTGACCATCTCGTGGTATTTTTCGGTCACGCTGATTTCCGACAGCGGCACACCATAAACCTGCTCGACATCATACGGTGAGAACAGGTACATCACCTGGTTATTCTTCGCCAACTGGAATGTGATATCGGGGATGACGACCCCCAAAGACAGCGTTTTGATGCGAATTTTCTCATCGGCATTTTCCCGCTTGGTATCCAGAAAACGCAGAATATCTGGGTGGTGCGCATGCAGGTACACCGCGCCTGCACCCTGACGCGCCCCAAGTTGGTTAGCGTAAGAAAAGGCATCTTCCAGCATTTTCATGATAGGGATAATACCGGACGACTGGTTCTCAATGCGCTTGATTGGCGCGCCGGTTTCGCGGATGTTGCTAAGCATGAAAGCCACGCCGCCGCCGCGTTTTGAGAGCTGAAGCGCGGAGTTAATCGCTCGACCAATCGACTCCATATTATCTTCAATGCGCAGCAGGAAGCAGGACACCAACTCACCGCGTTGTTTTTTACCGCAGTTGAGGAAGGTGGGGGTGGCTGGCTGGAAACGTCCACTGATGATCTCGTCGACCAGCGCGCTAGCCAGTACGGTGTCCCCCTTGGCGAGGGTCAATGCCACGAGACAGACGCGATCTTCGTAACGTTCCAGATAGCGTTTGCCATCAAAGGTTTTGAGCGTATAGCCGGTGTAGTATTTGAACGCGCCTAAAAAGGTCTGAAAGCGGAACTTGTGAGCATAAGCTTGCTGGAAAAGGCTTTTGATGAAATCAAAGTGATATTGGTCCAGCACTTCCGCTTCGTAGTAGCCTTCTTCCACCAGATAACGCAGTTTTTCCTCCAAATTATGGAAGAACACCGTGTTCTGGTTGACGTGTTGCAGGAAATAACGGCGGGCTGCGAGCTTATCCATCTCAAATTGGATGTTCCCCTCGGCGTCGTAGAGGTTCAGCATCGCGTTGAGTGCATGGTAATCGAGCGTGTGGGCATCCGTATTGGTCTTGGTTGCCTTGGCGCTCACATGGTCTGTTGTTGCCAAAATTCAGTTACTCCTTTACGCACGTTTGCAACGTCTTCTGCCGTGCCGAGCAATTCAAAGCGGTACAGGTAGGGCACCTGACATTTTTGCGCAATGATGTCGCCAGCAAGACAATACGCCGCACCGAAATTGGTATTGCCTGCGGCAATCACGCCGCGCAGATAAGCGCGATTGTGCGGATCGTTGAGAAAGATGATGACCTGACGCGGCACCGCCCCTTTCGCGCTGCCTCCGCCGTAGCTGGGGACAACCAGAATATAGGGGCGATCAACTTTCAATGCAGGCTGTTCTGTCGCTATCGGGATTCTCAGGGAGGGTAAACCCACCCTGGAAATGAAGCGATGCGTGTTTTCCGACTGGCTGGAGAAATAGACCAGCGGGTTCATATTGCCCCCCTTACTGCAATTGCAGGGCGGCGTTCAGAGTACTGATCTTATCCGGGCGGAAGCCGCTCCAATGATCATCGGCCGTCATCACGACAGGCACCTGCTGATAGCCCAACGCTCTTACCTGCTGTAACGCCTGTTCATCTTCAGTTAAGTCCACCAGTTGATAGTGAATCCCTTGCTTATCCAGCGCACGACATGTGGCGTTGCATTGAACACAATCTGGCTTAGTGAAAATAGTAATACGCATGATTCGTATTTACCCTTTGGCGTGAAAGAAGTCTGTCGGAGCGGCTATCTTCAGGGCATGTGTGCCCGAACCGATCCACTGGGTAGCGACCCGTTATGCGATGGCTACAAAAAGAATACTAGATGTAGACATTTCATATTTCAACCACACAAGATATATGATTTTTAGTTGACCTTATGTAAATTTACGCAAACCCAGATGCCGCAAGGGAGGCAGGGAATGCAAGTAGAAAATGCAGAAATAAATAAATGTGATAAATATCATTTTTGACGAAATAGTGTGCGACGAGATGAAAGGGGAAGACGGAGATAAGAGAGAAGGCGGCTCTGATCGATGACAATCCCTGATAATAGGGGATGCACGGTGATGAGGTTCCCGTAGAGCTTCCTCCACTCTATTATCGTCGACTCTTTGCCGCTTGCACGGTCAAATTTCAGTCAGTGCGGAGGAGGATAAGGGTTATTGAGCGTAGGAAAGTAAACCGAGCGAGTTACGCGCCAGAGACTGACACTTCTTCGGCGTAGGGAGCGCGATTTTACTGAGATCACGATAGCTATCTTCGCCCATCGCCGTCATGTCATAAGCGCTGTAATTGCTGAGATCCCAGCGGTTCTGCTGAGCAAAGGCAACCAACGTCCGACGAATTTGATCATTCGGCAGATCCTGATAGCCACAGTGGTTTTTCAGATAAACAAAGATCGCGGTCAGATCGGCGAGATCTTCCGCCTCAAATTCATTCAGCGCCTTGCTGGCGGAAGAGAAGCTCATCAGGCTTAGCAGAAGCAGAGCCAGCGCAGAGTTTTTCATGGTTGAACCTGTTCTAAATGTTGTCGGATGACGTTATCACAGATATCCCATGAGGTTCCAAGTTTTCTTACAGGAAACATCTGATTGCGATAAAAAATGACGGTTGAAAAGGTAGAGAGGCGATAATCGTAATACATTGAAATGGCTATTTTTTATTTTATTACCGTTCGGTGATGGAAATCACCTTGGGTTAATCGCAGGATTAAAGCCTCTTTATCGCGGTTTGATACGATGACGCCGCCGTCAGGCTCTGTTATTAATAACAGCGATCTTATCTAATACAGTTTTGATTCTATGATCTCCGGTGTCTGGCGCGTCAGTAGTGGGTTGTTGGCGGGACTGTTGTTGCTTCCTTTAGCAACGGTTTTCTATCAGGCTTTTTTCGCCGGCGGGTTGGGGTTCACCCAACTGTGGCAAATCGGGTTACCCACCTACCTGATACATTCTGCGGTTATCGTACTGGGTACGCTTTTCTTCAGTTTACTGTTTGGATTGCCGTCAGCCTGGTTTATCGCCATGTACCGCTTTCCCGGCCATCGCGTGTTGCAATGGGCGCTTTGCCTGCCGCTTGCCATGCCCGCATTCCTGCTCGCCTATCTTTATACCGATGCATTACGGCACTTTTCCCAGTTGCTGCAAGAAGGTGGGCTGTCGGTAGTTTCATCATGGCGAGTATCCCATGTTGCCGGATTACCCGTTTCGCTTGTGGGCGTGAGCCTGATACTGGCGCTGGTGTTGTATCCCTATATCTATCTGCTGGTACGTGAAGCGCTGGTAAAACAGCCCGCGAGCCTCATCCATTCGGCTCGTTTGCTGAATCAGACACGCACTCAGGTATTCCGCCGCTTATGTTTGCCTCTTGCATGGCCAGCGATTGCCTGCGGTGGGGCGCTCGTGGTTGTGGAAACGCTGGGGGATTATGGCGCGGCGTCTTACCTTGGTATTCCCACCATGACAACCCAGGTGCTGGATATCTGGCAGGAGCAGGGCGATGTAGGAGCGGCAGCACGTCTTGGCGTGTTGATTTTGCCCGCGATCTTTCTCTTGATGTTTTTGGTTAATGTCTGGCGTCGGAAGCAACGAATTTATCAGGCACAGGCTAATACTTCCCCGGTGGTGCCGCCCGTGTTGAATGGGTGGCGTAGCAGGATGGTTCGCGGCTACTGCTGGGGAATCGTTTGTCTGTCGTTTCTGTTCCCGGCTCTGTCTCTACTCTTTTTGGCTCTCCGCCACATGGTGTCGTTATGGGATATGGCGTTCCTCCACGCGGTGATTAATAGCCTGTTAGCGTCTGCCACGGCGACCGCCATCATTACGCTGATGTCACTGTCATTTATCTTCTACACGCGCACGGCCGGGATATTTGCCAATCAGACACCGGTTAGGTTAGTCAGCCTTAGCTTTGCCTTGCCTGGCACAGTACTGGCCGTTGGGCTGTTTACTCTACTGTCGCTGGTGGATAGCGGGATTACTCTGTTTGCCAACGCTACGGGGTTACCTACAACGGATGCCTTGCTGGCGGGATCGTTGTTTATTCTCATCCTCGCTTATAGCGTTAAATTTGGACGCCTGATGCTAGACAGTCTTGAGCGCAGCATGGACGCTATTCCGTCGTCGCTGGACAGCGCAAGCCTCGTGTTGGGGGCTTCTCCCTCCAGCCGTTGGTCACGCGTGCATATCCCGCTATTGCGCCGCAGCCTGTTTATTGGGGCGTTGCTGATTCTCACGGAAAGCATGAAAGAGCTGAACGTTTCGCTGCTGCTGCGCCCTTTCGGGGTTGATACCTTAGCAACCTATGTTTTCCGCTTTACGGCGAGTGAGCAAATAGCGTCATTGGCGTTTCCTGCTCTAATGCTGGTGGCGGTGGGGCTGATCCCGGTTTTCTGGCTGCATCGCGTACTGAATATAAAAGGATAATTACATGCCCGTATCGATAGATATTCTGAGCGTTCAGGCAGTCAGTTGTACGTTGCAGCAGTCTCCCGTGTTGGAGAACATTTCCTTTACCGTGCGCGACGATGAGACGATCTGCCTGCTGGGTAAAAATGGCTGTGGTAAAACGGCGCTATTACAGGTGATCGCTGGCCTGCTGCCGATTACTCAGGGAAAAATCGTGCTGGAGGGTGAGCCTGTCAGCTCACCGCAAGAGTATGTTTTACCTGAACTGCGCCAGGTTGGCCTGATTTTTCAGGACTATGCGCTCTTTCCGCATCTGACAGTGGAAGGCAATATTGCGTTTGGGTTATATGGCCGCCCGGAAAGTGAAGTCAAGCCAATCTGTACGGAGATGCTGGCGCTTTTACAACTGGATGAGGTTGCCGCACGTTATCCACACGAGCTATCGAATGAGCAGCAACAGCGTTTGGCGATTGCCCGCGCGCTGGCCTGTGAACCGAAACTGCTGTTGCTGGACGAACCCTTTCCTGGGCTGGACAGTCAGACTCGCTATCGCCTGATCACCGAATTACGGCAGGTTCTCAAACAGCGTCATGTCGCGGCGGTTTTCGCCACGCATAGCCGTGAGGAGGCTTTTGCCTGTGCCGATCATCTGATTCTGCTGGATGAAGGGAAAATTATGCAGCAGGGCTATCCTTCCGAGCTATACCATCGTCCGAATAGCCGCTTTGTCGCTGATTTTATGGGGAATACGAACTATTTTCCGGTGAAAATTATGAGTGACCACCAATGGCAAAGCCCATTGGGCGATCACCATGCGACACATCCGCTCAATCAACCGATTGATTCCGCGTGTGATTGGATGGTGCGCCCCGCAGATGTGGCGCTGGCGCTCGATCCCGATGGTCCGGCCTCGATCGAAGATCGGCTGTTTATGGGCACATCAAATTTGTATCGGGTGCAGATGGGGGAACTGACGCTGCTGGTGCAGACCAGCAACTGGTTTGAGCCAGGGCAGCAGGTACGTTTAAGTGTTAAAACGGATCCTCCGGTTTTGTATCCTGCTTTACCGGCCGTCAGCCATACGGATGATGGCTCTGAAAAGCCATGATTATGCCTCGTGCAGATCTGCTGCTGGGATCAGCCAGGCGCTGTTGTGCTTTTCAAAGCCTAATTTTGGGTAGTAATCCACCGCCAGCGGCGCGGCCAGCAAAATGATTTTGCAGCCTTTTTCAAGCTGCTGAGCGGTTTGTTGAATCAGCTTCTTACCTATTCCCGCCTGTTGACACTCCTCTGATACCGCCAGATCGGACAGATAACAGCAAAAGTGAAAATCCGTCACGCTGCGCGCAATCCCCACCAGTGTCTCCCCTTGCCAGGCAGAAACCAGCAGGTTGGCATGTTTCAGCATACCGGCAATCGCTGTCTCATCATCCAGCGGGCGGCGCGGCCCCAATGAGGTTTTCCTTAACAGTTCAATGAACTGCTGGCTGGAAAGCGGGGCGTTCACTTTGTAGCAAACATCCACGGATGCTGTGCTCATGATGTCTCCTTCGTAGTTAATACCATTCACTTAAGCGTGGATTTAGGGGGAAACACGGTGATGAGGTTCCCGCAGGGATACCTCGCACCGTGGTAGCCCCCGGTATCTCGATTCTTAAACAATCGGCATTACTCCTTCGTGGTGTGGTTTCTGATATACTTTGCGCGCCTGGGCGTTGCCCGGACGGATGTAAACGTCTGTATTTTTAAACATCAGCATGGGTGCATCATCGAGAACGAGTCTGTCATTTGCCGATGGTGCTGAATACCTTATTTCAAAGAGTTATCAGTATGATGAAACATACCGTGGAAGTCATGATTTCTGAGCAGGAAGTGATGGCGCGGGTTACCGAACTGGGGCAACAGATCAGCGAACACTATCGTGACAGCGGCAGCGATATGGTGCTGGTGGGGTTATTGCGCGGTTCGTTTATCTTTATGGCCGATTTATGCCGGGCGATCGATGTCCCTCACGAAGTGGATTTCATGACGGCATCCAGCTATGGCAGCGGTATGAACAGCACACGCGATGTGAAGATCCTAAAGGATCTGGATGAGGACATTCGCGGTAAAGACGTGCTGATCGTTGAAGACATCATCGATTCAGGTAATACGCTGAGCAAGGTGCGGGAAATTCTGCAACTGCGCCAGCCGAAATCGCTGGCTATCTGTACGCTGCTGGACAAACCCGAGCGCCGTGAAGTGGCAGTGAAAGTCGAGTGGGTTGGGTTCTCGATCCCCGACGAATTTGTCGTGGGTTACGGTATCGACTATGCCCAGCATTATCGCCATTTACCTTACGTCGGCAAGGTTGTTCCACAGGAATAACGCGTAAAACAAGGCTGATGCCGTGAACGACGCCCAGCGAGTGGGCGTCAGGCAGCAATTAAGACAGGGTGGAAATCGCGCGGCGATAACGCTGTTCCAGCGTCTCCCGGTTGGTCGCGGTGACTTCCAGATCGCGCAGACGGCCATCCTGAATCCCGTATACCCAACCGTGGATCGTCACTTTCTGCCCACGCTTCCAGGCAGATTGCATGATGGTGGAGTGGCCGAGGTTATACACCTGCTCGACAACGTTGATCTCACAGAGCGTGTTCAGACGCTGTTCGGGAGGCAATTCCCCCAGCAGCGAACTATGCTTGTACCACAAATCACGAATATGCAGCAGCCAGTTGTTAATCAAACCCAGCTCCGGGTTTTCCACCGCGGCCTGAACACCGCCGCAGCCGTAGTGGCCGCAGATGATGATATGTTCGACTTCGAGAACCTCGACGGCATATTGCACGACAGACAGGCAATTGAGATCGGTATGAATAACCAAATTGGCAACATTGCGGTGAACAAACAGTTCACCAGGCTCAAGGCTGGTCAGACTTTCAGCAGGTACGCGACTGTCCGAGCATCCAATCCATAGAAAACGGGGTCGTTGTGCCTGCGCCAGACGTTCAAAGTAGCCAGGATCCTCTTCCACCATCGTTTTAGACCAAAGCTGGTTATTGGCGATGAGCGTTTCGATTTCTTTCATGAAAGTAAATGACCTGTAACAAACAAGGGGCAGTGGGGAGTAATATAAGGCAACATGCGTCGTTTGAAAAACGATAGTTTATCTCCGTCACACTTCAAATCTGTAGAACTCACTGATAATAAGGCAATCCATTTCTTATGACATATGCACTGGAACTGGCGCAATTAACCAAGACCTATCCGGGAGGCGTCAAGGCGTTACGGGGGATCGACCTGAACGTGGAAGCCGGCGATTTCTATGCGCTGCTGGGGCCGAATGGCGCAGGAAAATCCACCACGATTGGGATTATCAGCTCGTTGGTGAATAAAACCGCCGGTAAAGTTCGTGTCTTCGGCTATGACCTTGAGCTGGATAAAGTGAATGCGAAACGCCAACTGGGGCTGGTTCCGCAGGAATTTAACTTCAATCCCTTTGAGACGGTATTGCAGATTGTGGTTAACCAGGCGGGCTACTATGGCGTGAAACGTCAGGATGCGTTGCAGCGCGCGGAAAAATACCTGAAACAACTGGATCTATGGGAGAAACGTGGCGAAAAAGCGATGATGTTGTCCGGTGGGATGAAGCGTCGCCTGATGATTGCGCGTGCATTAATGCATGAGCCTAAGCTGCTGATTCTTGACGAACCCACCGCCGGTGTGGACATCGAATTACGTCGTTCCATGTGGGGTTTTTTGAAAGCGCTGAACGCGCAGGGCACCACGATTATTCTGACTACGCACTATCTGGAAGAAGCGGAAATGCTGTGCCGCAACATCGGGATCATCCAGCGCGGAGAGCTGGTGGAAAATACCTCGATGAAGCAGTTGCTTGGCAAGCTGAAGTCAGAGACGTTTATTTTCGATCTGGCGGTGAAAAGCCCGCTGCCGCAGTTGGAAGGCTACGCATTCCGCCTGACGGACACGTCAACGCTGGAAGTGGATGTCATGCGTGAGCAAGGCCTGAATGCGTTATTTAGCCAGCTCAACGCGCAGGGGATAACGATATTGAGTATGCGTAATAAAGCGAACCGGTTGGAAGAGCTGTTTGTCACGCTGGTGAATGGGGCAAACGGGGGAGAAAAGGCATGATGCATTTGTATTGGGTGGCGCTACAGAGTATCTGGGTTAAAGAAGTGACCCGGTTTGGGCGGATCTGGATCCAGACGCTGGTGCCGCCCGTGATCACCATGACGCTGTATTTTATTATTTTTGGCAACCTGATCGGTTCACGTATCGGCGAGATGCACGGTTTTACCTACATGCAGTTTATTGTGCCGGGTTTGATCATGATGGCGGTGATCACCAACGCCTATGCCAACGTCGCGTCCTCCTTTTTCAGCGCTAAGTTTCAACGCAATATTGAAGAACTGCTGGTTGCACCCGTGCCGACCCATGTGATTATTGCGGGTTATATTGGCGGCGGTATCGCGCGCGGCCTATGCGTGGGGGTTTTGGTGACGGCGGTGTCGCTGTTCTTCGTCCCGTTGCATGTTCATGCCTGGTGGGTGATTGTTCTGACGCTATTGCTGACGGCGATGCTGTTCTCGCTGGCAGGATTACTGAATGCCGTATTTGCGAAAACCTTTGATGATATCAGTCTGATTCCGACATTTGTGTTAACGCCGCTGACCTATCTGGGTGGGGTGTTTTACTCACTGACGCTGCTGCCACCGTTCTGGCAAGCCGTATCTAAACTGAACCCGGTGGTGTACATGATCAGCGGCTTCCGTTACGGTTTTCTCGGGATTCAGGACGTGCCGCTGCTGTTCACGATGTCGGTGCTGACTGCCTTTATCGTGGTGTTTTATCTGCTGGTCTGGTGGCTGATTGAACGCGGGCGCGGGTTGCGAACGTAGTCGGTAAATGAGAAGGCGGTGGTAACACCGCCTTTTGCTTATCTAAAGCGATCAGGCGACCTGAACTGGAATCGCTTTGGCCTGACGTTGCAGTTCGTTATCACCCGAGAAATAGGCCACTTTCGGGCTGTGGCTTCTGGCTTCCTCGTCGGACATCTGTACGTAGGAGCAGATAATCAGCTTGTCGCCCACGCAGGCAAGGCGAGCCGCGGCACCGTTTACAGAGATAATGCGTGACCCCCTTTCGCCCACAATCGCGTAGGTAGAGAAACGCTGACCGTTATCAACGTTATAGATATCAATCGCTTCGTATTCCAGAATGCCGGCGGCATCCATAAAATCCTGATCGATGGCGCAAGAGCCTTCATAATGCAAGTCAGCCTGAGTCACTTTCACCCGGTGCAGCTTGCCTTGCAGCATGGTACGTATCATCGCTTTGTTACCTCGGTTCATACAGTCAAATCGACCTGGTGGTTATCAATCAATCTGGCTTTGCCTAACCAGGCAGCCATCAAAATCACGGCGCGTGTGCTGGCCGCACTCAGCGGTTGTAGCGTATCCGCATCGCGGATAAACAGCTCATCAGGCGTAAAGCCCGCGTCCCGCAGCTTCTCTGCCGCTTGTTCCAACAAGATATCTATCTGGCGATCGCCGTTGTCCAACTGCGTCGAAAGCGCCATCATCACCTGATAAAGCGTCGGTGCCCGTTGGCGTTCTTCAGCAGTGAGATAGCCATTACGTGAACTCAATGCCAGCCCATCTTTTGCCCGCACGATAGGCACGCCAATGATATCAATGTCATAGCCCATATCGCGAACAAGCTGGCGAATCAGCGCGAGCTGCTGGTAATCTTTCTCACCGAAGCAGGCTACATCCGGTTGTACCAGATTGAACAGCTTGCTGACAATGGTGGCGACGCCCCGGAAATGGCCGGGACGGCTGGCGCCTTCCAGCATGGAAGACAGGCCGGGCACATCGACAAACGTTTGCGATTCCAGCCCATTCGGGTATATCACATCCGGGCTAGGCGCGAAAACCAGATCGGCACCGCGGCGATTCAATTTCTCGCAGTCTTCCTGCAATGTTCGCGGGTAGCGGGCTAAATCATCTGGCCGCTCAAACTGCATGGGATTGACAAAAATGCTGACAATGACGATGTCGGCGTGCGCTCTGGCTTCATCCACCAGCGTCATATGTCCGTCATGCAAATTACCCATGGTGGGAACCAAAGCAATACGTTTCCCTTCCTGACGCCAGCGACGAACTTCACGGCGCAGCAGCAGAGGGGTTTCGATTATTAACACACCCGTACTCCTTAACAAAAACAGCCTGATGAGTGGAATGCCCGTTCTTTAATGAAACGAGTGTTCTCAATGAAATGAATGTTCTTCGGCCGGATAAATACCCTGTTCGACCTCTTGTGCGTACAACCGGACAGCCGTACGGATGTCGCCGCTTTGCGCCAGAAAATTCTTGGCAAACTTAGGTGTGTTGTCACCGGTAATGCCGAGAGCATCATGCATGACCAGAATCTGCCCGTCGGTCACGTTACCGGCGCCAATGCCAATCACGGGTATCGACAGCGCGTCCGTGACACGTTTGGCCAGCGCAACCGGTACGCATTCCAACACCAGCAACTGCGCGCCTGCTTCTTCAAGCGCAAGGGCATCGGCCAGCAGTTGATTGGCATCGTTTTCGCTGCGTCCCTGAATTTTATAGCCACCGAAAATGTTAACGGACTGCGGCGTCAGCCCCAGATGACCACACACTGGCACCGCGCGTTCGGTCAGCATTTTTACCGTTGGCGCAAGCCAGCTTCCGCCTTCCAGCTTTACCATATTCGCACCGGCACGCATCAGCTCTGCCGCCTGACTGAACGTTTGTTCCGGCGTGGCATAAGTCATAAAAGGCATATCGGAGAGAACCAGCGCCAGCGGTGCGCCGCGGCGAACACACTGTGTGTGATACACGATATCGTTTGTGGTGACGGGCAAGGTGGAATCGTGACCCTGTACGGTCATTCCCAGCGAGTCACCCACCAGCATCACGCGGATACCCTGTTCAAAAAACAGGCGGGAAAAACTGGCATCGTAAGCGGTGATCGTAGCGAATTTTCGCTGCTCTTGTTTCCATTGGCGCAAATGGGAGATAGTCGTCGGTTTCATGACGGCCTTCCTATGTCAATAGGGCGAAGAATTGAGGAGAACATTCTAATGTAAGCTGACGTGTAGCGATATACCCGTCATGCTTCAAGTTACCGATGTGAGAGGGGCTGATAAGCGGGATGGTCAGTAGGCCTCGCCATTCCAACTGTTTATTGTCTGTCCCACAATGTCAGACCGTTGCGATCGACGTGGGTTAGCCGCTGGGCAAGCGTTTCACCATCGGGGAACGCCAGTTGAGGGGCGATTTCTGCCAGCGGGTAGAGCATGAATTCACGATTCTTCATGTCGTAATGCGGTACGGTCAGACGGTCGGTGTGGATCACGGCATTACCGAACAGCAGAATATCCAGATCCAACGTGCGCGGCCCCCAACGGTGCGCCTTGCGTTCGCGGCCTTGTTCCAGCTCGATGGCCTGTGTGCGATCGAGCAGCGACTCGGCGGCGAGTTCGGTTTCCAGTTCAACGACAGCATTGAGATAGTCTGGCTGATCCTGCGGGCCGAGCGGGCGACTACGGTAAAACGAAGAGCAGCGAACGACGCGAGTATGCGGGATCGCATCCAGCGCAGACAAGGCGGCGCGCACCTGTTGCAAAGGCTGAGCAAGATTGCTGCCCAGCGCCAGATACACGCGTGTCATCAGGCTTGATCCCGGCGTGGCACCGTAGGTTTACGCGGTCGACGAGGACGAGAACGACGATGTGGCGTCGGGCCATCATCCAGCGATCGCAGCATGACCTGCTGACGCGGCGGAGCAGCAACCTGAAATTCTCCCCACCATTGCGACAGACGCAGCAATTCCTGATGGTTTTCAATTTCGGCCCGCAGACAAAGCAGGTCGTATGCGGCGCGGAATTTAGGATGTTCCATCAGCTTATAAGCGCGTTTACCCTGACGGCGAGACAGGCGCGTTTGCAGTTGCCAGATATCACGAACTAAAGAGGTAATGCGCTTAGGGATCGCCAGAGAACGGCACTGTTCATCCAGTACATCGTTCATCGCCAGCGAGAAGGCATCAAAGTAAGCCAGACCGCTTTCCTGCGCCAGCTTTTGTGCATGCTCAACCAGCGGATACCACAGCATGGCAGAGAATAAGAAGGCCGGATTCACCCGCATATCGTTTTGCAGGCGCTGGTCGGTATTTTTCAGCACCTGGGCAACCATGCGCTCCAGCGTGGAATCACCGTTTGGTGTGAAATAGCGGCTCAGCAGCGGGAAAAGCGGCTGGAACAACTGATATTCACACAGCATTTTATAGGTTGGGTAGCCATAGCCTGACTGAAGCAATTTCAGCGATTCTTCAAACATACGCGCCGCAGGGATGTCGTGCAGCAGCGAAGCGAGACGAGGAATCGGTTCGGCGGTTTCCGGGCTGACCGTCATGTTAAGTTTGGCAGCGAAACGGACGGCGCGCAGCATCCGCACGGGATCTTCACGGTAGCGTGTTTCAGGATCGCCAATCATACGAATGACGCCCTGACGCAGATCGTTCAGGCCACCGGTGTAGTCGCGTACGCTGAAATCAGAAATGCTGTAATAGAGGCTATTGATCGAGAAATCGCGACGCTGGGCGTCTTCTTCAACCGAGCCGAAAATGTTGTCGCGCAGCAACATGCCGCTTTGAGCCTGCTGTGAGGAATTCTTGGTTTCCTGCTGTTCCTGATGCTGATCGTGGTGACCACGGAACGTGGCAACTTCAATCACCTCTGGCCCGAACATGATATGAGCGAGACGGAAACGACGCCCAACTAAACGACAGTTGCGGAATAGCTTACGCACCTGATCGGGTGTGGCGTTAGTGGTGATATCAAAATCCTTCGGCTTTTTGCCCAGTAGCAGGTCGCGTACGCCGCCGCCAACCAGATAAGCCTCATAGCCAGCTTTGTTCAGGCGATAAAGTACTTTCAGCGCGTTATCGCTGATGTCGCTGCGTGAAATAGTGTGTTGGTCACGCGGGATGACGGTCAGATGCTGACGCGGTTCCTCAGATTCGACCATTTCGTTCTCACGATTCAGTACTTTACGACAAAAATTAGCAACTCGGGAAAAGATAATACACCTCGATAGTGATGGATAAATCAACAGCATAGCATGGGCGTCGCCCCCCAAAGGGGCGGCTAAGGATGGCGCGCCACGAAAAATAGCGGCTAATCATAGCTCACCAATGCCCCTTTGAGAATGCTGATGTGATCGTGGACGCGTTTATTGCCGCCTGTAGCGGGACGCTATCAAGCGACCAGTGCGTGACAGACCATGCCAGCAGTGCGGAAAGCGTCATATCCTGGCCATTTTCCGGCAGCGGTTGATGCAGAAATTGCAGTGCGGCAAGCAGCACAGGACGCGGATCGCTGTGCGGTAGCGCGGGGGCATGATTCTGTTTGGAAAGCTTATTTCCCTCGGTATTCAGCACCAGCGGCAGATGCACATAGGTGGGGATCGCGTAGCCCAATTGCTGATAGAGCGAAAGTTGCCGTACCGTTGGCTCGATAAGGTCGGCGCCGCGCACGATCTCTGTCACACCCTGATCGTTATCGTCGATCACCACGGCCAGATTATAGGCAAATAGCCCGTCGCGGCGGTGGATGATGAAATCTTCCTGAGCGAGCGCGGTGTCAGCATATAGCTCGCCACGCAATCTATCGTGAAAGTGAAATACCGGCGTCGTTTGGCGCAGGCGTAGCGCGGCATTGTCGGCAGGCAGGTTACGCGTTCGGCAATAGCCGTCATAGTGCCCGCCCAACTGCTGAATACGGCTACGCGTACAGGTGCAATAATAGCTCATTCCCTGCTGTTGAAGCTGCTGGAGGATCTCGCGGTAACGCGCATGGCGCTGTGACTGGTAAACCACATCGCCATCCCAATACAGGCCGTAGTGTTCTAATTGCGCGAGTATACGAGAGGCGGCACCGGGAATTTCCCGTGGAGGATCGATATCTTCAATGCGTACCAGCCAGCGCCCTTGTTGGGAGCGCGCCTGGAGGTAACTACCCAGAGCGGCAATCAGAGAGCCAAAATGCAGGTCACCAGAGGGAGAAGGGGCAAAACGCCCGATATAACGGCTAGAGGCAGAAAAACGATTAATTTCAGTAAAACCAGCAGTTCCAGACATAAAAAGGCAGCTACTATCTCGTCAGCGTGTTATCCAGACAAAAGATAGACTAATGAATACTATTCATCAGCGGTCGGCGAATCACAATCGACCCCTGCGGGTGGCAGGAGTCGATTCAGGGTAGGAAAATTATCCCGCCATTTGCTTTTCGCGTATCTCTGCCAGCGTTTTGCAGTCGATACACAGGTCGGCAGTCGGACGTGCTTCCAGACGGCGGATGCCAATCTCGACGCCACAGGATTCGCAGAATCCGAAATCCTCTTCTTCGATTTTCACCAGCGTTTTGGCGATTTTCTTGATCAGTTTGCGCTCACGGTCACGGTTACGCAGTTCGAGACTGAACTCTTCTTCCTGCGCTGCACGATCTACGGGATCGGGGAAGTTAGCGGCTTCATCGCGCATGTGCGATACCGTTCGATCCACTTCATCCATGAGTTGGTTGCGCCATGCTTCAAGAATACGCTTGAAATGAGCTAACTGAGCATCGTTCATATACTCTTCGCCCGCTTTCTCCTGGTATGGCTCTACTCCAGCAATTGCGAGAATGCTCAGAGAAGATGTCTTACGATTTTGCCCTTCTTGCATGTTGCTTCTCCTACATAACACGACACGCATAATACCCTTTTTGCAGTGAAGTAGCGGCGTTGTTGACCATAACTTCAGCTATCTGGGTATATCGGCCCCCAAAGGGGGAAAAAACAGGCCGCTATAAATAGCAGATGGAGATAGGGTTGGCAATGCTTCCTGACACCGGCCTGATAAAGTGTGAGGAACAACCTGCATACATTAAATAATAAACAATGTGTTACGCCTTTAGTGGTACGTTAGGCGTGTTATGCAATGTTTTTACTTCATCCTAATAACGGTAGCTTATGCGTCAATTTAATACCGTCAGGGCATAATGTGGAGCCGTAACATAAAATTTCAACCCCTGCTTGCTGTGCTTCGATAAATAATTCCGCATAGCGTGAATCAATATGCCGGGCGGGAGAAACCTGTTGTATCCCTGAATGGAGCACGGCAAAAAAAAGTACAGCGCGTTTTCCGCTAGAAACCATCTGTTGCAGCTCACGCAGATGCTTTTGCCCTCTGAGTGTAACCGCATCGGGAAAGTAACCACATTCATGTTGCAGTAATGTGACGGATTTCACCTCAATATAGCAGTCAATCCTGTCCGGTGCCTGTAAAAGCAGGTCGATTCGGCTGTTTTCCGTACCATATTTGACCTCCGTTTTTATATCTGAGTAGCCAGCCAGTTCTTCTACACGATTTTCCACCAAGGCTTCATACAATAATGTGTTGGCACGCAGAGTATTGATACAAATCCAGTGATTTTGTTGCGTTTCAGTCAGTTCCCAGCTCTGCGGATACTTACGCTTAGGGTTATCAGACGTTGAGTACCACACGGTATCGCCGGGCGTGGCGCAGCCTGTCATCGCACCGGTATTGGCACAGTGCAACGTGAGGACGTCGCCGTGCGGGGTCACGACATCGGCCAAAAAGCGTTTATAACGTTTAATCAACCGGGCAGGTTGTAAACGTGGGATATAGTCCATGAGGATCCTGTTCTATTTAATCAATGACCAGCTTTCCAACTGTTGATAGCGCGTTTTGCCATTGTCGAATAGCGACGCGTAAAGCGAAAAGTGTGTCATGTCGATTTGCCAGCTAAAGGTGGCGGGGGGAATAGCCACGGGGCGAGTCGCGCCACGTAATAACGTAATGTGCGGATGAAACGGCAAGGCCGTTTGATAGCAGCCGTTGCGCGCGGCCTGAGAACGCAGCAGTTCCGCCAACTGTAACAGCCCGCGCGGTGCACGACGGCAGCCCAGCCAGACTACGCCGGGACGTGGCCAGTGTCCGGCGTCATCCAGCGTTAACGTAAACGCGGGTTGGCGGATACGGGCTGCTAAGGTTTGTAACACCTGCGCTTTTTGCTCGCTGACATCGCCCAAAAACGCCAGCGTCAGGTGGAGATTGGCGGCGGCAACCGGGCGTCCGGCTTCCTGAGGGAAGTGTGCGGCACGCCAGCGGATGATCTCTTGCTGTGTGCTTTCCGGCAGTGGTAAAGCAAAAAACAGGCGGCGGGTGGCGGGCATGACGATCTCTCTATTCTGATTCCATCCGATGCGACATTTATCCAGATGCTACAATGCTCGTCGCTGAAAGTTAACCTTATACGGAGATGCCTGTGATTTTACCGCCCGTCAGCGCCGTGCTGGATGATGTGATAACGGCGTTACATACTGCGCCTCAGGTGCTGCTCAGTGCCCCAACGGGGGCGGGGAAATCGACCTGGTTGCCGTTGCAATTGCTACAACAGGGTAACGTGAACGGGCGCATCATCATGCTGGAGCCGCGTCGTCTGGCGGCGAAGAGCGTAGCCTGGCGACTGGCGCAGCAATTGGGTGAAGAACCGGGGCAAACCGTAGGCTATCGTATGCGGTCGGAAAGCTGCGTGAGTAATGCCACGAAGCTGGAGGTTGTCACCGAAGGGATGTTGACCCGTTTGCTGCAACAGGATGCGGAACTGCAAGGCGTTTCTCTAATCATCCTTGATGAGTTTCATGAACGTAGCGTGCAGGCCGATGTGGCACTGGCGCTTTTGCTCGATGTGCAGCAGGGGCTACGCGAAGATGTAAAATTGCTGATTATGTCTGCGACGCTGGACAATGCGCGGCTGGCGGCGCTATTGCCCGAAGCCGTCTGCGTGGTTTCCGAAGGTCGCAGCTATCCGGTCGAGCGGTGTTACGCCCCGTTGAACAGTCAGGAACGGTTGGAAGAGGGCGTAGCGCGACAGGTGCGACGCATACTCACTGAAGAAGATGGCTCGCTGCTGCTGTTTTTGCCCGGCGTCGCGGAGATCCGTCGTGTACAGGCGTTGCTGGAACATTGTGTGTCGAGCGACATCGATCTCTGCCCTTTATACGGTGCGTTGACGTTGGCGGAGCAGCAAAAAGCGATTCTGCCTGCGCAGCCGGGTCGTCGTAAGGTGGTGTTAGCCACGAATATTGCCGAAACCAGTCTGACGATTGAGGGAATTCGGCTGGTGGTGGACAGCGGCCTTGAACGTGTCGCCAGTTTTGATGTGAAAAGCGGCATGACTCGGCTGGTCACACAGCGCATCAGTCAGGCCTCCATGGTGCAGCGTGCCGGACGTGCCGGACGCTTAAGTCCCGGCATTTGCTGGCATCTGTGCTCTCGCGAACAGGCCGAACGCGCAGCGGCGCAAAGCGAGGCTGAGATACTGCACAGCGATTTAAGCAGCGTCTGGCTGGATTTATTACAGTGGGGCTGTACCGATGTGGCGCAGTTAACCTGGCTGGACACGCCGCCCGCCCCCGCGCTGTATGCCGCCTGCCAGTTGCTGCGCCAGCTCGGTATTACCGATGAACAGCAGCGATTGACTACCGAGGGGCGGAAGATTGCGGCGTTAGGCAGCGATGCCCGTTTGGCGACAATGTTATATGCCGCGTCACAGCAAAGTTCAGAGGCGTTGGTTACTGCCGGGTGTCTGGCGGCGATACTGGAAGAGCCGCCGCGTAGCGGGTCGATCAATCTGGCCGACTGGCTGCATCGTCCACTGCCGCACTGGTTGCGGCGGGCAAAACAGCTTGTGCGCCGTTTATCGACGACCTCGGCGCGTGTCGCGGATGTTAATCATCTTGATAGCGGAGAGGCCGACTGGCTGTTGGCACAGGCTTTCCCTGACCGTATCGCCCGGCGGCGGAGTCAGGACGGACGCTATCAGTTGGCTAACGGCAGCGGTGCAATGATGTCGGCTGATGAAGCGTTGTCAGGTTCAGAGTGGCTACTGGCTCCGGCACTGCTGCAAAATAATCTCACGGCGGATGCACGGATCCTGCTGGCGTTGCCGCTGGATATTGAACGGCTGGAACGGCGGCTACCCGGATTAATAAATGAGCGTAACGTGGTGCACTGGGACGAAGAAAAGGGTACTCTGCGCGCCAGCCAGCGCGACCAGATAGGTTGCCTGACGCTGCGAACACGGCCACTGAATAAGCCATCCGATGAGGCTTTGCAGCAGGCGATGTTATCCTGGATTCGGGAGCAAGGAATGGATGCATTAAACTGGGATGCAGCGGCGTTGCAGCTACGCGCCCGGTTACAGTGCGCCAGCCAGTGGTTGCCTGAGGTTGACTGGCCGCGAGTGGATGACGACACGCTGTTGGCAACGCTGGACATCTGGTTACAGCCGTCCCTGTCCGGCGTGCGTGATTTACGGGCGTTGCATCAGATTAATTTGAGTGAGGCGCTGCTGCGGTTGCTGGACTGGTCGCTGCGTCAGCGGCTGGATAGTGCGTTGCCCACGCACTACACTGCACCCGGCGGCAGTCGCTTGCCTATCGCCTATTATGACGATAAGGCACCCGTGCTATCGGTACGGATGCAGGAAATGTTTGGTGAGCAGCAAAGCCCGCTGCTGGCGGAGGGGCGTGTGGCGCTGGTATTGGAACTGTTATCGCCAGCGCAGCGTCCACTACAGATTACGCGCGATTTAGCGGCATTCTGGCAAGGTACTTATCGCGAAGTACAAAAAGAGATGAAGGGGCGTTACCCCAAGCATGTCTGGCCGGACGATCCGGCGAATACAGCGCCGACGAGACGTACCAAGAAATATCAGAATCACTAATTTCAGACGTTTCCGCTTTCCCAAAAAAGAGGCTGGAAACAGAGTAGGCGGCTTGAGCGCAGAGCAGATAGCCGTGAACAACCTGATGGAGAAGTTATTGTAATGTCTCGGGATGACCGCGAACCTATCGGACGCAAAGGGAAAGCGCCAAAACGTAAACCTGAACGCAAACAGGCTATACGACGTCGCAGGGATGACGACTATGATGATGACTACGACGATTATCAGGACGACTATGACGACGATGATGATGACGATGGTGATGAGACCATGACGCGTAAATCGCAGAGAAAACGGCGATGGCTCGGGCTGGCGATCAAGCTGTTTCTGGTCTTCGCCGTGGCGATGGCGATCTATGGCGTGTACCTCGACAGCCAGATCCGCAGCCGTATTGAAGGGAAGGTTTGGCAGTTGCCTGCCGCCGTCTATGGTCGCATGGTCAACCTTGAACCCGGTATGGCCTATAGCCAGAAAGAGATGATCAGTCTGCTGGAAGGCATGCAATACCGTCAGGTGAGCCGCATTACCCGTCCGGGTGAATTCAGCGTGCGCGGCAACAGCATCGACATGCTGCGCCGCCCGTTTGATTTCCCCGATGGCAAAGAAGGACAGATTCAGGCGCGTCTGACGTTTGCCAACGATCGCTTGTCACAGATCCAGAATCTGGACAACCAGCGTAACTTTGGCTTTTTCCGTCTCGATCCGAAACTGATCACCATGATGCAGTCGCCGAATGGCGAACAGCGTTTATTCGTGCCGCGTTCCGGCTTCCCTGATTTGCTGGTTGATACGCTGGTTGCGACCGAAGACCGCCATTTCTATGAGCACGATGGTATCAGCTTGTACTCCATTGGCCGTGCATTTTTAGCCAACATCACGGCGGGACGGGCGGTACAGGGCGGCAGTACGCTGACGCAGCAGTTGGTGAAGAACTTGTTCCTGACTAACGAGCGTTCGCTGTGGCGTAAAGCCAATGAAGCCTACATGGCGCTGATCATGGATTACCGTTACAGCAAGGATCGTATCCTTGAACTGTACCTCAACGAGGTGTACCTCGGTCAGAGCGGTAACGATCAGATCCGCGGTTTCCCGCTCGCCAGCTTGTACTATTTCGGCCGTCCGGTGAATGAACTGAGCCTTGACCAACAGGCGTTACTGGTGGGGATGGTGAAAGGGGCGTCGCTGTATAACCCGTGGCGTAACCCGCAGATTACGTTAGAGCGACGCAATCTGGTGCTGCGTTTGTTACAGAATCAGCAGGTTATTGATGCTGACCTGTACAACATGCTGAGTGCGCGTCCACTGGGTGTGCAGCCGAAAGGCGGTGTCATCAGTCCTCAACCTGCCTTTATGCAACTGGTGCGTCAGGAACTGCAACAGCGTCTTGGCGACAAGGTTAACGATCTCTCCGGCGTGAAGATCTTTACCACGCTCGATCCGGTTTCTCAGGACGCGGCGGAAAAAGCGGTGGAAGTAGGCGTGCCAGCGCTGCGCGCAGGGCGTAACGTCAGCGATCTGGAAGCGGCGATGGTGATTGTCGATCGCTTTAGCGGTGAAATTCGCGCGATGGTCGGCGGTTCGCAAACGCAGTACGCCGGGTTTAACCGTGCGCTACAAGCTCGTCGCCCCGTTGGGTCATTGGCGAAGCCGCCGACCTACCTGACGGCGCTGAGCCAGCCGGACAGTTATCGTCTGAATACGCTGCTGGCGGATGAACCGCTGTCGATCAAGCAGTCTAATGGGCAGCTATGGCAGCCGAAGAACTACGACCGCGAATTCCGTGGCCGCGTCATGCTGGTGGATGCGCTGGCGAACTCGCTAAACGTCCCGACGGTTAATCTGGGGATGGCGGTAGGGCTGGATCAGATATCGGCGACCTTGCAGCGTTTGGGGATCCCGGCAAATGTCATTCAACCTGTACCGGCAATGTTGCTGGGCGCGATCAGCCTGACGCCGATGGAAGTGGCGCAGGAATACCAGACGATCGCCAGCGGCGGTAACCGTGCGCCACTCTCCTCGCTGCGTTCGGTGATTGCGGAAGATGGCACGGTACTGTATCAGAGCTTCCCGCAGGCTGAACGCGCGGTTCCGGCGCAGGCGGCCTACCTGACGTTGTATGGCATGCAGCAGGTGGTTGAACGCGGTACGTCGCGTTCGCTGGCGGTGAAATTCCCGAATTATCATCTGGCAGCGAAAACCGGTACGACGAACGACCTGCGTGACAGTTGGTTTGCCGGGATCGACGGTAAAGAAGTGGCGATTAGCTGGGTCGGACGTGACAACAACGGCCCGGCCAAGCTGACCGGGGCGAACGGGGCGCTGACAATTTATCGTCGCTATCTGGAAAATCAAACGCCGCTGCCCTTACTGCTGACGCCGCCGGAAGGGATTACGACCATGACGGTGGATGGCAGCGGTAACGTTGTCTGCAACGGCAGCAGCGCCGGACGGGTATTGCCAGTCTGGACGGATAACCCGCAAGCGCTGTGTCAGGCCAGCCAGCAACAGCCTTCAGCGCAGCAGGATGGTGAAGGTGTCGCTGACTGGATCAAACAAATGTTTGGTCAATAATCTCTTCTCACTGCCCCCGGTTAATCCGGGGGTGTTTTTTTGTGTCTGCCATTCCTTCTAATATTGGAATAACGCGAGCGCTAGCGGGGAGGGCACCGCCGTGTGATTAGTTGGAAAGCGTGATGGCTTCCGCCAGCATCCAGCATGTAGTGACCACCAGAGAAAGCGCCATAATGCCGTTGAAGGCCTTCAGTTTCCACGGTTCCTGAAGATGTTTACCGATGCGATCGCCGAGTAAGGCCCACACTAAAATGCAGGGCAAGTTTAGCGCCATAAAGCCAATCACCGTGGTGAAAAGGCCGCCGCTGGCGGCATAAAGCAGCGCGATGTTGCTGGACATCAACCAGGCTTTCGGGTTTACCGCTTGAAAGAGTGTCCCTTGCAGTACCGTCATCGGCTGTACTCGTCCTTGTAGTTCTGGTGCCGATGAGCGCACGATTTTCCACGATAGCCATAATAAATAAATGCACCCCAGCACGGTGAGGGGAAGACGAACCATGCTCATCCAGCTTAGTAAAAGTTCCAATGCCACGCCCATCATCGCGGTTTGTATCCCACAGCCGATTGAAATGCCCATCATCATCGGCAAGGTGCGACGCAGGCCAAAATTGACGCCGGACGTTGCCAGCAGCAGGTTATTAGGGCCCGGCGTAATTGACATCACGGTGACGTAACTGAAAAAAGAAGGATCGAGCATGGTGTTATCCTGATGGTGGGAAAGAACACTATGGTAGGCAGAAAAAAGAAATGGTTACAGATACACAAAATGATTATTGTAATGGGTACAAATTGCTTTAATCGTTAACTGTACTCATTGGCTGGCGGGGGAACTGTGTCCATTATCGACTCACAAGAAAGTACGTTGTATCAACAGCTCGCGGAAACCTTCGCTGCCGCTATTCATCAAGGGACGTTAGCACCGGGAAGCCGCTTGCCCTCAATTCGCCGTGTCGCTGGATCGCATCAGGTCAGCGTGAACACGGTGTTGAACGCCTGGCGTATTCTCGAAGATCGTGGGCTGATTGAAGCGCGCCCCCAGTCTGGCTATTTCGTGCGAGGCCGTTTGCCGTCGCTGACGGAGAGCAGACCTCATCGCGCCCAGGTCATTGTGCCGGGCAGCGAAAAATTGGATCTGATTAATACCGTGTTTGCGGCTCAGACGCACCCCGACTACATCAATATTTCTTTGGCATGCCCGCAGCATGCGGATTTCTACCCTACCGAAAAGATCGGTCGTATTGTCGCTTCCTTGCTGCGGCGAGAACCCGGTCTGATTGGCCGTTATGCGCTGCCGCCAGGCAGTGAGCGACTGCGACGTGAAGTGGCGCGGCGAGCGATGGATCTCGGCATGACATTGACCCGTGAGGACATCACGATCACCCACGGCTGTATGGAAGCGCTACAGTTGGCGCTACGTGCGGTGACGCAGCCGGGCGACTGTGTGGGGCTGGAAACGCCAACCTATTTTTATCTCTTTCCTCTGCTGGCCAGTCTGGGATTGAAAACGGTAGAGATTCCCACCGATCCGCAACGCGGCCTCGCGCTGGATGCGCTGGAAATGTTGCTGTCAGAGGGACGGCTACAGGCGATGATCGCCATGCCGAACGCACAGAATCCACTGGGGTGCAGCATGACGCTGGCGGATAAAAAGCGGCTGGCAAAGCTAGTGAACGACTATCAGGTGCCGCTCATTGAGGATGGATTATACGGTGAACTTCAGTTTAGCTGGCCGTTGTCGCCAGCGGTAAAAGCTTTCGACCGCGAAGGGTGGGTGATTTACTGTTCCAGCTTCACGAAAACGCTGGCACCCGATTTTCGCATCGGTTGGATGGCGTCGGGCCGTTTCCGGGAAAAAGTGGCGCGGCTGAAAGCGGTATCGTCAATGGCGGAATCGGCGTTGCTCTCGGAAACGCTGGCGCAGTTTCTGGAATCCGGCGGGTACGATCACCATCTGCGCACGCTACGTCGTCGGTATGCTGCGCAGATGGATGAAGCGCGTGGGTTGATTGCCCGATATTTTCCTCAGGGAACGCGCGCGACGCAGCCGCAGGGCGGTTTTGTCTTCTGGCTGGAATTACCGGGCAATGTGGATGGGGTTGAGTTATTCCATCGCCTGTTGCAAGAGCGCATTTGCGTCACGCCCGGTGAGCTTTACACCTTGAGCGACCGTTGTAAGCACGCACTGCGGCTCTCGTGCTGCTACCCGTTTGATGAACGTCACACCTATGCGCTTAAACGTGCCGGGGCGCTGGCGTGTGAGATGAGCGGTATCGGGCCGGGTAGCATCGTGTAGGGAAGTCTAGCAACGGCGTCAGTCAGTGACGCCGTCGAGATACACGTTTACAGACGTGAGAAGCAGAGTTGCGCGGCTTCGATGGTGCGTTCGATATCCTGTGGCGTGTGCGCCACTGACATAAAGCCCGCTTCAAATGCCGATGGCGCGAGATAAACCCCTTCTTCCAGCATCATGTGGAAGAACAGCTTAAAGCGCTCGACGTCGCACTTCATTACATCCTGATAGCTGGTGACGCTCTCTGCATCGGTGAAGAACAGCCCGAACATCCCCCCAGCCTGATTCACGACCAGCGGAATGTTTTCGGCTTTTGCGGCGGCCAGCAGCCCCTCAGCCAGTTGATTCGTCAACGCGGTCAGTTTTTCATGTACGCCAGGTTTCGCGACTTCTGTCAAACAAGCTAAGCCTGCGGCCATCGCGATCGGGTTGCCAGACAGTGTTCCCGCCTGATAAACCGGGCCAGTGGGTGCCAGTGCCTGCATGATTTCACGCTTGCCGCCGAATGCGCCGACCGGCATACCGCCGCCGATGATTTTCCCCAGACAGGTCAGATCCGGCACCACGCCGTAGTGCGACTGTGCGCCAGCCAGCGCAACGCGAAAGCCTGTCATCACTTCATCGATGATGAACAGGGCGCCAAACTCATCACACAGCGCGCGCAGGCCGGGAAGGAAATCGGGCAGTGGTGGAACACAGTTCATGTTACCGGCGACGGGTTCGACAATAATCGCGGCGATATCGTCAGGGTATTGTTCAAATGCGGCACGTACGGACGACAGATCGTTATAGACACAGGTCAGAGTATGGCGGGCGAAATCGGCTGGAACGCCGGGGGAGTTAGGTTGCCCCAGCGTCAACGCGCCGGAACCGGCTTTCACTAACAGGCAGTCGGCGTGACCGTGATAGCAGCCTTCAAATTTGATGATCTTATCGCGACCCGTGTAGCCACGCGCCAGACGGATTGCGCTCATGGTCGCTTCCGTACCGGAGTTGACCATTCGCACCATATCCATACTGGGCACCAGTGACGTAACCAGACGCGCCATCTGCACTTCGCTCTCTGTCGGCGCGCCAAAGCTCAGACCGCGTTCTGCGGCGGCAATCACGGCATCACGAATCGCCGGATGATTGTGCCCCAGTACCATCGGCCCCCACGAGCCCACGTAATCAATATACGCTTGCTCGTCGGCATCGTAGAGATAAGCGCCATCTGCCCGCTCGATGAACAGCGGTGTGCCGCCGACGCCATTAAAAGCACGAACGGGTGAGTTCACCCCGCCTGGAATAAGTTGCTGTGCCGCAGCATACAGGCTTTCAGATTTGTTCATTACGCGGTCCTGACTGGTCTTGATCGTAGAATGTAGGGGTATTCTAATGAACTGACCGCCGTTATGAAATCACCGTGCGGGTTTTCACTTGAAAACGCGCGGTAATCAATACCCACTGAGAATACTGGTTGTGCGGTATAAGAGACGGCATAATGCGGCGATTATTTAAACACCGGCCGTCAAATCTTGAACGTTTTCGCAGACTGCCGGATAATAAGCGTATGAATATGGGTCTATCACCTGATAAGCCCTGAGTTGGGAGTAAAAATATGAGCGACGATATAGCAGCACTGCCTCTGCAATTTACCGATGCGGCGGCAAGCAAGGTGAAAAACCTGATTGCTGATGAAGAAAACCCAGAGCTGAAACTGCGTGTGTATATTACGGGCGGTGGCTGTAGCGGTTTCCAGTATGGTTTTACCTTTGATGATCAAATCAACGACGGCGATATGACTATTGAGAAGCAAGGGGTGTCGCTGGTGGTTGACCCGATGAGCCTGCAATATCTGGTTGGCGGTGCGGTGGATTATACCGAAGGGCTGGAAGGTTCTCGCTTTGTCGTGACGAACCCAAATGCGAAATCGACCTGCGGCTGTGGTTCCTCTTTCAGCGTGTAATCCTGCATTGCGGTTATTCTCGAATAAAAAAAAACCGTGTCTTGGCTGGACACGGTTTTTTTACATGTAGCAGATGGACGTTTTACGGTGATTACCATTCGACCGTAATCAAACGCGTTTCCGTACCCTGCGTCGTTTTTGCCGCGGCAGCAGCGTATTTGGGCTGTTCGACCTGAATGCGTGATTCCGTAATTTTAGGTTGCGGGGCAGAGGCGACGTTACATGTCAGTTGATATTGACCGGATTGCGGCGTGATGCCACACGACGGTAATATCGTCAGTTGAGCATTAATTTGCCCGCCGCTACTTCCTGCATGGGCAGTAGCACAAGCTGCGATCAGCAGGCTTGCGCAAAGCAACGCACTTTTCATGTTTATTTTACCTGGTGTCAAAGGAACCGATATCGGTTCGAAATTTTCTAACATTGTCTTGCTTTGGCTATATTGCCGAGCGGTAACCGACACCTTTTCATGGCGTCTATGATCCCACCGTTACGCTCAAATTATCGGCAAGAATGGGTGAAATAAAAGTCTGTGAGTGTTACAAGTTGTATATTAATAAAGCTATTGTTATCGGTATGATTTCACAATGTTAATTGCAGGTCATTGCGTTGACGAAGACGGGGATTGTAATTCTGTTAATTGAGCACAAAGCTGTTGGGCGGCCAATAGTAAACGCGGGCCGCTACGGCTGAACCAGTCCTCATTGACGGTAATGACCGGAACCGCTAACTGAGGCTGCCAAAATGCCTGCGTACTGGCAATATTATCTGGTGTACCGCTGACAATGATGGCCTGCGGTTGCCGTCTTAATACTTGTTCACGGCTTACCTGTGGCCAGGGAACCGGGCTGTCGCTAAAGACATTTTCTGCGCCGCACAGTGAAACGATCTGGCTTTGCAGCGTGGCGTTCGAAGAGGTAAACAGTGGCTGAGTGCCGAATTGAATAAAGACTCTCAACGGCGCGGCATGTGTCGCGCTCTCCTTCTCGCCAGCGTGCTGTAGCGTGCTTATTCCCTGCTGAAACCTTGTTGCTGCCTGTTCCGCTTGCTCAGGATGGCGGCTGTATGTCGCCAATTGTCGCAGTGACGCAGGAATATCGTCTAACGTTTTTGCATCCAGATACACGATAGGAATTGAGAAGTTGGCGAGCTGTTCCAGCGGCCGCTGCGGGTTCCCCTCGCGCCAGGCCAAAATCAGATCGGGCTTGAGGGCGAGGATCCGCTCCAGATTGATGCCCTGCCAGGAGGCAACCTGCTCCAGCTTTTTCGCTTCCGGCGGGTAATCAGACCAGGCGCTGACCGCAATCAATTGTTCGCCCATGCCAGCCGCATAAGCCATTTCCGTCGCGTGTGGCGCAAGACTGATCACCCGCTGGGGAATGGCATACGCGGTGGCGCACAGGAATAACCCTGTCAGCCAGCAGAAAAGCCTGACGATCACGATTAGCGTACGGCCAGTTTGCTCAGGATCGTTTCCACCATTCGCGTGGATTGCTGCGCGGCAACGCTCAGGAACTCATCGAAACTCAGGTGTGACGCTTTATCGGCCACATCAGAAATGGCCCGCACAACCACAAACGGGACGGCGAACTGGTGGCAGACATGCGCAATGGCGGTGGCTTCCATTTCTACGGCAATCGCCTTCGGGAAGGTCGCGCGGATGCGAGCTAACGGCTCTGCGCCGTTAATGAAAGCATCGCCGCTGACAACCAGACCGCGTACGGCGTTCAATTGTAAATCCGCAATCGCTTCTTGCGCCACGGCGATGAGTTTTTCATCAGCAGGGAAAGCGGCAGGGCAACCCGCCATTTGGCCGGGTTCATAGCCAAAGGCGGTGACGTCAGCATCGTGGTAGCGTACTTCATCGGACACGACAATATCACCGACGTTCAAGGTAGGAGCCAGCCCACCAGCGGAACCGGTGTTAATCACGACATCCGGCGTGCTGTGTTCCAGCAGCAGCGTGGTGCCGAGTGCGGCGGAGACTTTGCCGATACCGGATTTCAGTAGCGCGACCTCGATGCCGTTGATGTGTCCGGTGTAGATTTCGCAACCTGCGCGCTGGAAGGTCTGACGGTTTTCAATCCGATCGCGCAGCAGCGTTACTTCTTGTTCCATCGCGCCGATAATACCGACTTTCATAAGGTTCCCCGCAAATTCTGTTATAAATGGAAGGCATGTTGTTGGGGGTAGTCTATCATGGCTAGCAGGATGAGATGGAGTGTCCATCATGGTGCTGTAGCGGGATGACATGGAGAACCGTATGTCTGATATTGATTTCGCCAAAAAAATGAGTTTTCAGCGGCATTCCGGCCGACCTAAAACGGTTGATAATGAATATGCGATTGTGCGCCAGTTTGAAAGCGACCGTGGCCGTATTATTAACTCCGCCGCTATCCGTCGCTTACAACAAAAAACCCAGGTCTTTCCGCTGGAACGCAATGCGGCTGTCCGTTCACGTCTGACGCATTCGATGGAGGTGCAGCAGGTGGGACGCTACATCGCCAAAGAGATCTTGCACCGCTTCCAAACCGAGGGGCTGTTGGAAGCGCTGGGTCTGGATGGCAGGCAAACGCCGTTTGAAAGTATGGTCGAAATGGCGTGCCTGATGCATGACATCGGCAATCCGCCATTTGGACACTTTGGCGAATCTGCTATTAATCAATGGTTTAGAAAATTTCTGGATAGCTACTATCTGGACAGCGAATCCCCAGAGCGTGTCGATGACTGTAAGGTCCCCCTGCTGCGGATGCAGCAGGACGGCTTAGACAAACTGCGTGGGCAGATTCGCCAGGATCTCAGCCACTTTGAAGGCAATGCGCAGGCGATCCGTCTGGTGCATACGTTGCTCAAACTCAATCTGACCTACGGGCAGGTAGCCTGCATCCTGAAATATACCCGCCCCGCGTATTGGAACGGCGAGCTTCCTGCGGATTACCGCTATTTGATGAAGAAGCCGGGCTACTATCTGTCGGAGGAAGCCTTCGTTGCCAAACTGCGTGAAGTGCTGGAGATGGGCGAATTTCATCGTCACCCGCTGAGCTATATCATGGAGGCGGCGGATGATGTGTCCTACTGCATCGCGGATCTGGAAGATGCCGTTGAGAAGGAAATTCTCACGATCGAGGAGCTTTACGACCTGTTACGCGAAAATTGGAGGGATGGAACAGAGAAAGACATTTTCGCCAAAACGATTGAACGAGCCTACAAAGAACGTGAGCGTTTTCAATGGCGCAGCCATGATGATCAGTTCTTCATGAATCTTCGGGTTTATACTGTGGGGCAAATGGTGCCGCACGCCGCGAAGCGTTTTATCGACAATCTGCCCGCGATTTATGCCGGATCGTTCAATCAGGCCTTGCTTGAGGACGACAGCCCGCAGAACCGGCTGTTAGGCATTTTCAAGCATGTCGCTTTGAAACACGTTTTTAATCATCATGAAGTTGAGCAACTGGAACTTCAGGGGGATCGCGTCATTCGCGGCCTGCTGGATATTTATAGCCCGCTGCTCGATATGCCCTATCAGGATTTCACCCAGCTTGTCAGCGAGGATACGCATCGGCGCTATCCGATTGAGACGCGGCTTTACCACAAACTATCCAGGAAGTACTGTCTGGCCTATTGTGAAGCGGTTGCTGAGTTGGAAACGTTGCCTGAAACCGAGCGGATCGTCCGTGAATATTATTATCGGGCACGTCTGATTCAGGATTACATCAGTGGGATGACGGATTTATACGCCTACGATGAATACCGCAAGCTGATGGCGGCGGATTAGCGATGTACAGACCGCAATGGAAATCGCGAGTTTTGTAAAGCCATTCAATATTTCCTTACGCTTCACGATCTTCCCCTCGGGAACATTGTTGATCCATATTTATCTCATACAGCACGACCACTGAGTGTACCCGGTGTCGGGTACACGGGCCGTAAGACTTGCGTGTTGGTTACTATGAGATCGATTCCTATGAAAAGAAAATCATTGCTTCTGAGTGCGCTGGCGTTAAGTCTGGCGATGGCCATGGGGACTACCACTGCCTATGCCGCTGAGTCAGCGGCGTCTGCTGCGTCATCGGGTCAACTCCCTAGTTTGGCGCCTATGTTGGAAAAGGTGATGCCTTCTGTCGTGAGCATCTACGTTGAAGGGCATACCACGAACACAGGAAAAGAGAATATCCCGCCGCAGCTTCAGCCGTTTTTTGGGGAAAACTCGCCTTTCTGTCAGGAGGGATCGCCGTTCCAGTCATCACCGATGTGTCAGGGAGAGGATGACGATGAAGAGGGGCAGCCGCAGACAAAACAGGAGAATTTCCAGGCGCTGGGCGCGGGTGTCGTGATTAATGCGGAAAAAGGCTACGTCGTGACCAATAGCCACGTAGTGGATAACGCCGATAAGATTCAGATTCGACTCAGCGATGGTCGCAAGTATGACGGTAAAGTGTTAGGCAAAGACACGCGTTCCGATATCGCGTTGGTGCAGTTGAAAGACTTTAAAAACCTGACGGCCATCAAGGTCGCCGATTCTGAACAACTGCGGGTCGGTGACTACACGGTCGCGATTGGTAATCCGTATGGTTTGGGGGAAACCGCGACATCGGGCATCGTGTCTGCGCTGGGGCGTAGTGGGCTGAATATCGAAAACTACGAAAATTTTATTCAGACCGATGCGGCGATCAACCGGGGGAATTCCGGTGGGGCGCTGGTTAACCTGAATGGGGAACTGATTGGCCTCAATACTGCGATTCTTGCCCCAGATGGCGGCAATATCGGGATTGGCTTTGCTATTCCCAGCAATATGGTGCAAAGCGTCGTAGCGCAAATTGTCGAATTTGGTGAAGTGAAGCGCGGCGAACTGGGTATCACCGGTACGGAACTGAACTCTGAACTGGCACAGGCGATGAAGGTTGATGCACAGCGCGGTGCGTTTGTGAGTCAGGTGAGACCGAAATCAGCGGCAGATGAAGCGGGCATTAAGGCGGGTGATGTGATCGTGACGTTGAATGGTAAAGCGATCAGCAGCTTCTCCGCGCTGCGGGCGCAGGTCGGATCGCTACCCGTGGGCAGCAAAGTGGCGCTGGGACTGCTGCGTGAGGGGAAACCGCTGACGGTCAATGTCACGCTGCAACAGAGCAATCAGGCTCAGGTGGCTTCTGGCAATCTCTACTCTGGTATTGAAGGTGCTGAATTGAGCAATACCCAGGTGGAAGGCGAAAAAGGCATCAAGGTGGATAACGTCAAACCCGGCTCCGCTGCGGCTAAAATTGGCCTGAAGAAAGATGACATTATTCTCGGCGTGAACCAGCAGGCGGTGCAGAATATTGGCGAGTTGCGTAAAATTCTGGATAGCAAACCCGCCGTATTAGCCTTGAACGTGCGCCGTGGTGACAGCACGATTTATCTGCTGGCACAATAATCAGGCTATTACAGCCTGTCAGTGGATAATTACCTTTTAAGACAAGTTGTTACGTCGATTGACTGGTCGGGTACGTCGGTGCCCGACCGTTTCTCGCTTCTCCATGAAAGCGCTTTTGTGAGTTCTTCCACAGATTTAATCTAATTCCCGATTCTTTGTTAATTTGCACAATGTGTGGCGCACCGTGTGGCGATATGCTGGTGCAATTGTCAATGTTCCTCTCAGGGGTAAAAATGGCGTCGTATCATCTCAATGCCAAGATGGCACAGGATATTGTCGCGCGAACCATGCAGATCATTGATAGCAATATCAACGTGATGGATGCGCGCGGTAAAATTATCGGCAGTGGCGATCAGGAGCGATTGGGGGAACTGCATGAAGGGGCACTGCTGGCGCTCTCGCAGGGACGAGTCGTTGATATTGATGATGCTGTGGCACGCCACCTGCACGGCGTGCGTCCGGGTATCAACTTACCTCTTCGCATTGATGGTGAAATCGTCGGCGTTATCGGCCTGACGGGGAACCCTAGCCAGCTACGGCAATATGGTGAGCTGGTCTGTATGACGGCGGAAATGATGCTGGAACAGGCGAGGCTATTGCACATGCTGGCGCAGGATAGCCGCCTGCGTGAAGAGCTGGTGTTGAACCTGATCCGTACCGACGATCTCTCTCCCGCTCTCATGGAGTGGGCGCAGCGCTTAGGCATCGATCTGAATAAGCCCCGTGTTGCGGCGGTGATCGAAGTGGACAGCGGGCAGCTCGGCGTCGATTCCGCCATGGCGGAGTTACAGCAGTTGCAGACGCTACTGACCACGCCGGAGCGTGACAACCTGATCGCTATCGTTTCGCTGACGGAAATGGTGGTGTTAAAGCCTGCGTTGAACAGCCACGGGCGCTGGGATGCGGAAGAACACCGCAGGCGTGTGGATACGCTGATGTCGCGCATGGCGGAAAGCAGCCGGCTGCGGGTGCGGCTGGCGTTGGGGAACTATTTTGCTGGCCCCGGCAGTATCGCACGGTCTTACCGTACCGCGCGCACGACCATGAGCGTGGGCAAACAGCGTATGCCTGCTCAGCGCTGTTATTACTATCAGGATCTGATGTTGCCTGTACTGCTGGATAGCCTGCGTGGCGGTTGGCAGGCAAACGAACTGGTGCGCCCGCTCGCGAAGCTCAAGGCAATGGACGGCAATGGTCTGCTGCGTCGGACGCTGGGAGCCTGGTTTCGTAACAATGTTCAACCGGGTGCGACGGCGAAGGCTCTGTTTATTCATCGCAACACGCTGGAATATCGTCTTAACCGTATTTCTGAACTGACGGGATTAGATTTGGGGAATTTTGACGATCGTCTGCTGTTATACGTGGCGTTGCAACTGGATGAAGAAGAGTAAAAGAAGCAGAGAAATCGCGTTTACGCTGCCTGTTCTCTACCGTATCCCTCTGATGCCGTGCGGCATCAGGGCTGTCTATTTCAGCCGTGAGCGGTAACAGCATGGTTTATGTAACAACATTGCTTAGACTGAAAATTATGACATAATCATTAACAATATAACGCGATAGCATAAATTATCGCGAAACAATATTTTTGCCCCTTCCTCATATCCACTATTGTCACTCCCATATTGTCGTTGTCAGTGAGATAACCGCATAAACGGCTTAACCAGCCACATTCATCATTATTTTATCTAAATACTTTTAAGCATTAAGGTTAGGGAGTGATAAGAATGTCAATACGTCGTCTGGGGTTATCTGTTGCTACGGCAGCACTGTTATTTTCTGGTGTGGCCTCGGCGGCTACCGAACTATTAAACGTGTCTTACGATCCAACGCGTGAGCTGTATCAGCAATACAATGCGGCGTTTATTAAGCATTGGAAAGCCACCACGGGTGAAGATATCACTATCAAAAATTCGCACGGTGGCTCAGGAAAGCAGGCACGTTCGGTGATTGATGGTTTGCAAGCGGATGTGGTTACGCTGGCGCTGGCAGGCGATATTGATGCATTGAATCTGAATCAGCCACTGATCGATCCTAAGTGGCAGGCGCGTTTGCCTGATAACAGCACGCCCTATACTTCCACTATTGTTTTCCTGGTGCGCAAAGGCAATCCAAAGCAAATCAAAGACTGGAACGATCTGGTGAAGCCGGGCGTTGAAGTGATTACGCCAAACCCGAAAACCTCCGGCGGCGCACGTTGGAACTTTCTGGCAGCTTGGGCATATGCCAAAGCGCAACCGGGCGGCAATGATGAGACCGCACTGAAATTTGTCACCGAACTGTATCGTCATGCACCCGTACTGGATACCGGTGCGCGTGGGGCAACCATCAGCTTTGTACAGCGTCAGTTAGGTGATGTCCTGCTGGCATGGGAAAATGAAGCATACCTGTCTCTGAAAGAGCAGGGGGGCGATCAGCTTGAGATTGTCACCCCATCTCTGTCGATTCTGGCTGAACCGCCAGTTGCCGTTGTCGATAAAGTCGTTGAACGTAAAGGGACACAGAAACAGGCTGAAGCCTATCTGCAATACCTCTACAGCGATGAAGCACAGCGCATTATTGGTAAAAACTTCTATCGCCCACGTAATGCCAAGATTGCAGAGGAGTTTAAAGATCAGTTTGCGCCAGTGAATCTGGTGACGATTGATAAGGATTTCGGTGGTTGGAAAGCGGCACAGGACAAATTCTTTAACGATGGCGGCGTATTTGACAAAATCTTTAAAGAGATCAACAAATAAATTTTAATGTCTGACAGATTAAGGCCGCTATCATCAGGCGGCCTTTTTCAGGTTAAAAGGTTGGCGATATTAATACTGGTCACTTAAGCTCGTGTATCTCGATGCTTAAACGATTGGCATTAGGCGACAGCCGTCTGGAACCTTCTGTCAGGTAGCGCGCGTCGGCAAGCAGTTGTTGGCTGGATAGTGAGTATGAAAATGAAAGGCACGGTATGTCACAGCGTTCTTCCTCAGTGATTCCCGGTTTCGGGCTAACGTTAGGGTTTAGCCTGAGCTATTTAGGATTAATTGTTCTCATCCCGTTGGCGGGGATGTTTTTGTATGCCAGCCAACTCACGTTTGGCCAGTTTTGGGATCTGATAACCAGCCGCCAGGTGCTTTTCTCCCTGCGGCTTTCGTTTGGTACGGCGCTGGCAGCGGCATTTATTAACGGTATTCTCGGTACGCTGCTGGCGTGGGTGCTTGTGCGGTATACCTTCCCCGGCCGCAAAGTGATTGATGCCATGATAGATATGCCCTTCGCGCTGCCAACCGCGGTGGCGGGGATTGCCCTGACGGCGCTGTATGCGCCGAATGGCCTGATTGGCTCGCTGTTTCCGTTCAAAATTGCTTACACCAGCATTGGTATCACACTGGCATTAATCTTCGTTACGTTGCCTTTCGTGGTCAGAACGCTGCAACCGGTGCTGGCCGATATTCCTAAAGAAGTGGAAGAAGCGGCGGCATGCCTTGGCGCGCGCCCGCTTCAGGTTTTCCGCCATGTGCTGCTTCCTGCGGTGTTGCCCGCGTGGTTGACGGGCTTCGCGCTGGCTTTTGCCCGTGGCGTTGGGGAATACGGTTCCGTGGTGTTTATCGCGGGGAATATTCCGTTTAAAACCGAAATCCTGCCGTTGCTGATTGTCTCCAAGCTCGATCAGTATGACTATAAGGGCGCCACCGGGATCGGCGTATTTATGCTGCTGGTTTCTTTCATTATGCTGCTGCTGATTAACGTGTTGCAGCGTCGCATCCAACCGAAACTGTAAGGGCTGGTCGTCATGGAACAGGTTATTTCCGCTCAGGCCAGCGCGGCTAAAAGAAAAAAACAGCCCGCAGCCTATTACATTCTGGTCTCTCTGGCGTGGATCGTCTTTTTCCTGATTCTGGTGCTGCCGCTGATGATGGTGGTCACTCAAGGGCTGGATAAAGGCGTCGGCGCATTTTGGGAGGCAATTAGCGAACCGGATGCGATCTCGGCATTGAAGCTGACGCTACTGGCTACCGTCATTTCCGTGCCGTTAAACGTGGTTTTCGGGCTGGCGACAGCGTGGTGTGTGACGAAATTTGAATTTCGTGGTAAGAGCCTCCTGCTGGCGCTAATCGATTTGCCTTTCTCCGTGTCACCAGTGGTCGCGGGGCTGGTGTATGTGCTGCTGTTTGGGGCGCAAAGCAAAGTCTATCCCTTCCTGCTCGAACACGATCTGCAAATTGTTTACGCTGTTCCGGGTATTGTTCTGGCGACGATTTTCGTTACGCTGCCTTATGTTGCTCGTGAACTGATTCCGCTGATGGAAGAGCAGGGTTCGCAGGAAGAAGAGGCGGCGCGGCTGCTCGGGGCGAATGGCTGGCAGATGTTCTGGCATATCACCCTGCCGAATGTGAAGTGGGCGCTGATTTACGGCGTCGTGCTGTGTACGGCACGCGCGATGGGGGAATTCGGGGCCGTTTCCGTCATTTCCGGTCATATTCGCGGCATGACTAACACGCTGCCACTGCATATCGAAATTCTTTATAACGAATACAACATCGTTGCGGCTTTCAGCGTGGCGATTCTGCTGCTGGTGATGTCGCTGGTGGTGCTGCTACTGCGCCAGTGGAGTGAAGGTCGATTGACGAAGCAAATACAGAAACAACAGGAGTTGGCCAAAAATGAGCATTGAGATTCGCAATATTAATAAACAATTTGGCCAGTTCCGCGCGCTGAACGAGATTAATTTGTCGATCCACAGCGGTGAGTTGGTGGCGCTGCTGGGGCCATCTGGCTGCGGTAAGACGACGTTACTGCGTATTATCGCCGGGCTGGAGCAGCCGGATAGCGGCAGCATTATCTTTCATGGGCAGGATGTATCCGTTCATGATGTGCGCAAACGTAACGTCGGGTTTGTGTTTCAGCACTACGCGCTGTTCCGCCATATGACGGTGTTCGATAATGTCGCGTTTGGCTTGCGCATGAAGCCGAAAAATATCCGGCCATCAAAAAGTGAAATTGAAAAGAAAGTGCATGAGTTGCTCAATCTGGTGCAATTGGACTGGCTGGGGGATCGCTATCCTGAACAGCTTTCCGGTGGTCAGCGCCAGCGTATCGCACTGGCGCGCGCACTCATCGTTGAGCCGAGTATTCTGCTGCTAGATGAGCCTTTTGGCGCGTTAGATGCCAAAGTGCGTAAAGAACTGCGCCGCTGGTTGTCTCAACTGCATGAAGATATCGATCTCACGTCGGTATTTGTGACGCACGATCAGGAAGAAGCGATGGAAGTCGCCGACCGTATCGTACTGATGAACAAAGGTGTGATTGAACAAATCGGTACACCAGCGGAAGTGTATAACAACCCGGCCAGCGAGTTTGTTTACCATTTCCTTGGCGACAGCAACCGACTGAAAGTGGCGCAAACGGAAGAAACGATTCTGTTCCGCCCGCATGAAGTGTCGTTATCGGTACAGGCTCAGGATGGCTATCAGGCGGTGACGGTGCGTGATATTCGCCCACTCGGTGCCTTAACGCGACTGTCTCTGAAACTGGGTGAACAGTCGGAGCTGATCGAAGCGGAAGTCGCTAAAGATGATGTGAGCTTACAAGGGCTTCAGAAAGGCGATGTGATTCAGTTCAAACCGAAACGTTATAGTCATGATTGGGAAATCTGATCGAGAGTGTGTTCAGGTATGAAAAAACCCGCGAAATTCGCGGGTTTTTTCTTTTGTCGTCAATACCTGCTGGATGGAAAGGATTAACGATAAGCGGGATTAGAAGCGACAGAATAACGGCCACTACCAACCAGCATGATGATAATGCCAGCGAAGAAATAGAGTGCTTCTACTTCCAGCGCCCAGGCACCTACTTCAGTCAGGGTGAAGAATTTGCCCGTACCCACCATCAGCGTCGCCACAACCAGCGTCAGCGCAGCAATCAGGCCAGAAATGCGGGTAAACACCCCCAGAATAATCAGGATCGGGGCAACGACTTCGCCCACATAAACGCCATAAGCGATAAAACCAGGCAGGCCAGCGCCTTGCAGCATCTGCACGATCCAACCCACACCGTGCTCAATTTTTGCTACGCCGTGAAACAGCAGCAGAATACCAACGGTTAAACGCAGTAAAAGTTTACCAGCATCAGGATGATCGGTTAAACGTGTGAACCACTGGTTCAATTGAGAAATCATGATAGATGTCCTTATTAATGAGAAACAATGTTTATTGGCATGGGGCGCAGTGTCGTCGATTTAGGGGCAGAATAGAAAACCAATAAATTTGATATTTTCTGTCAAAAAATTACGTGAAGCGCGCGAGCATCGATAAGCATAGCACTATGGCTGTGGTAGTCTAGGGAATGAAATAATACGTTATGAAATGGTTATGGCAGCATTTTTCAATTCGCATACTGAACTGGAATAATGGCGAGTCCCAAATGAAGAGACTCGCGTCATCCTATCCAAAAATAATAATATTTAATGCTGAGTAGTAAATTATCTATGGGGCGTCACTGAATCAAGTGAACCCTGTATAAGCATATTATTTTTCAGCAATGAAATGATCGTTGTTATTGATGATGGGGATATAGACCCTTACCCATTCATTGCCGTCAATGATATCCCAACTATGACCTTCACCTTTGGTATCATCTGCAATGAGTACCGTACCAGGTTCAATAATAAACGTTGAGCCATCGCTGACTTTGAATTTCAATTTGCCTCGCATGGTGACGACATATTGTGTTCTTGGGGCAGGGTGTACACCTTTTTGCCATTCTTCAAAGGTATTGCTGAAATAGATATTTTCCGAGGAAAATTTTTCCAGTGAAGGAATACTACCTCTGACGAAAGCAGAATGATTATCCGGCGTATTGATGAGTTTTATCGCGGGAAGGCGATGCAGGCTATTCTCTTTTGTGATAGTTTCGCTGTGTGCCGTCATTGATATAAATAGGCCGATGACAGCGAAGAAAAACACGTTAGATCTTTTCATTTGCGATTTTACATCCATAATGTTGGTTTTTGTTAAGTTTTTTAAATGATTAAATAAAATTGTTGATTATGATTTTTTATTTTGTAGGATTCAGCGTGCGGTAATCTACTTGTCTGTAGATAATGCCGTCAATTATTTTTTTTAAAATAAAAAACACCTGAGATAGATGATATCCTTTGCAATATTAGGGGATTTTCTAAAGTACAATGGATGGAAATGGATGAATAGGTTAAAAAATGCACGCCTTGGCACTATGCTGGGACTAGGTTTTGCTTTTGTTATTCTTATTGGATTATTAGTTGCAATATTTGCGCGAATACAGTTGAGCACGGTAGGACATAATTTTGATTATGTCGCGAAGACGAGGTTATCCAATTTACTGTTGATCATGGCGATAAAAGATAAGATTACTGACAACGCCTACGAAACTCGTGACATGGTACTTTACACTACTCAGCCGCACAGTGAGCAGGAGATGCGGGAGTATGTACAAAGTAAACTAAAAATATTAGAGCAACGTATCGTTGATAATAATTCATTATTAAAACAATTAGATGCGTCATTGAAAATTAAGCATTCGCGTGAACTGTTTGATAATTTAAATCGTGTTCGTCCTCCTTATTCGAATGTATTACGTAAAGCGATGTCTCTCAGTGCGTCTGGACAGTATGACGAAGCGCGAGCGGTTGTGATCAATGAGGTATTAGAGAAACAAGATCATGTGCTGGAAGCACTGAATCTGCTCATCAGCGAACATGCAAAAGATACCGCTAGTATGTCTCAGAATTACATGGAGGATGCTAATGAGGCTGGAGCGTTGCTGTTAATGATGATTGCGTTGAGTATTGTGCTGGGGGTCTTGGTTTCCTGGGGAATCAGTCGCACGGTTAAGGGGCTACTCGGAGGTGAACCGGCTTATGCTGCTTCAATGGCGAAGCAAGTGGCTGATGGGCAACTGTCTTTCCCTGTTGAACTGCGTAAGGGAGACACCAGCAGTCTATTATCGACGATGGACAATATGCGTGAACGCTTGCGAGGTATGGTTCAGCAAGTACGCAACAGTAGTGAATCCATCGCCACTGGTGCGAGTGAAATTGCAGCAGGTAGTACGGATTTAAGCCAGCGTACAGAAGAGCAAGCTGCCAGTTTGCAAGAAACCGCAGCGTCAATGGAGCAAATTAGTCAAACTATCCAGCAGAATGCAAATACCGTGCGAACCGCCATACAGTTAGCGAACACCACCAGCGATACCGCTGTGAAGAGTGGTGATGCGGTGCATGATATTGTGCATACTATGCAGGAAATCAATACCAGTTCGCAGAAAATTGGTGACATTATCGGTGTAATCGATGGTATTGCATTCCAGACCAATATCCTGGCGCTGAATGCTGCTGTAGAAGCTGCCCGTGCGGGTGAACAAGGGAGAGGGTTTGCTGTTGTTGCCGGAGAAGTCCGATCATTAGCTCATCGTTCTGCTTCCGCTGCGAAGGAAATTAAAATGCTTATCGGTGAAAGCCTCAGTACAGTAGAGAAAGGCTCAACAAAAGTCAGTGCTGCGGGCAGTACTATCGATGAATTGGTGCAGCAGGCTCGCCATGTGGCTGAGTTAGTCGGAGAAATCGGTGTGACTACCGCCGAACAAGAAAATGGTATTGACCAAATTAGCACGGCCATCATCCAGATGGATCAAGTCACACAGCAAAATGCTACTTTGGTCGAAGAGTCTGCAAGTGCCGCGCATAGCTTAAGCGAGCAGGCAGCTAAATTGGTAGAACTGATGAGCGCCTTTAAAATTGGACGCACCGGTAAGGCCTTAGTCTCGAATACGGAAAAAATCGCACCGCTCACCTTGGCCTTATCTTCTAGCCAGAACAATTAGGCGTCAATCACTAACCTTATAGCTTATAGATAGCTCTCCATTTGTAGGGCCGATGTGTGGTCCTACAAATATGTTTATGCTGGCGTGATGGCATTTACAGATAGGATACTCAACGTTATTCCACATGATAACGGAATATAGGCGATGCTCAGCCAACGTCAATGCGACTTAAAGCATGAACAATATATCCATGACAGTACGGACATTAAAAAAGAGATAGTATTTGGTGGATTTACTTCAAAGAGGATTCACTTTGCGGAAGTGGTGGGTCGTGCAGGATGACTCGGCCTTTGGCCTCGCCCCTTCGGGGTCAACGCTGGCGCGTTGCTGTCTCACTTCGCTCGACTCGAACCTGAACGCAGGTTCTCACCTACTCGACACGAGTAATCGATAATGTTTGGTGGATTTACTTCAGAGAGGATTCACTTTGCAGAAGTGGTGGGTCGTGCAGGATGACTCGGCCTTTGGCCTCGCCCCTTCGGGGTCAACGCTGGCGCGTTGCTGTCTCACTTCGCTCGACTTGAACCTGAACGCAGGTTCTCACCTACACGACACGAGTAATCGATAATGTTTGGTGGGTTTACTTCAGAGAGGAATCACTTTGCGGAAGTGGTGGGTCGTGCAGGATTCGAACCTGCGACCAATTGATTAAAAGTCAACTGCTCTACCGACTGAGCTAACGACCCGCAGAAGTGGTGGGTGATGACGGGATCGAACCGCCGACCCCCTCCTTGTAAGGGAGGTGCTCTCCCAGCTGAGCTAATCACCCACTTCTGTACTACATTTGTACTACGTTTACTTCTAATAAGAAGACCAGCTGGTATGAGATTGGTGGGTGATGACGGGATCGAACCGCCGACCCCCTCCTTGTAAGGGAGGTGCTCTCCCAGCTGAGCTAATCACCCAATCTCAAATCTTCTTACTCTACACAGCGAGCGACTCTTACTTAACATTCGTAAACGTAAAGAGTGGTGGGTGATGACGGGATCGAACCGCCGACCCCCTCCTTGTAAGGGAGGTGCTCTCCCAGCTGAGCTAATCACCCCCGCTGTGTGGAGTCGCATTATAGGGATCCTTGAATGTGAGTCAACGCTTTTTAAAACTAAAATGATTGTTCGTTGCAAAATTAGGCAAGGCGTCGTATTTATCGCCGTTGACGCTGCATCCTTGCGCAATTCAGCCGGTTATCTGGTTATTTCCATCAGAATAAAAGCCCGTGCGGCATGTTACGACGTTGAGGAATCGAAGCAGAGTGATAGAATGTTGCCCACTTTTGTTCTCTGAGCTTATGTCGGTCTGTGCCGACAGCCGTTGCGTAATAAGGCTGTAATCCCAAATGAAAATCAAAACCCGTTTCGCGCCGAGTCCTACTGGCTATCTCCACGTCGGCGGCGCTCGTACCGCACTTTACTCTTGGCTCTTTGCCCGTCATCAGGACGGCGAGTTTGTGTTGCGTATCGAAGATACCGATCTGGAGCGTTCAACTCAGGACGCGATTGATGCCATTATGGATGGTATGAACTGGCTAAGCCTGAACTGGGATGAAGGCCCGTACTACCAGACTAAACGTTTTGACCGTTATAACGCGGTTATCGACCAGATGCTGGAGAACGGTACGGCATATAAGTGCTACTGTTCTAAAGAGCGTCTGGAAGCGCTGCGTGAGCAGCAGATGGAAAATGGCGATAAGCCTCGTTATGACGGCTGTTGCCGTGGTTCTCATGAGCACCATGCGGATAATGAGCCGCACGTTGTGCGTTTCCTTAACCCGCAGGAAGGTTCGGTCATCTTCAATGACCGCATTCGTGGGCCGATCGAATTCAGCAATCAGGAACTCGACGATCTGATTATTCGCCGTACCGACGGTTCACCAACTTACAATTTCTGTGTCGTTATTGATGACTGGGATATGGAAATCACGCACGTTATCCGTGGTGAAGACCATATCAACAACACGCCACGTCAGATCAATATCCTGAAGGCGCTGGGCGCACCGGTGCCGGAATATGCGCATGTGTCGATGATTCTGGGTGATGACGGTAAGAAATTGTCCAAGCGTCACGGTGCGGTCGGAGTAATGCAATACCGCGATGACGGCTATCTGCCGGAGGCACTGCTGAACTATCTGGTGCGTTTAGGCTGGTCATCTGGCGATCAGGAAATCTTCTCTATTGATGAGATGAAATCTCTGTTCTCTTTGGATGCGGTCAGCAAATCGGCAAGCGCTTTCAATACGGAGAAGCTGCAATGGTTGAACCATCACTATATTAACCATCTGCCCGCAGAATACGTGGCGACGCATCTGTCATGGCATATTGAGCAGGCTGGCATTGATACCCGTACCGGGCCACAGTTGAGTGAACTGGTTGGCTTGTTGGGCGAACGTTGCAAGACGCTGAAAGAAATGGCGGATTCTTGCCGTTATTTCTATGAAGATTTTGCCGAGTTTGACGCTGATGCGGCGAAGAAACATTTGCGTCCGGTTGCTCGTCAGCCGCTTGAACTGGTTCGCGAGAAACTGGCTGCGATTACAAGCTGGACGGCGGAGAACATCCACCACGCCATTCAGGGCACGGCGGATGAATTGGGTCAGGGCATGGGTAAAGTCGGTATGCCGCTGCGCGTTGCAGTCACGGGGGCAGGCCAGTCTCCAGGTGTTGACGTGACGGTACAGGCGATTGGTCAGCAGCGTTCGTTGGCGCGTATTGATAAAGCGCTGGCGTTCATCGTTGAACGTGAAGCCCAGCAGTAATTACTCGCGTGAATAGCGTTATATAAAGCAGACCCCGGCACCATACCGTCATACTGTTGGATTTAGGGGGAAACACGGTGATGAGTCCCGCAGGGATACCTCGCACC
>NZ_JSXC01000043.1 GCF_000803215.1 Pectobacterium fontis
ATGCGGGTGGTTATGATTTAAAAAGACAGACGTATTAAAGAGATAAAAACGTTATTGCAGGTAGGTAAAGGCGGTCGTAACGTGCTTCACGCCGCCCACTTTACTGGCGATTTCCGCGGCGGAGGCTCCTTCACGCTGTGTCACCAACCCTAGCAGGAAGACTTCACCGTTTTCTGTTGTGACTTTGACGTTAGAGGATTTAACCGTGTCGCTTGCCAGAATCTGCGAGCGAACTTTGGTGGTGATCCAGGTATCCATGGATGCGGTTCCCATTGAAACCGGCGTGCCTTGGCGTATCTCGTTGTAGACTTCGGCTGCACCTTCCACGCCAAGGGCGATTTGTTTAGCCCGACTTGCCAGTTCTGTGCTCGGCGCTTGCCCTGTTAACAATACTTTCCCCTGATAAGCCGTCGCAACGATACGAGCCTCTTTTTTCAACTGCTCGTCTTTGCTGATTGCATTCGTCACACGGACTTCCAGTGTGCCATCGTCAACCTGCGTGCCAACAGTACGCGGGTCTGTGGCCGTTTTGGTTGCCACAGCACTGCCAACAGCAACAACCCCGACACAGCCTTGTAGCAGCAGGGCGATAGACAGCACGGCAAATGCAGAACTTATCCTCATGTAGTGCTCCTTCAATCGTTCTGGTGTGGAAAAAGTGTGTTATCAATCAAATCGCACAAGCAGTTTACTGTCAGCATGTGCATTTCCTGAATACGGGCGCTACGGTGTGACGGGATGCGGATCTCCACATCCTGTGGCCCGAGCAGCCCAGCCAGTTCTCCGCCGTCGTAGCCCGTTAAGGCGACAATCGTCATGTCGCGTGTCACGGCAGACTCTACGGCTTTAACAATATCGCGGCTATTACCACGGGTTGAAATTGCCAGTAAGACATCGCCAGCCTGGCCTAACGCTCTGACCTGTTTGGCATAGACTTCTTCATGCAAGCGGTCATTGGCTATCGCAGTTAAGACCACGTTATCCGCATTAAGTGCGATCGCCGGTAGGCTAGGGCGCTCGGCTTCAAAGCGGTTAATCATGCTGGCGGCGAAATGCTGTGCATTGGCGGCCGATGTTCCGTTACCACAGCACAGAATTTTGTTGCCGTTCAGCAGAGATTGCACCATGGCAATCGCCCCACGGGAAATGGCGTCAGGCAAGGCTTCTGCCGCTGCAATCTGCGTTTGAATACTCTCGGTAAAACAAACCTTTATTCTATCCAGCACGTTGAATTAGCCTAAGTAAATTGAAGTCCATCAAGGATGGGATGTAAATATGCTATCCCTGTGCAGCGAAGGCATTGGGGATCCAGTTGAACTGCTCGCCCGTAATTGCCAGCACGTCAAAACGGCAATCCACCGTGTCAAAGCTGGCACCTCGCTGCGCCAGCCACACGGCGGCGGTATGCAGCAACCGCTGCTGTTTACGTCGGGTGACGCTGGCTGCTGCATCGCCAAAATGCGCATTGCGCCGATAGCGCACTTCGACAAACACCCAGATATGCCGATCGCGCATGATCAAATCCAGTTCACCGCCGCGTAGCGTAACATTTGCGGCGGTGAAGATCAGACCCGCACGTTCAAGATAGCGTCGAGCCTGTTGTTCGTAAACTGTACCCGCCGCTCGCGAATTCAGAGAACAGGCACCAACTGACCCTGACGATATTGCTGCCAGGTTAACTGCCGGTTGATGGTGCAATCCTGCCCTGCGCTTAGCATCCCTGTTGCGCCGGGGATTTGGTGACCCGGAATCTGGCGCATTTCACCAAAGTGGCTGGCGAGCGTCCAGGCATCCATCCCCATGGCATACAGGCGAACTAACGAATAATCATTTTTAAACTGGCTGCTGACCTGTTGCATCAGTGCTGGGTTTGCGCCAGCTAACAGTGGGATATCGCTGAACTGCAATCCTTCCATTTCGAGGCGGAAGTCTGGCCCTAATCCCGCCTGGAAGCTGCGTGAGCTGGCATAGAGCGCCGGGCGAGAGCGTGAAGTGGTACGCATGTCGATCATCGGCTTAATCAGCGCCAACTCGTCCGGTGTGGCGATGATATAGACCGCATCAATATTGCCGCTAACGGATGAACTAGCCGTCGGTTGAACCTGTGATGGAATGGTTAAGCCGCCGATGGTGGTGCCCGGCTGAGCCTGCGTCTGTGACATGCTAACAGGTTGACCGCTCAGGCTTAAGCCCGCACCGCTATTGATGGCTTGTTTTAACTCCGCCGTGTTGCCAACGCGCTGTTGCAGCGTGCTGCTGCTGCCGCTTTGCTGGTTCCAGGCCTGAGCGAAGGCGTTGACGATACGGTCGCCCAGTGCGCCGCGAGGGGCTAAGACCAGCGGCTGCTGTTTACCCTGTTGGTGGATGAATTTTGCGGCGTCTCTGGCTTCGTCTTCTGGCGAGAGGGCGAAATAGCAGATGTTAGGGCTATTTTCGACGTGTTCCGGCTGGTTCAGTGCCAAAATATTCAGGGGTGACTGGCTATTCACCAACTGATCTACTTCATTTTTCAGCAATGGGCCGATGACCAGCGAGGCGCCATCCTGTTGTGCCTGTGTGAGAATATTAGCCAGCGGCTGCGAAGAGGTGTCATACACTTTCACTGGCAGCGAGCTGGACAGCTCTGCGCCTGTTGCCTGTGCTTCTGGTGCTGGTGTCGTCGATGCGACCGTCTGATCGCTGTACGGTGCGGGCGATTGGGCATTCTGCCCATCGGATGATGGCGTTACCTGCCCGTCTTGCGCCGTGTTTGTTGCCGGGGCAGCAGGCGCAGATACGGGCGCGGTGGCTATCTGACCGTTCTTTGCTGCGTTAAAGCCTTGTTGGATGGCATTGGCGAAAACCTGCGCCTGACCGTTAAGCGGTAATAGCAGCGCGATGCTGTTTACCGAAGACTGCTGGTAGTTGACTACCTGATTCAACTGCGTAGGCAGCGTTTTCGCAGCCGGGTGATGCGGGTAGCGCGTCTGCCAGTCTTGGAGCGCACTCTTTAACTGGTCGGGAGAGGTACGGTTGTCCTGATAGTTATTGAGCAGGTCTACCCAACCTTGCAGCACATTTTCATTCGCATTAATCAGCAGCGAGTTGGATTCCTGCGGTGGCATCTGCGTCAACGTCAGCCAGGTTTGATCGATATTGACCTGATGCTCGTCGCCTTTCAGCAGCGGTTCCTGAGCGATATACGCACGCAGCAGTTCAATGGAAGGACGCCCTTGTGCCGTTTTGATTTGCGCCTGGTAGTAACGCTGCTTTTGCTGATCGGAAAGCGCGCCCATATCAAGCTGACTCAGTGCGGCTTTGGCTGCCTCCATATTGTTTTGGGCGATGGACAGCTCCACACTGAGTAACTGTTGTTCTTGCTTTTGCGCTGGGCTTAATTTTTCTGGCAGCGTGTTGAACTGCTGACTTGCCTGAGGGGCTTTCCCTTCCTGTAACAGGGAACGAATAGCAAGTAATTGCCAGTCAGCCTTGTTATTATCGCTACTTTGCTGCATCTGTTGCAGATAATAATCAGATGATGCGTCAGCTTTGCCCTGAACCTCGGATGGCGGGCTCTGCGGTGCGTGGCTTGGACAGCCTGCGAGAAACAGTGCCGCTAACAAAACAGGAATAACACGCCCTGCCTGGGTACGGACGAAATGAAAGGGAAGCATACTGTATCCAGTGGTTTTTTAAAAAGATGCTCAATATTAAATCGGCAACCCGGATGAAACAATGAATCAAGACCAACAAGCAGACATTTCTGCATCTACCCTCTACATTGTCCCCACGCCAATCGGTAATCTGGGCGACATCACGCAGCGCGCGCTGGCGGTATTGGCGAGCGTTGATCTGATCGCCGCAGAGGATACCCGTCATACCGGTCTGCTGTTACAACATTTTGCGATTAATGCGCGGCTGTTCGCATTACACGATCACAACGAACAACAAAAAGCGGATGTGTTACTGGCTAAATTGCAGGCAGGGCAAAGCATCGCGCTGGTTTCAGATGCGGGCACGCCGCTGATTAACGACCCCGGTTACCATGTGGTTCGACGCTGCCGCGAAGCGGGCGTGCGCGTGGTGCCGCTGCCGGGGGCTTGCGCCGCGATAACAGCGCTTTCCGCGTCCGGCTTGGCATCCGATCGCTTTTGCTATGAAGGGTTCCTGCCTGCCAAGACCAAGGCGCGAAAAGATACGTTGCGCGATCTGGGGGAAGAAACCCGCACGCTAATTTTCTACGAATCCACCCATCGTCTCTTAGACAGCCTACAGGATATCAGCGAGGTGCTGGGCGCGGGTCGCTATGTGGTGCTCGCGCGTGAAATCACCAAAACCTGGGAGTCGATTCACGGCGCGCCCGTGGGTGAATTACTGGCCTGGGTGAAGGAAGATGAGAACCGCCGTAAAGGAGAGATGGTGCTGATCGTGGAAGGCCATCGGGTTGATGACAGTGCGCTATCCTCCGAAGCGCTGCGCACGCTGGCGCTATTGCGCGCCGAGCTACCGCTGAAGAAGGCGGCGGCGTTAGCGGCTGAAATTCACGGCGTGAAGAAGAACGCGCTTTATCGCTATGGATTGGAACAAGAAGGTAATGGCGGTGAATCGGGGGATGACAAGTAAGGCAATTTACCCTATTATCCGCGCCGGAGTTGACCAGACAGTCGCCGCTTCACTGCCGTCCCTTTCGGGGGAGACAGGTGGAGGGGAGGAAAGTCCGGGCTCCACAGGGCAGGGTGCCAGGTAACGCCTGGGAGGCGCAAGCCTACGACTAGTGCAACAGAGAGCAAACCGCCGATGGCCCACGTAAGTGGGATCAGGTAAGGGTGAAAGGGTGCGGTAAGAGCGCACCGCGCGACTGGCAACAGTTCGTGGCACGGTAAACTCCACCCGGAGCAAGGCCAAATAGGGGTTCACATGGTACGGCCCGTACTGAACCCGGGTAGGCTGCTTGAGCCAGCGAGTGATTGCTGGCCTAGATGAATGACTGTCCACGACAGAACCCGGCTTAACGGTCAACTCCCCTCATCATAAAACCCTGCTTCGGCAGGGTTTTGCTTTATGGGGCAGGTAAGATGAATGACTGTCCACGACGCTTTTTATGAAAGAAAGCGGCTTAACGGTCAACTCCCCTCATCATAAAACCCTGCTTCGGCAGGGTTTTGCTTTATGGGGCAGGCAAGATGAATGACTGTCCACGACGCTTTTTATTACCTTTCAAATTAATTGATGTTCTCCATCACATAACTCTGACTTTTTCTGTGTCATAAAGCGCGTAAAGTAAGGCTATCGCGTGCTGCGGCACGTTCGCTGACATCTTTCAGAGGATATGACTATGAACAACACGTCCCGGATGCCTGCACTGTTCCTCGGCCACGGTAGCCCGATGAACGTGTTGGAAAACAATGCGTATACTCAGGCATGGCAAATGCTGGGTGAGACGTTGCCACGTCCGAAAGCGATTATTGCGGTTTCTGCCCACTGGTATACTCGTGGCACGGCGGTGACGGCGATGGAAAATCCACGTACCATCCATGATTTCGGTGGCTTCCCACAGGCGCTGTTTGATACCCAGTATCCGGCACCAGGCTCGCCAGCGTTGGCGGCGCGAATTCAGGATGTTCTGTCGCCGATATCGGTGGTAGCCGATCAAAGCCAATGGGGGCTGGATCATGGTTCCTGGGGCGTACTGATTAAGATGTATCCTGATGCGGATATTCCCGTCGTGCAACTGAGCGTGGATGGCACGCAGCCTGCGGCGTATCACTACGAATTAGGGCGCAAGCTGGCGGCGCTACGCGATGAGGGATACATGATCGTGGCGAGTGGTAATGTCGTGCATAACCTGCGGATGGTGAAATGGGATGGCGATGCAGAGCCGTATCCGTGGGCTGTCTCATTCAATCAATTTGTACGTGATAACCTGACTTATCAGGGCGACGATCACCCGTTGGTGAATTTCATGCAGCACGAGGGCGCTGCGCTATCTAACCCGACTCCCGATCACTATTTTCCGCTGCTCTATGTATTGGGAAGCTGGGACGGTCAAGAACCCATCAGCATTCCAGTTGATGGGCTCGAAATGGGATCGTTGAGTATGCTGTCGGTGCAGGTGGGGAGCTAAGCGCCATCTGAAAAAGGCACGGTTTCCGCCGTGTCTTCTGACAGTTAATTTTCTGCTTAATCCAAAATAGTGTGCGGATAGAAGCGCGAGAGATCTTGCGTGATGAGGGCGCGATCTTCACGTACGCCGATACCGCAGGGCTGATCGTTCACCAGCCAGCTACCAATCAGCGTGTAGCTGTCGCCGAACTTTGGCAGTGGGTGATATTGCTGGACGATCATGCCTTCTTCACCATATGGGCCGTCGGCTGATGCAATCTCTTTGCCGTTCTCGATGATTTGGATGTTCGCCCCTTCGCGTGAAAACAGCGGTTTGATGACATAGCTGTCCAGCTTAGGATGTTCATCTCCCGCGAAATAGGCAGGAAGCAGGTTAGGATGATTTGGGAACATGTCCCACAGCATCGGCAGCAGCGCTTTATTGGAAATAATGCTTTTCCAGGCCGGCTCTAGCCAGCGCACGCCCGCATCTTCCAGCTTGGTGGAAAACATCTCGCGCAGCATGAATTCCCACGGATACAGCTTGAACAGGTTACTAATCACCTGGTTTTCAGGATCGGTAAACTGGCCTTTCTCTCCGAGGCCGATTTCCTCAATGTACAGAAACTCGCTCGGCAGACCCGCTTCCAGCGCGCAATCCTGTAGGTATTGCACCGTACCGCGATCTTCTTCCGTATCCTGACAGCAGGCGAAATGCAGCAAGCCAAAACCGTGATTCAGCTTCAACTCCTCAAAGCGTTCAATCAGCTTTTCCTGAATGCTGTTGTACTGGTCGGAATGTGGCGGCAGCTTCCCGGCATTGATTTGATCTTCCAGCCAGAGCCATTGGAAAAAGGCGGCTTCGTACAGCGATGTGGGCGTATCGGCATTGTTTTCCAGCAGCTTAGCAGGGGACTTGCCGTCATACGCCAGATCGAGGCGCGAATACAGCGAAGGCTGATGGGTGCGCCATGACTGTCTGACAAATTCCCAAGTGTGTTTAGGTATTTGGAATTTAGCCAGCAGCGCGTCGCTATTGATGACCTTTTCTACCACTTGCAGACACATCTGGTGCAGCTCTGCTGTGGTTTCTTCCAACTCTTCAATCTGAGCCAGCGTGAACTGGTAGTAAGCCTCTTCGCTCCAGTAAGGCTCGCCGTACATGGTGTGAAAACGAAAACCAAACTCGGCGGCTTTTTCCTGCCAGTCAGGACGCGCGGTAATCTCTATCCGTTTCATTCAATACACCTCAGCCGCCCATGCTACGGGAAGAGCTGGAACTTGAACTGGCACTGCTGCGCTGCATGCTGTTTTGCTTCGCGACGGTTTCACCAAAGCCACCGCGCGTGATGGTCGAGGTGGTAGCGGGTTTTGGTGCCAGTGCGGTTTTTGGCACCGTTATCGTGCGGCCTGTTGTCGCACTGCCGTAGCTTTTACCTGTCGCATCAACAAATTTGCCGTTGGCTGGACTGGTCGGCGATGTTGAACTGAATAAAGGCTGTTGTGTAAAGCCCGCGCCGCCACTCATCATACGGCCCATCATGTAACCAGCCATCAATGGCATCCAGGACATACCGCTCTGCTGTGATTCTGCTGCCGTGCCCGCCTGTGCAGGTGTTTGAGTACACTGTGCTTCGCCGAATTCCGCTACGCAGTCTTCTTTCGTTGCATATTTCGGTGCCGTTTTTTCTGCTTCTTTTAATGCTGTATTGTAGGCGTTAGTGCACTGTGCGCTCATTGAAGGGTTGGCCGCTGAACAGTCATCTGCATTCTGATAGAGAGAGACGGTTTCATCGGTTTTTTCGCAGCCAGCGAGGAGAAATACGGTGCTGACGGCCAAAGCGACAGGTGCCAAACGGTACGTTCGCCACTCCTTACGGAATGTTTCCTGATTAATATTTTTTGTACGTTTCATTTATTTATCCCAGAGCAAAACCACGGTCAATAACCGATAAGTGCGTGTAAGGATAGGAGAATGTTGCTTGAATTTAAAGCAACATTAGGTGTAACTGACGGTATTTTTATGTTGCTATACCCATCCTATTTCAGGTTGGCTGTGTTCGTCCTTCGCCCCATCTCCTGGGTCTCACCTCTAACGAGGCCACCGGCAAGCGGCGTTCGACGACTGGTCACCCGAATCACATACTTGTGTAAGCGCATCGACATAAAAAGGGGAAGTGCACTTCCCCTTTTTATCGATAAACGCGGCTCGCAGACTAGCGCTGAGCTGAGGTGGCCTGTGGTGCGGCGTTGTCGGTTATGGCTGGCGTGGTTGACACTGGTTGACCTAATGACGCATTGAGCGCCTGAAGATCATTTTCATTCAGCGTACCCTGCGCGGATTTGATGTTTAACTGGTTGATCAGGTAATCATAACGTGCGCTGGAGAGCTGCTGTTTAGCGTTATACAGCGTGGTCGTGGCATCCAGTACGTCAACGATGGTGCGAGTACCGACCTGATAGCCCGCTTCTGTTGCATCCAGAGAGCTTTGTGCAGACACTTCAGCCTGTTTGTAAGCGTTGATGCTGCTGATGGAGGCAGAGATATTGTTAAACGATGAGCGTACCGTCTGGATAACAGAACGGTGGGCGCTTTCCAGTAGCTCACTGGCGCTGACGTAGCTGTGCTGCGCCTGTTTCACCTGAGAATTGGTAGCACCACCGCTGTAAAGCGGCAGAGTAAAGTTGATGCCAACTCGATGTTGACCCGCGTCTGAATCGTTAAACGAGTTGCTGTTCTGTGTTCTTGCGCCAGAATAGCGGGTATCGCTCACGCCCGTCGATGCCGTGAGATCCAGCGTTGGCATATAGCCTGTTTCGGCGGAGCGAATCTGTTCACGCGCCAAATCCTGGCTCAACCGCGCAGACAACAGGTTCAGGTTGCGGCTTTCGGCTTCTTTCAGCAGGTTGTTAACCGCTTCTGGTTTCTGGGTAGAAAAATGTTCGATGTTCAAACTAGCCAACTGCGGATAGACGTTACCAGTAATCTGACGTAGAGATTCCAGCGCGTTATCCAGCGTATTACGCGCTAACACTTCATTGGCCAACACGCTGTCATACTGTGCGCGGGCGTTCTGGACGTCAGTAATGGCGACCAGACCGACGTTGAAGCGTTGTGTGGTTTGATCCAACTGACGATAAATTGCCTGCTTCTGCGCATTGATATAAGACAGCGAGTCAATCGCGCGCAGCACATTGAAATAAGCGGTCGCGGTGTTCAGCATCAGGTTTTGCTGGGCGGTCTGATAGGTGACGTCTTCAATACCCGCTTGTTTTTCCTGTAACGTCAGCGCACGCCATTTGGACATGTCGAATAGCGTTTGGGTGAGCTGCAAGGCTGCGCTTTTTTCGTTACTGTTGACGCCATTACTATCGCGGTAACCCTTGTTATAGGTATAACCCGCGTTGATTCCCAACTGTGGCAGTAACGGGCTGCGCGCTTCGTTGATTTTTTCAAACGCGGCATCACGGGTTGCGGCCGCGCTGCGTAAATCGGGGTTGGTGTTTTTTGCCTGCTGGTAGACCTGCAACAGGTTTTCTGCCTGGCTCATGGCGCTAAAGCCGCCCAGGCTCAGACCAATCAGAAGAGGGAGCAATTTCTTCATTTGCATTCCTTGTTGTGCAGCAATCTCGCGATGATAGCACTGTCTGTAGACGAATAATTGTCGATTCTATCAGAATCTGCCAATAGGATAAGGTGGCTGAACGTGCCATCTTTCAGCGGAATCTGCCCAAATGGTCAGGAAAATCGACTCATTGGGTGATTTAGTTCGACGTTTCTCGGTTTGGTAAAGTACCGAAAAACGATGGCGTGGGCGAGTGTAGTCTCACTGCGCTGACGTCATGCCTGATAAAGGTTCAAAAACCATGGTGCGTATAACGACTGTGGATTCCGCCATACAATACCGGATTCCATTAATATTTGTTACAGGAGTACAGCCATAGTGTCTTCCGTATCCGATTCAGTGACTTTCACCAAAGATGATGTAGAAATTATTGCACGCGAAACGCTGTACGACGGTTTTTTTTCGCTGGAACGTTACCGTTTCCGTCATCGCCTGTTTAATGGTGGGATGAGCGGCGAAGTCAGCCGTGAGATTTTAGAGCGTGGCCATGCCGTGGTACTGCTGCCTTACGATCCTGTGCGTGATGAAGTGGTATTAATCGAACAGATTCGTATCGCAGCCTACGACACCAGTGCGTCTCCCTGGCTGTTTGAACTGGTGGCTGGCATGATTGAACCAGGAGAAAGCCACGAAGAGGTGGCGCGGCGCGAAGCGCAGGAAGAGGCCGGATTACGGGTGGGCCGTTGCCGACCGATAATCAACTATCTCGCCAGCCCTGGCGGCACCAGTGAACGTCTGGCGGTGATGGTCGGCGAAGTGGATACCCGCACGGCGACAGGGATTCACGGTCTGGCGGAAGAGAATGAAGATATCCGCGTACATGTGGTTAGCCGGGAACAAAGTTATCAATGGGTTGAAGAAGGCATTGTTGATAACGCTGCATCTGTCATTGCCTTGCAATGGTTAGCGTTGCACCATGAAGAACTGAAACGCGCGTGGGTGGATTGAATTGATGAAACGTTATACACCGGATTTCCCGGCCATGATGAGGCTATGTGAAACTAACTTCATGCAATTGCGACGTTTGTTGCCAAAAATTGATGAAGTTGGCGAAATCGCGGTTTATCACGTTGATAATGCGGTCTATCAACTGACGATCCTTGAGTCTACCCGCTATACCTCGTTGGTCGAAATTAAGCAGACTGCGCCTGCTGTGAGCTACTGGAGCCTGCCAATGATGAGCGTTAGGTTGTATCATGACGCGTTGGTTGCGGAAGTGTGTGCCAGCCAGCAGATCTTTCGCTTCAAAGCACGTTATGATTATCCTAATAAGAAGTTACACCAGCGTGACGAAAAGCATCAAATTAATCAGTTTCTTGCTGATTGGCTAAAATATTGTTTGGCGTATGGTTCGATGTCGATACCGGTTTTCGATACCCAATAGATTTCGACGTGCAGGAAAGTGGCTTGCGAGCCACCGGGGAAACCAACGTATCCTGCACGTTGAAAGATGACGGGTTGAGACAGATTTACGTAACCAAGGACACCATTTGGAAAGCCTGTTGACACTGCCTGTGGCGAGTGGCGCCAGAGTCAGGATTTTACAAATAACCGATACCCATCTTTTTGCGGGCGAGCATGAAACCTTGCTGGGTATCAACACTTATCGTAGCTATCACGCGGTGCTGGATGCCATCAAGGCCAGGCAGGATGCGTTTGATTTGATCGTGGCGACGGGTGACTTAGCGCAGGATCATACGCTGGAAGCCTACCGCCATTTCTCGCGTGGGATTGCACAACTCCCCGCGCCTTGCGTATGGCTTCCGGGTAATCATGACTTCCAACCCGCGATGGTAGACGCGCTGGCCGATGCGGGTATTGCACCGTCCAAGCATGTGTTGCTGGGTGACAAGTGGCAGATCATCCTGTTGGACAGCCAGGTATTCGGCGTGCCGCACGGTGAACTGAGCGAATACCAGCTTGAATGGCTGGAGCGTAGCCTGAAAAGTCAGCCCGATCGCTTTACGTTGCTGTTGCTGCATCATCACCCGCATCCTTCCGGCTGTACCTGGCTCGATCAACATAGCCTGCGTAACGCGCACCATCTTTCTGCGGTACTGGATCGCTATCCACAGGTCAACACCGTGCTATGCGGGCACATTCATCAGGAGATGGACTTTGACTGGCATGGTCGCCGTTTGCTGGCGACCCCCTCGACCTGCGTGCAGTTCAAACCGCACTGCACCAACTTCACCATTGATGACGTCGCACCGGGATGGCGCTATCTGGACTTACTGCCGGAGGGGCGTCTGGAAACGGAGGTTTATCGTCTGTCGGGTAGCGAATTCCTGCCTGACATGGATTCGGACGGTTACTAATGCCCACGCTTCTTTATCTGCATGGCTTTAACAGTACGCCGCAGTCGGCGAAAGCGACGGCACTGAAAACGTGGCTGGCAGAACAGCACCCTGAAATTGACATGCTGACCCCCCAGCTTCCACCTTATCCGGCGGAGGCCGCCGAGATGATGGAATCGTTGATTATGGCGCGAGCTGGCCATCCGGTGGGGATTGTTGGCTCTTCCCTCGGTGGTTATTATGCTACCTGGTTATCTCAGTGCTTTATGCTGCCTGCCGTGGTGGTGAATCCTGCCGTGAAGCCGTTTGAACTGCTGCTGGACCATCTGGGAGAATACCAGAACCCCTACACCGGTGAGCAATATGTGCTAGAGTCTCGGCACGTTTACGATCTGAAGGTCATGCAGATTGACCGACTGGAATCGCCGGATTTGCTCTGGCTGCTGTTGCAGACGGGGGATGAGGTTCTGGACTATCGTCAGGCAGTCGCGTATTACACGGCCTGCCGTCAAACTGTGGAGTCAGGGGGCAACCATGCCTTTGTCGGGTTTGAGCACTTTTTCACGCCGATTGTGAATTTTTTAGGGCTTACGACAGACTGAATCGCCGCGTATGCATTGAAAAACGAATCGCCCAATGCGGTTCGTTAAACCCCATTTACTGAACTCAAAGAATTAACGCAAACTATGGCTCAATCAAGTTATAACGCTGATGCGATTGAAGTACTCAGCGGGCTGGAACCGGTGCGCCGTCGTCCGGGAATGTACACTGATACCACGCGTCCTAACCATCTGGGGCAAGAGGTCATAGATAACAGCGTTGATGAAGCGCTGGCAGGTCATGCGCGCCGTATTGATGTGATCCTGCACGCCGATCAGTCGCTGGAAGTGATTGATGATGGTCGTGGGATGCCGGTGGATATTCACCCGGAAGAGGGTGTACCTGCCGTTGAGCTGATCCTGTGTCGCCTGCATGCGGGCGGCAAATTCTCCGGTAAAAACTACCAGTTTTCGGGCGGTTTGCACGGCGTAGGGATTTCCGTGGTGAACGCCCTGTCTACCCGTGTTGAAGTCACTGTTAAGCGCGACGGTCAGGTATATGACATCGCGTTTGAAAATGGCGATAAAGTGCAGGAACTAGCGGTAACAGGCACCTGTGGACGCCGTAATACCGGGACGCGCGTGCATTTCTGGCCGGATGAGAAATTCTTCGACAGCGCCCGTTTTTCTGTCTCCCGTTTGACGCACCTGCTGAAGGCTAAAGCGGTTTTATGCCCCGGTGTGGAAATCATCTTCAAAGATAACGTTAACAACACCGAACAGCGCTGGTGCTATCAGGATGGCCTGAATGACTACCTGTGCGAAGCGGTAAACGGCCTGATCACGCTGCCGGAAAAGCCGTTTCTGGGGTCGATTACTGGCGAGACCGAAGCGGTTGATTGGGCGCTACTCTGGCTGCCGGAAGGCGGTGAGCTACTGACAGAAAGCTACGTTAACCTGATCCCGACGCCAATGGGCGGGACGCACGTTAACGGCCTGCGTCAGGGGTTGTTGGATGCGATGCGTGAGTTCTGTGAATTCCGCAATATTCTGCCGCGCGGCGTGAAGCTGAGCGCAGACGATATCTGGGAACGCTGCGCTTACGTGCTGTCGGTCAAAATGCAGGAACCGCAGTTTGCCGGGCAGACCAAAGAACGCCTCTCTTCTCGTCAATGCGCCGCGTTTGTGTCCGGCGTGGTGAAAGATGCCTTCAGCCTGTGGTTGAACCAGAATGTGCAGGCTGCGGAGCAACTGGCTGAACTGGCGATTTCCAGTGCGCAGCGCCGTATGCGTGCCGCCAAAAAAGTGGTGCGTAAAAAGCTGACCAGTGGGCCAGCATTACCGGGCAAACTGGCCGATTGTACCTCGCAGGATCTCAGCCGGACGGAACTGTTTCTGGTGGAAGGGGATTCGGCGGGTGGATCGGCGAAGCAGGCACGCGAACGTGAATTTCAGGCGATCATGCCGTTGAAAGGTAAGATCCTGAACACCTGGGAAGTCTCCTCCGACGAGGTCTTGGCATCGCAGGAAGTACACGATATTTCGGTGGCGATCGGTATCGATCCCGATAGTGACGATCTTAGCCAACTGCGTTACGGCAAGATCTGTATTTTGGCGGATGCGGATTCTGATGGTCTGCACATCGCGACGCTGCTGTGCGCGCTGTTTGTCCGTCATTTTCGGGCGCTGGTGCAAGGCGGGCACGTTTATGTTGCCATGCCGCCGTTATACCGCATCGATCTGGGTAAAGAGGTGTACTACGCGCTGGACGAAGAGGAAAAAGCAGGCGTGCTGGAGCAGCTTAAGCGCAAGAAAGGTAAGCCGAACGTACAGCGCTTTAAAGGTCTGGGCGAAATGAATCCGCTACAACTGCGGGAAACCACGCTGGATCCCAATACGCGCCGTCTGGTGCAGTTGACCATCAACGACGACGATCTCGATCAGACAATGGCGATGATGGACATGCTGCTGGCGAAGAAACGCTCGGAAGATCGCCGCAACTGGCTGCAAGAGAAAGGCGATAAGGCGGAGATCGACGTGTAATGCCTGGGCCTATGCCGAAAAGGATATCGGCATAATGAAATAGAATACGGCGTGACGCCGCTCGTATGAGAAAATCAAAAGGCAAGAAAGCCGTGGTGCGCGTTCTTGCCTGAGTGACGGCGATGCCTGAATAGCGCATCGCCTGTGCCATACCGCGTGAGTAAAGCGGATTAGAAATCGACATTCACACCCAGTTGGAAGGAACGCCCAGGCTGCACGGCGAGTGCGCGGTCATACTGTCCCTGCCGATCGTTAGTTTCAATCTGGCGGCTGCTGAGATAATCCCAATATTTACGGTCAGTCAGGTTATATACGCCCCCATTGACTTTCACGTTCTTGCTGATGCGATAGTAAGCTGTCAGGTCAACCATGCCATAGCCGGGAATCCGCATATATTCGGTACTTGATGTGGTGATAGCGCTGCCCGTGTTGGTATAGCTTTCACGGCTGGTATCCTGCGCCTGCTTCCCTTTCTGGAAGGTGGAGGTTAGGGCGGCACCGTAACGCTGGGAAGGATCGTCATAGGCGATACCGATAACTGCTTTCATCGGAGCAACGCTGTCTAGGTCGACATAACGGTCGCCAAGGTAGCGGGATTGCGATTGGCCTTTGGTATAGCCAAACGCCAGCGTGGTGCTGAGTCCATCAACGGATGGGAACCAGGTGCCTAGCTGTATTTTGCTGCTGACTTCACCACCGTAGATATAAGCCTTATCACGGTTTTCCGCCTGATATATCGTATTGATATTACTCGGAACATTGGTAAATTTATCGGGGTTGGCGCTACGGCGGTAGCGGGTGTTGGCGATAAAATTCTTATAGGTGTTGTAGAACAAGGCAGTACGGAAGGTAATTCCTTCTGTTGCTTCACCTTTTAAGCCCCATTCTACATTGTTGCTGGTTTCCGTTTTGAGATCGCTATTGCCGATAAAGGCATACTGGAACGGCCCGGCATAGTTGGCGTTAAGATTGGTGCTGCCATAAAGCTGACTGGCATCCGGGAACTGTGCACCGCGACGGTACTGCACATAGGTTGTCAGCGTCGGAGTGATGTCATAGAGGAAGCTCAGAGAAGGCAGGATTTGCGTATCACTGTTGGCTTTACCGTACAGTGTGTTGACATCGGATTCATTGATGACGCTGCCGTCACCGCTCAGGCTAACCGTATTCGTTGGTTTAGTACGTTGATGAATGGCGCGTACGGCAGGGACAACCGAGAAGGCATGCCCCGCCAGATCCCACGTCACGGTATCCTGCACGAAGCCCCCAACGGTATAGCTGTTGCTATCGGCTTCCGGCTGCATGATGTTATTGGCACCCGTTTGATTAGGCGATTGCCTGAACGGGCGCTCTGTTTTGCTTTGGCTGGCATTCAGACCCCAACTGAATTCGTGGCGATCCCAGCTTTTCACCATATGAGTATCAAAGCCGTAGGTGGTGACATTGTAATCGGAATAGACCCGATGGCTATCTGCCGCGGCTTGCCCTGTGGTGGCGGGTAGCCAGGTATTGTCGTGTGATTCGCTATTCTGGAAGTAAATGCGGCTATCAACCAAATCGACTAGCGTGTTGTTGACGGGCGTCCAGCGATCTTTCAGGCTGGCGGTCCAGCGGCGTGTCTGGCTGCTCTGTTGCGCCGTGCCGTAAATGGTGTTGTTGCCGCTTGGCAGACTCCCCCAGTAGTCATAATGGGTATGATTGGTTTTATGGTAATAATCCAGCGTCCCGGTGAGCTGATGCTCGTCGTTGGCCTGCCAAATACCGGACGCCAACATGGCGTTAGAGTGCCAGTTCGCAGGGTAAGCGGCGATTTCGTCGCTGTTATTGCGTGTTTGCTGGCCGTCACGGCGGCTGAGTACGACAATGCCGCGCAGTTCGTCATCACCGCCTGCGGCGGTGATGCCATTATGCCAACCATGGTTGGCAGAGTCGTAATCACTCTGGAAACCGAAGTAGTCCTGCTTGCCCGCTTTCAGGTAGTCATTGGCCGATTTGGGGCGAAAGGAGACGCTGCCGCCAAGGGCGTTGATGGTATTTTCGGCGGAAGTGACGCCTGATTCAATATCGACGCTACTGTACAGATAAGGGTCGATATAGTCGCGTCCCATACCGAACGTATTGAATCCGGCGCGGCTGGCGTAGCTACGGCCTGTGGCATTGGGCAGGGCGATACCATCGGTATCGATCGCCACACGGTTGCTTTCAATGCCGCGAATGTTGTAGCCCGTGTAACCACCGCGGTCAAAGCCGCTTTTCCCGGTATTGCTGCCGCCGCTGGCTCCTGTTGCGCTCACCAGAGGTTGATAACGCATGATGGTGCCAAAATTGTTGCCGCCTTCTTTTTGCATATCTGCGGCGGTTAGCGTTGTTTTTGATCCCGCTTTCTTCTCGATTTTCGGCGAGTTAACTATCATCACGTCGTCGGTCTGTTCCGTTTTTGCCGCTGACGTGTCTGTATTCTTCCCGCTGAGTGTATTGTTACCCGTGGTGCTATCCGCTGCCATGCTGTTTAGCGCGACGCCAGTCAAGATGCCGGTGAGAAGAATTTTATTTAAATTCTTGTTAATTAACATAATGATACTCTGCTATAAGGTTGTTCTGGCCAGCGGCGTTGGGGAAACATGGCGTGCTGGTCGCTAACGTCTGCAAAGGAAATACAAACGGCGAATAACATTCATTATCATGTGGTAATGATAACTATTATCAACATGCTAAGCATTATCATTTAATGTTGCAATGAAGATGAATAATTCTTAATGAAACGGGATCGTGGCGATCGATACCGCTGTCGAATTCACATCCGTTATCGCCAGCATAAAGCGTCGGCACGGCTCTGTGCGCTATTGTTCCCTGTGACATCACCTCATCAGATAAGGTACTATTCCCGCCAAACATACCGCCGCTATGGCGTGCCGGAAAGCGTAATAATCGCGCCGCGATGTGAGGGAAGTGAGATAAATGAGTGAGATGACTCATGACGGCGCAGAAAGCCTTGCGCTGCGCACGTTTACCGAAAATGCATACCTGAATTATTCCATGTACGTCATCATGGACAGGGCATTGCCGTTCATTGGTGATGGCCTGAAGCCGGTGCAGCGTCGCATTGTGTATGCGATGTCCGAGCTGGGCCTGAATGCCAACGCCAAGTTTAAAAAATCCGCCCGTACCGTGGGTGACGTGCTGGGTAAATACCACCCACATGGCGACAGCGCCTGCTATGAAGCGATGGTGCTGATGGCGCAGCCGTTCTCTTACCGTTATCCGCTGGTGGATGGTCAGGGGAACTGGGGGGCGCCGGACGATCCGAAATCGTTCGCCGCTATGCGTTATACCGAATCGCGGTTGTCTAAATACGCGGAAGTGCTGCTGTCAGAGTTAGGGCAGGGCACGGTCGATTACACCCCGAATTTTGACGGTACGATGCAGGAACCGAAGATGCTGCCTGCGCGTCTTCCCAATATTCTGCTGAATGGCACCACGGGCATCGCCGTCGGGATGGCAACGGATATTCCGCCGCACAACGTGCGCGAAGTCGCGGCGGCAGCGGTGATGCTGCTGGAAAACCCGAAAGCCTCGCTGGATGATCTATTGCAGCATGTACAGGGGCCGGATTTCCCGACGGAAGCTGAAATCATCACGCCGCGCGATGAAGTACGCAAGCTCTACCAGAATGGTCGTGGCTCGGTGCGTATGCGTGCGGTCTGGAAAAAAGAAGACGGTGATGTGGTGATTACCGCACTGCCGCATCAGGTTTCCGGTGCCAAAGTGTTGGAGCAGATTGCCAGCCAGATGCGTGCGAAGAAGCTACCGATGGTGGAAGACCTGCGTGATGAATCCGATCACGAGAATCCAACCCGCTTGGTGCTGGTGCCGCGCTCGAACCGTATCGATATGGATCAGGTGATGAACCATCTGTTTGCCACGACCGATCTGGAAAAGAGCTATCGCGTTAACATGAACATGATCGGTCTGGATGGCCGCCCCAGCGTGAAAGGGCTGGTCGAGATCCTGAGCGAGTGGCTGGTATTCCGTCGCGACACGGTGTGCCGCCGTCTGAATTACCGTCTGGAAAAAGTGCTCAAGCGCCTGCATATCCTTGAAGGTTTGCTGATTGCGTTCCTGAATATTGATGAAGTCATTCATATCATTCGTACGGAAGATGAGCCGAAGCCTGTTCTGATGCGCCAGTTCAGCCTGAGTGAAACACAGGCTGAAGCCATCCTTGAACTGAAATTGCGTCACCTTGCCAAGCTGGAAGAGATGAAAATCCGCGGCGAGCAGGACGATCTGGCGAAAGAGCGCGATAATCTTCAGGCGCTGCTGGCGTCAGAGCGCAAGCTCAGCAACCTGATTAAGAAAGAAATTCAGGCGGATGCCCAAGCTTATGGCGACGATCGTCGTTCGCCGCTGCATGAACGCGGCGAAGCGAAAGCGATGAGCGAGCATGACTTTGTGCCGTCTGAGCCAGTCACCATTGTGCTGTCGGAAATGGGCTGGGTTCGCAGCGCCAAAGGCCATGACATCGATCCTGCTGGATTGAGCTATAAAGCAGGCGATAGCTTCCGCGCCGCCGTGAAAGGCAAAAGCAATCAGCCCGTGGTGTTTATTGACTCTACTGGTCGCAGCTACGCGCTGGATCCGATCACGCTGCCTTCCGCCCGCGGTCAGGGTGAGCCGCTGACGGGCAAATTGACGCCTCCGCCGGGCGCGACGATTGAACAGGTACTGATGGCCGCAGACGATCAGCCGCTGCTGATGGCATCGGATGCGGGTTACGGGTTTGTGTGTACTTTCAACGATCTGGTGGCGCGTAATCGTGCAGGTAAAGCGATTATAACGCTGCCGGATAACGCGAAGGCGCTGACACCGATTGAGATCAAGGGTGACGATCACCTGCTGATGGCGATTACTGCGGCTGGCAGAATGCTGCTGTTCCCGGTTTCCGATCTGCCGCAGTTGTCAAAAGGCAAGGGGAATAAGATTGTGTCCATTTCTTCGGCTGATTTTGCGGAAGGTAAAGACCGTCTGACCTGGCTGTATCTGCTGCCGCCACAGGCTTCCGTCACGCTCTACTTCGGTAAGCGTAAGCTGGTGTTGCGTCCGAATGAGCTTCAAAAGTATCAGGGCGAACGCGGGCGGAAAGGCACGTTGCTACGTGGGCTACAGCGTATCGACCGAATTGAGGTAGATGCACCGCAGCAGGCTGATGTTGGCAGCAGCGAAGAATAAATCCTCCGTATCATAAGTGCATATCAGAAAGGCGGTGTCATACCGCCTTTCTTTGATATCTGGTTGCCATCCCGCTGCAAATTGAATCACCGTGTGTTTTAGCGCGAAATCGCTATACTAGCGGCGGCTTTCGGCTAATGAGGTTGCTATGTTATCCATTTTGCGTTTTTTTATTGTCGTTATATTTTCGATTTTGATCTGTGTTTTTGGCTTGTTTTACTGTCTGTTCAGCCCTCGAAATCCCCGCCATGTAGCGACCTTCGGTCATCTTTTTGGGCGCTTGTCCGTGGTGTTTGGCCTGAAAGTAGAAATGCGGATACCGGAAGACGTGGCGCGTTACGGCAACTGCATCTATATTGCGAATCATCAGAACAATTACGATATGGTCACGGTATCCAGAGCGGTTCAGCCTCGTACCGTTACCGTGGGTAAGAAAAGCCTGTTGTGGGTTCCGTTTTTCGGGCCGCTTTATTGGCTGACGGGTAATCTGCTGATTGACCGTGAAAACCGCGCCAAAGCGCATGGCACCATCGCACAGGTGGTGAAACATATTAAAGAGCGCAATGCGTCGATCTGGATGTTTCCCGAAGGTACACGCAGCCGTGGACGCGGCCTGCTACCATTCAAAACCGGTGCGTTTCATGCCGCGATTAGCGCAGAAGTGCCGATTGTACCGATTTGTGTTTCTACCACCAGTAATAAGGTGAAACTGAACCGCTGGAATAACGGTTTGGTTATCGTCGAAATGTTGCCGCCTATTGATACCCGCGCATATACCAAAGATCAGGTTCGTGAGCTGGCGACACATTGCCATGACGTGATGGCCGCCAAGATTGCGGAGTTGGATGCAGAAGTTGCGGTGCGCGAAGCCGCAGACAAAAAATAAATTTACCCTATTTGTGTTATGCGATTATTTCTTTCGAATACATCGTCGAAATAATTAATCGGCATTTAAACTTTGCTTACGGTTAATGGATTTACGGAGTCATTATGTCACTCAGCCGACGTCAGTTTATTCAGGCATCGGGCCTTGCGTTATGTGCGGGTATGACGCCGCTGGCGGCAAAGGCCAGTGGTAACCCCATCGCATTGCCGATACCGCCATTACTGGAGTCGCGCCGAGGCCAGCCTCTTTTCCTGACCATGCAGCGTGCTCATTGGGCATTTTCTGGCGATCGTAAGACGTCTATTTGGGGCATCAATGGCCGTTATTTAGGGCCGACGGTACGGGTGTATGACAGTGACGACGTTAAGCTGATTTACAGTAACCGCCTGAATGAGCCGGTCGCGATGACGATCGGCGGGTTGCAGGTGCCGGGGCCGCTCATGGGCGGCGCGGCGCGTATGATTTCTCCAGGCACCGACTGGTCGCCGGTGCTGCCTATTCGTCAGCCATCTGCCACCTGCTGGTATCATGCGAATACCCCGAACCGTATGGCTCCGCATATCTATAACGGGCTGGCCGGACTCTGGCTAGTGGAAGATCGCGCCAGTAAATCTTTGCCACTTCCTAATCACTACGGTGTGGATGATTTCCCGTTGATTATTCAGGATAAACGGCTGGATAACTTTGGCGTCCCTATCTATAGCCCGCCCTCTAACGGTGGATTTGTGGGGGACTCTCTGTTAATCAACGGTGTCCAGAATCCCTTTGTTGAAGTGTCCCGTGGCTGGGTTCGCCTGAGGTTGCTGAACGCGTCGAACGCCCGGCGTTACGTGATGCGGTTGAGCGATGGGCGGGCGATGCATGTGATCGCCAGCGATCAAGGGCTGCTCCCTGCTCCGATGGCAGTGAACCAGCTTTCTCTTTCCCCCGGTGAACGACGCGAGATTTTGATCGACATGTCGCAAGGTGAGGATGTCACGCTGACGGCAGGCGAGTCGGCTGGGATTATGGATCGCCTGCGTGGTCTATTTGAGCCTTCCAGTATCCTGATTTCCACCCAGATACTCACGCTGAAGCCGACGGGCCTGTTGCCATTGGTCACGGATAACCTGCCGATGCGCCTGCTGGCTGACAACATCATTGAAGGCAGCATCAGCCGCACGCGCGAATTCCGTCTGGGTGATAGTTTACCCGGCATCAACGGCGCGATGTGGGACATGACGCGTGTCGATGTACAAACCCAACTAGGCCGCTGTGAACGCTGGATTATTCACGCTGATACGCCGCAGGCGTTTCATATCCAGGGCGTCAAATTCCTGGTGCGTAGTGCGAACGGTGGCCGACCTGCGGTGGAAGACAGCGGCTGGAAAGACACCGTGTGGGTGGATAACGATGTCGAGCTGCTAGTTTATTTCACGCAGCCATCCTCACTGGCGTTCCCCTTCCTGTATTACAGCCAGACGTTGGAACTGGCCGATCGCGGCTCGACAGGGCAGCTCATCGTACAGTCTGCGATGTAAGCAAGTCTTACCGTTCCCTCTCTTGCTAACCGTCTGACGCGCGGCTTGCTCGTCAGACGGATCTGCTACATGCTTATTGTGTCAACCGTGCTTCACACAAACCAAAATTAAAGATGCGGAGCCGCGTGGACGATACCTTATAGATGTTGCTATGAATTAAAGGTGAATCGTTGTTTGGCGGGTGTGCTGTCTCAAGTCTGATGGGTATTAACAACATTTTTTATTACAATAATCTCAGCGTCAGTGCGTTTTGTTTCGCCAGTAAATCAGGTTCACTTTTGTCTTAACCGGCACGCAGCCAGAATGCTGCGTCACTGAAAAGGCTGCACTATGCGGGAATTACTGCTTTGGGTCAGAGATCAACTGTCTGGAGCGCCGTCGGCGCCTCGCTATATGCAGCTCGCCTCGTTGCTTGAATCAGGACTCGGCCGCCGGAAGACGTTATCCGGCCAGTTCTTACCCGCGGAAAGATTGATTGCACAGCAGTTGGGATTGTCGCGCGTAACGGTTTCCCGTTCTCTGTCGCTGCTGGAAGAAAAAGGGATGATTGTGCGCCAGCAGGGGGTAGGAACCCGCGTGGCTCAACGGCTGAATTATGCGTTAAGTGCCGACGATGAAGGGTTCACCGCGCTAATTCTGAAACAAGGTGGCGTGGCGGGTAGTCTCTGGCTGGAAAAGGCAATACAGGTTCCGCCTGCGGCTATTGCCGCAAAAATGTCTTTGCCGGAAGGCGAGGCTGTCACCTATCTGCGACGTGTCCGGCTCAGCAATGGTGAGCCGGTTTCGCTGGAAACTACCTGGATACCGCAAAAATTCCTCTCCGATCCAGAAGCCCTTGAGCAGTCCCTCTATCAATACTGGATAAGGCACGGGATTACGCCGGACAAAAAGCGCTATCGCTTCAAAGCGATCTCTTGTGTGGAAGAGGTGGCTGAACTGCTTGGTATCGCGCTGGCGTCACCCGTGCTGTATTGCCAACTGCACGTTTATAACGAACGAGGTGAACTGCTGGAATACAGCGAGGCGCATTGCCGTAGCGATGTCTATGAGATTCAGTTTGCCGATTAGAAAGAAAAATGCCAGCACGGTGAGGGCTGGCATCAAAGACGGATTAGTTGTTTTTTGGCTCGTCAGGGTCTGAACCCAGACGCTTCCCGCAGTCGAGCTTGGCGATTTCACTCAGTTCGTCTTTATCCAGACGGAAATCAAATACTTCAAAGTTTTCCTTGATACGCGCAGGCGTCACCGATTTAGGGATCACCACCAGCCCAGTGTCCAGATGCCAGCGGATCACGATCTGTGCCGGTGTTTTTCCGTATTTGCTCGCCAGTTTACGGATAGTGGGATGGTCGAAAACCCCTTCGCCGCCCTGTGCCAACGGGCTCCAGGATTCCGTCTGGATGTGGTGCGTGGCGTTCCAGGAATGGAGCTGTCTTTGCTGGAGAAGCGGGTGCAGTTCGACCTGATCGATAACCGGTAATACACCCGTTTCTTCTTTGAGTCGCTGTAAATGGTGAATATGGAAATTACTGACACCGATGCTTTTTGCCAGACCTTGTTCCTGGAGTTTGATTAGCCCGCGCCAGGCATCCACGAAGGTATTCTGTTGCGGGAGCGGCCAGTGAATCAGGTAGAGATCGACATAGTCTAACCGAAGCTTTTGCAGGCTCTCTTCCAGCGCTTGTTGAGGAGCGGTGTGATCGCCATTCCACAGCTTGGTAGTGATGAATACCTCTTCACGCGGCAGATTCGCGGAGCGTAGCGCCTGACCGACGGCTTCTTCGTTCTTATAAATCGCGGCGGTATCAATCGCCCGATAGCCGATGGACAAGGCTTCGGTTACGGCGGTTACTGTGTCCTCACTGCTTGCTCGCCAGACACCCAACCCCAACTGGGGCATGATATTGCCGTCTGCCAGTTTCACTTTCGGTTGCGTCATATCATTCTCCTTTTATATCCGTTAATCCATAAACGTATCATAGGGTTAACTGGATGGGGGCCTGTTCATATCACAGACATAAAGGAATGTGATCCCTCACAGGAACAGGCATATGATTTCAGTCTAGTAGAAAATGTGAGTAGAGAATCAATGGCCCAGTAAATAACAATCGAATCACAACGGGGAAATGAGTATCAACACAGGCTATGCGCACAGCATAAGAATCTGAATGTTACACCCAATTAAACGCATTGGCATGGCACCCACTCATCGTTGGATATTCATAATCTTCGTCGTATCATGTGGATATCATCATATTGCCTTCTTAGAAAGGATAGTATGATAGTGAACAGGAATAGTTCAAATGTAACAGGAGTGTTTAATTGAAACGTTTTATGGGATTATTTTTGGTTTTATTATTAACAGGATGTTCTACAGTTTCTGACTATAATAAAAACTTAACAGATTATACTGGAGATAAAAAATCGGGTATTGCATTTAATATTGGTTACAATCAGGTCAGGGTTTATCCAGAAACAAAGAACTGTATTGATCTCTATTCGAAAAATAATGGTTTTATACCGAGAAATGTATTTTCTGGTAGAAAAAATATAGGTATTCCTGACGCCGTAGGGATGAAAAAAGATAACCAGGAATATTGGGTTAGTGCTAATGACAATCTTGCTATTAGAGTGCTTTATACCGGGGAAACCGGTAGCAAGAATTTATTTTTATCTAAAGCAACCGTCTCTGAGAGCATCATCACTTTCAAACCTCAGCCTGGCGCATTCTATTATGTTACCGTTGATTTTGAAAATCATAATTTGGCAACGGGAAAATATCTTAGGATTTATCAAATTATTGATGGCGATACAGGGGAGAAACAGCTTAAGCATGTGGAAATCTTGAATATAAAGAACTGTTCTGGACAACGACCTTGGTATATGAAAGGCGGTGCTGTGATCTAGTGGGTTTATTCCCCTATGCCTCATTGTATCGGCATGTTATTAAATAGATGACATGTCGATACTATATGAATAATTAAAAATCCCGTTTAAATGTTATTAAACAGGATTTTCTAAAAAAGCACGTCGATAGCGATGATTTCACCGTCAAGGTGAACGTTAATATCGGTTATTTGTCCAGTTTAAAGCCTTGTTGGAGGATCGCAGGTAAGACTTTCGGGAAATAAATGTGCTGATAGTAGCTGGCGGTGTTGTCACCCCAGTTGTCGCCGTCTGTGCGGCCAGTTTGCTGCCAGTGTGTCACCAACGTGTGGTTATATTGTTCAATCGCCGTAGGCAGAACATCCTGATGGTAAGTTTCATCATGGCGGAAGGAGTTGAGCGGCAGACGTGGTTTCTGATGCGCTGGAGTATCCACATAGCCGATGGCGACGCCCGCGACGGGAAACGTCAGTTCAGGAAGCGCCAGTAAGTCGATCATCGCTTGCGGGTCGCGGCGAATGCCGCCAATTGGCACGATGCCCAATCCAAATGAGCGTGCCGCGGCCATCAGCGTGCCGAGCGCAATGCCAACGTCCGTTGTGCCAGCGATCAGGCTTTCAATACTTTCATGGGCATGCTGTTGTTTACCGCTCATGGCAATTCCGACCTGCGTTTTATGCATGTCCAACACCACAGTAATGAAGACGGGAGCCTTAGCAATCCATGGCTGGCCGCCAGCCAGTTCGGCAATGCGAGCTTTGCGTTCCGGGTCGCGGGTGACGACGAGCGACACCTGCTGAGAGTTTACGGATGTCGGTGCCAGATGGGCTGACTGAATAATGGCATCCAGCACGTCATCAGGAATCGTTTTATCAAGATAGCTACGTTCACTGCGGTGTGAGGTGAACAGTTCAATGGTTTTATTCATGTCTTTTCCCGTGAGATGAGGGGATGAATGTATGCTCAGTATTGTCATCAACCTTGGGAAGCGCTTCAATGCACATTTCTGTTTGCTTGTTGCCTATTTCTACAAAGCAGAGGAGAAAATGATGATAATGATTCGCGGGTGTGTCATTTTGCTTCTTCTGCCAGGAGAGAGGCTCCAGGCAGGAAATGTGAACCAGTAGCGAGATAACACCATGTCGATGGAAGGTCAGCCACAACATACAACGCCGCAGACCGTGCGGCAACGCATCGTGCAGCAGGCAATACGTTGCTCAACCAAAAGCTGGGTCACGCCTTCGCCGGTGCCACAGGTCAGTATCCTTTATACCGAGCAGCATTATCCGCGTGTGCCCGTGATGTATGAACCGACGATCGTCATTATTTTTCAGGGAAAAAAAATTGGCTATCTGGGGGGCAAAACGTTCCAGTACGACTCAGAAAACTACCTATTGATGACAGTACCACTGCCGTTCGAATGCGAGACGATAGCCAGTGTTGAGAACCCGCTGGTCGGTATCGCCATCCGTATTGATATCCAGATGCTACAGGATTTGCTAATCGACATCGGCGATGATGACAGCGTGATCCGCCCCAGTTCGGGTACATGTGGGGTAAATAGCGCGCCGCTGACCGATGAGATTCTGTGTGCCGTGGAACGGCTGCTGGATGCGATGGGGAACCCGCGTGATGCCCGCGTGCTGGGACCGACGGTGGTGCGCGAGATTATCTATCATATGCTTTGCGGTAAACGTGGTGCGGCATTACAGGCGCTGGTGAGTCGGCATACGCACTTCAGCCAGATTGCCAAATCTCTGCGACGTATCGAAAATCACTATGCTGATAGCTTGAGTGTTGAACAACTGGCGGCGGAAGTGAACATGAGCGTCTCTGCGTTTCATCACAACTTCAAGGCTGTCACCAATACATCGCCATTGCAGTACCTGAAATCTTACCGCTTGCACAAAGCTCGCGTGATGATGATCAACGAGGGGCTGAGAGCGGGCGTCGCGGCCACTCGTGTTGGTTATGAGAGCGTGTCGCAGTTTAGCCGGGAATTTAAGCGCTATTTCGGCGCGACGCCGAGCGATGAAATCACGAGATTAAATGCCAGTAATCTGGCGGTTGAGGAAAACTGAAGGCAAAAACGCGTGTGGTTACCTGCTTAGGCGATTGCGCGTTTTTTACGCCACACCATGACCGCCATGCCGACAAGACCGCTGACCAGTAAAATAACGGGGAGCAGGATCAGCGCCGTCATGACCTGATCTTCATAGCGTTTGACCAGCGGGATATGGCTAAGCGCATAGCCGAGCGTGACAATGCCCCCGACCCACAGCAGCCCGCTGAGCCAGTTGAAAATCTGAAAGCGCGTATTGTTTAATCCAGAAATGCCCGCCATCGTTGGCAGCAGCGTGCGGATGAACGCTAAAAAGCGACCAACCAACAGCGCCATCAGGCCGTGGCGGTGGAACAGATGGTGGGCGCGCTGGTGGTAATGGGCGGGAAGCTGTAACAGCCAACCTTTTACCAACCGGGTATCGCTCAGCCAGCGCCCTTGCAGGTAGCTGAGCCAGCAGCCGAGGCTGGCGGCGATCGTGAGCAGAATCATTGTGGGTAAAAAGCTCATCACGCCTTTGGCAATCATGGCGCCAGTGAGCAATAGCAGGCTATCACCGGGCAAAAAAGAAGCGGGCAGCAGGCCATTCTCCAGAAACAGCGTCGTAAACAAAATGCCGTAAATCACCCAAATAACATGGGGATCGGTCAATGCAGTAAAATCTTGCTGCCAGAGCGCCTGAATAATGTCGTGAACCACACTCATATTACTTCTCGCCAGTGACGATATACACTATCTCTCAGGCCATGGCGATGAAACGCTGGGTCACCTGAAATTTACTGTCTATCATGCCCTAAAATCGGTTGGGCAAAACGCCTTGCCGCATGATGAGAATACGGCAGGGGGTTAATGCTAAATTTGGGTTAAGATAACGCCGTTTTTTGGTAGGCGTTGACTCATGACTATCATAACGCATTACCCACCACACCGCAGAGGAAATCAAGGCGCGACGGCTTTATGGCCGTCACACTTCCTATATTTTTTCTTCCTATTCTTTGCCAGCGTGTGGTGTAAGGGAGTGCAGCCTGCTGAACCCCGCCGCCAGATCGTCGATCAGATCGTCACTGTCTTCAAGTCCAATATGTAACCGAATAAGTGTACCGGTAAAGTCCACACCGCTTACCGGGCGGATGGCTGCCAGCTCTTCAGGCTGATTCGCCAGAATCAGTGATTCAAAGCCGCCCCAGGAGTACGCCATGCTGAAGTGTTCAAAATGATCCAGATAGTGAGCCAACGCTTCTTTGCTTAATTTCTCTTTCAACACAAAGGAGAACAAGCCGTTGCAGCCGTTAAAATCGCGAACGTAAAACTCATGCCCTTTGCATTCAGGTAAAGCTGGGTGGTTAACCACGGCCACTTCTGGTTGCTCGGCCAGCCATGTCGCAATGCGGATGCTGCTTTCCTGATGCTGTTTGAGTCTAACGCCCAGAGTGCGCAGGCCACGGCTGGCGACATACGCGGTATCTGCATCCACCATTTGTCCCATTAGGTAAGAATGCTCACGAAGTTGCGCCCAGCAGCGTTCGTTAGCGACAGCCGTACCTATCATGGCATCGGAATGACCGACAATATATTTGGTGGCAGACTGAATGGAGATATCAATATCGAAGTCGAGTGCTTTGAATAAAATACCCGCCGCCCAGGTATTATCAATCATGACAATAATCTCGGGATTGATGCGGCGTACGGCTTGGACGATGGCTGGCACATCGTGTACTTCCATGGTGATGGAGCCGGGCGATTCGAGAAAGACGACTGTGGTATTGGGCTGGATCAGCCCGGCAATATCGGCACCAATGAGCGGATCGAAATAGGTGGTGCTGACGTTCATCTTACTGAGGACTTTATTACAGAAATCCTGCGTGGGTTCATAGGCCGAACCCGTTACCAGCACATGATCGCCCGCGGCGACGAAAGAGAGAATCGCGTTAGAGATAGCCGCGGCACCGCACGGGTACAACACACAGCCTGCACCGCCTTCCAGTTCCACCATCGCTTCCTGAAACGAAAAGTGAGTCAGCGTGCCGCGACGACCATAGAACAGTGCGCCTTTGGCACGGTTAATGGTCGCGTGTTTTTTGTCCTGCACGGTATCGAATACCAGAGAGGACGCGCGCTGAATAACGGGGTTTACGGAGCCGTGAGTGAATGCCTTGCGGCGTCCTGCGGCGACTAGTGCAGTTGCCGTTTTTTTGCTTGTCATAACCACTATTACCTTTTCTATTCGATCCTGCCGGATGACCCAACACGCCAGATATTCCCGACAGTGACAGTGTGAGGAAACAAGGGTGCGTTATTCGATGTATTAACCTACGTTATCACGGCTTGGGCGGTGTGTGGGTTTGAGTGGAATAAGATTGGGTGTAGATGAAAACATTTCAGGTAACCACCGGTAGGAAAGTGTGGTGGCGACGCCAATTAGTCGAGTGTATGTTTTTCCTGCCGATAGGCAGGTAATACCCCCAGCAACCCTTACAGAATGCAAGGAAAAGTGTGTTATCTGGCGTAAATAATAATGAGAACAACTATCAATTCGTTCAGGGTTTGGTATCATTTCAGGCTGCGTTATTGCGGCATTATACCTGTGGGTATGTGCGGATATGGTACTGAATGAATGGTGGAGGCACAGCGTGAAGACGGCTGTCAGTAATATGACTCGCCAGGTGTTAACAACCTGGCAAAAAATATGTGGCGCGTTTAGCGCATTTTCCCGTAGCGTGTTAGTTATCCTGCTATGTTCGGCGGGACTAAGTGGAAATGCGTTGGCGGCTCCGGCAAGCACGCCGTTGTCGACACAGAATGCTGCGCCAGCCGCGCAGCCTGCGGCTACGTCCCCTTCTGCTCGTGTGACGACCGATGCACAAGCTCCGGCGTCAGCGCTCACGCTTCCTGCCAGTGCGGCACCGGGCACCAATAACCTGATGAAAACCGATTTGTCCGTTTGGGGCATGTACCAGCACGCGGATGCCGTGGTGAAAACGGTGATGATCGGTTTGCTGCTGGCTTCCGTCATTACCTGGGCGATCTTCTTCAGCAAAAGCGTCACCATGTCTGGTGCGAAACGTCGTCTGCGCCGTGAATATCTGGCGCTGGAACAGGCGAAAACATTGGATGATGCGCTGGAAACCGCAGAGATATTCAAAGCAGGCAGCGTCGCGCAGCAACTGCTGGTGGATGCGCAGAACGAACTGGAACTTTCCGCACGTTCGGATGACAACAACGGAATTAAAGAACGCACCGCATTTCGTCTGGAACGTCGCGTGGCGGCTACCGGTCGTCATATGGGGCGTGGCAATGGCTATCTGGCAACGGTTGGGGCGGTTGCACCGTTCGTGGGGCTGTTTGGTACGGTATGGGGCATCATGAACAGCTTCATCGGTATCGCACAGACGCAAACCACCAACCTGGCGGTGGTCGCGCCGGGGATCGCGGAAGCGCTGCTGGCGACGGCAATCGGTCTGGTTGCTGCTATTCCTGCGGTAGTCATCTATAACGTCTTCGCGCGCGCCATTGCGAGCTACAAAGCGATAGTCGGCGATGTGGCGGCTCAGGTGCTGCTGCTGCAAAGTCGCGATCTCGACGTGGCGGCCAGCAGTGATAACCGGACGTCTTCGGCGGCGCAAAAATTGCGGGTGGGTTAAGTCATGGCGATGCATTTGAAGGAGGACGTGAGTGGTGACGGTGAAATGCATGACATTAACGTCACGCCGTTCATTGACGTCATGCTGGTTCTGCTGATTATCTTCATGGTGGCTGCGCCGCTGGCAACGGTGGACATTCGTGTCGATCTGCCAGCCTCATCGGCCGCCCCGCAGCCTCGACCGGAAAAACCACTTTACCTGACGGTAAAAGCGGATAAACAAATGTTTCTGGGAGAAGAGGCGATTAACGAGCAGTCTCTGGCTCAGATGCTGGATGCAAAAACCAGTGCCAATAAAGAAACGACAATCTTCTTTCAGGCAGATAAAAGCGTGGATTATGAAACCATCATGAGCGTGATGGATTCACTGCGTAAAGCGGGCTACCTTAAGGTTGGTTTGGTTGGTGCGGAAACTGCTGCCGCTAAATAGCGCTTGAATGTGGTGTTTTAAGAAGGAATGCGGGTGAACACTCAAACCGCATTCCTTTTTTTATTTCACTGACTCCAGTGCCAGTCTCGTACTCAAACAGGCCTACGCAGATTTCACTTGCGTGCGTTCGCCAAGTGATGGCGTGAATTAGCGCTGGCGGTTGCTGCTGTCTATCAGAGAGTTGTAGTTTCTGATGAGCTTATCGGCACTGCCATGTACCATCCAACCTGAATTGTTTGAAATCAAACTACGCTCACCTTGGCTATAGGGCGTTTTATCGCGTACCCGGCGCAGGCGCTCCTTAGCGGCCATACGATAATTTTCCAATGGTAGACTCATCATTGACCACATCGCGGGTTTCGCGGTTTCGGGTTTTTTGGCCAGTTCGATCAGCGCATCGGCGTTGTCTTCATAGGCCTTGAGCCGAGCCGTGGCGGTGTTGATGTCGAAGTCATCCTGCGTCAGCACATTCACCAGTTGCTTGGCACTGAGCATGGTGGCCATATACCAGTAATTGAACTGGCGGCCTTCTTTCTTCTCGATGTCTGCCAGTTGAGTCAGTTGGCGCTGGTCGTTAGCGTCTTCCAGAGCCTGATTGAACTGGTGACTGGTCGTGTTGAATGCCGCATAGTGTTTGACGATGTCACCATGCATTGCCTTGCCGCGGGCCATCGCGTCATCTTTATAGTTCTCGCGACCGTAGTAAGTCCCGGCCTCTTCTAACGTCTTGCCCCAGGCCGTAACGGCGGCGGAGTAGTCCTTGGCAACCGTATCCAGCGCGGGCATCGCGGGTTCGCTCTGGGCCGCGTTGAGTACGGGTTCACCGCAGCTTTTCAGGGAAGGTTCACCTACTGTGTAGATGCCGTAAATGATGCGCTCCTTGCCTGTCGGGCCGACCTTCATATCTTTCACCCAGGATGTGTAGCGTTCCATCGCTTTGTGGGCTGACACATAGGTGCTGTTGAAGCATTCGATGTAGATATTGAGCTTTTGGGTCGCATCGAGCTGAGGTTTCGCCGCAGGGGCGGGTGATGGCGCGGGGGCTGTACTGGCGGCGGCAGATTCAGGCTGGGCTGGCTCGACCGCTCTTTCGGGCTTGTCATCGCAGGCCGTCAAGCTGATGACAGCAGCAATGAGTGCAGCCAGTCCGGCTGGCGTCTTGATGTTGCGAACGTTCATGTGAAACTTCCTTTTCTTCGATCGTGATGTATGGTGGTTATGCCGTCACATCAGGGTTGTCGTTAAACACCTTATTCAAGTGGGGTACTGGATAATGCGCCATAGCAATAGAGGATTGTCGTCAATAACGGCTTGAGAACAGCGTTGTCCTACGCCCGTGAGTCAGGGTGACGCCAGTGAATACGCGTCGGGATATAGCGGCGATCGTCTTCAAGCGGCTGTTGTGCAATTAAACGCGTAATCATTTCAAAGCTGTTACGCGCCAGATTCTCACAATCCTGTGCCACAGTATCGATTTTCAGCGGCAAGCAATCAAACAGGTAGTGATCGTCAAAGCAGCACAGACGGATGCCGCTTTCCATCAGGTTGTGCTGGTTCATATAACGCAGCACGCCTTCCATCAGGCCACAGGCGGCAACAAACAGCGCTTTGGGTGGACGCCCCAGCGTCGCGCACAGTTGCGCAAACATTTCATAACCCGCACTGGGGTGATAGCTGCCGTGAAGGATCCACTCCGGCTGGCAAACGATGCCTGCTCGCGCTAACCCAAGCTGGAAGCCTTCCAGACGGTGACGAGTCGGGGAAATACGCGGCTGGCCGCCAAGGAAATAGAACTCATCACGATGCTGGCGGGCGATACGCTCGACCATTTCCGCCGTGGATTCTATCGCTTCGGAAATGACCATCGGTAGTGTGGAGTCGCCAATCACCCGATCAAATTGTACGACGGGTAACTGCTGGTTAATTTTCTGATACTCGACATCGCTCAACAGGCTGGAGGCGACAATCAGGCCATCGACCTGGCGCTGCACCAGACTGTTGACGGCCATCATCTCCTGACTGGCATTTTCATCGGTACAGGCAATCAGCAACTGTAGCCCCGCTTCACGGCACAGCATCTCCAACTCGCGGGAAATCACGGCGAAACCATAGTTGGTCATTTCCGGCACCACCAGCCCTAGCGTATTGCTACGTGAGGAACGCAGCGAACGGGCGTGAATACTAGGTTGATAACGCTGTTCATGCGCGATGGCTAAAATGCGATCGCGCGTTTCATCAGAAACACGAAATTCTTTGCTACGTCCATTGAGTACCAGACTGGCGGTGGATTTCGAGACACCAGCCAGCGCGGCGAGGTCACTGATTGTTATGCGTTTGGTCGGTTTCACCGCGAGGTCTGCTATCAGAAAAAAGGGACGTTATTCTATCACGCATGACGCTAACAGCCAGTGTTGTAGCATTAATCGCCCGGAGCCACTGAACGTCATGATTGGCTCGCTTTCTGGGAAATAGCGGGCAGATAGCACCGCTTCTCCCTCGTTGATGAAAATTTCAATACTGGAGCGATCGCACAGTATCTGCAATTGATGCAGGTCGCCACGCCAGTAGCGATGTTCGGGTTCACCAGTGCGACGGTTATGGCGGCTTAGCGTCACACGCTCACCATCCCAGCAGAGCACAAGTTGAGAAGCGAGGCTGCACTGGAATTCCCCCTGTACGGTGATGAGGATTTCCGCGCTGCTGGCATTTAATGGCGATGCATAGTCTGCGGCACCCTGCCAGGCGTAATGTTGTCTGCGCAGTTGTTGCAGCTCGCGCGCAGGGCGCTGATAAACGCGATCGCCATGCAGCGTGAGTTCACGCGGGCAGGTCATGATATGGATCCAGCCGTGTTCGATCGTCGGCTCAAAAAACTCATTGTCATCAGGAATCGACATCCAGCCAAACAGCAGGCGTCGTCCGTCTGCACTCAGCGTGGTTTGCGGCGCGTAAAATTCGAAGCCGAGATCCAGTTCGTGGAAGCCCTGATGCGGATAAGTCCCGTTTTCGTAATTAAGCGAGCCGATGAAATAGCCTGCCTGAAAGGTATTCAGGTAGCGTTCTTCTTCGGCGGGCACGCCCTGTGGGCAGCAAATCAGCACGTCTTTGCCCGCCAGCGGGAACAGATCCGGGCATTCCCACATGTAGCCAAAATCACCTAGCCCGCCCAAACGTGAACCGGCGATTTCGGCGATCTTCTCCCATGCCAGCAGATCGGCAGAACGGTAGAGCAGTACCTTCCCCTGAAGATCCCGATCCTGTGCGCCGAGCACCATGTACCAGTGGTCTTCATGACGCCAGACTTTCGGATCGCGAACGTGGCCGGTGTAACCGTCGGGAAGCGTGAGCACAGGCCCCAGCTTGTCATATTCGCCGTTAACGTTTTCACGGGCGAGGCATTGAAACGCGGTGCGTGATCCATCGTCGTATTTCACGTTACCCGTGTACATCAGCATGATCGCGCCTTGATCCACCACGGCAGAGCCGGAGTAACAGCCGTGACTTTCATAGCTTTCGCTGGGCACCAACGCGACGGGCTCATGCATCCAGTTCACCAAATCGGCGGAACTCCAATGCCCCCAGAATTTCGCTCCGTGGGCACAGGACAAAGGATTCCACTGATAAAACAGATGGTAACGCCCACTATGATGAATGAATCCGTTCGGATCGTTGAGCAAACCTACGCACGGCGACAGATGCCATTCCGGGCGATACGGGTCGTCTTTTTTCCGTGAGTGACCTGACATCAGGGCGTGCGCCATGCGCTTTAGTAAGTGGATTTCCTTCATTATTCGCTATCCGTTTTGTATTTCAGCAGTAAGGAAATGACAAAGGCGGCACCGAATGCAATCAACATTCCAATCAGGTAGTTAAGCATCGACCCGCCCTGCACAATGGCTAGCCCCGGAAAACCGGTCAGTCCAACGGCTGTCATATTGACGTGATTGAAAACGACCCATGCGCCGCCGAGCGCACCGCCTGCCAGCGCCGCCAGGAACGGTTTAATGAAGCGTAGGTTGATACCGAATATCGCCGCTTCCGTGATGCCCAGCAGACAAGACAGCCCCGCCGGAACGGCAATCGCTCGGGTTTTGGCATCGCGAATTTTGAAGTACACCGCCAGACACGCGCCACCTTGTGCGACGTTTGCCATCGCCCAAATCGGCAGCAGGAAGTTGACGCCGATGTTCGGATTGCCAAGCAGTCCGGCTTCAATGGCATGGAAGCTGTGATGGACGCCGGTGATGACAATAGCGGAGTAGAGGCCGCCGAACAGCAAGCCTGCTAGCCAGCCCGCGTGAGCAATCAAGGTGCTGAGTAAGAAAGAGATACCGTCGCCCAGCGCACGCCCCGCTGGCCCGATGAGCAGCATCGCGACAAAGCCGGAGATGATGACCGTCAGGAATGGCGTGACGATGATGTCCAGCGCATCCGGTACGATTTTACGCAGGCGCTTTTCCACCATGCTCATGAACCAGACAGCGAGCAAAACCGGGAACACGGTGCCTTGATAGCCGATCATGGCGATGTCCATGCCGAAGAAATGCATGGTCTGGAAGCCCCCGGCGACGCCCCAGGCGTTGGTCAGCGCGGGATGCGTCAGGATACCGCCCAGCGTTGCACCCAGATAGGGGTTAGCACCGAATTCCCGTGCGGCGGTAAAACCGATAAGCACCGGAAGGATAATAAATGCCGCAGAGCTGAACATATCCAGCATCACGAAGATCGCGCTGCTGGCATCGACCCAGCCGTACGTCTTGATCATACCGAGCAATCCCATCAACAGGCCGGACGCGATGATCGCCGGCATGATAGGGACAAAGATGTTCGAGAGCAGACGCGCCAGGCGTTGCAGCGGGTTTAATTTTTGTGCGGCGAGGGAAGCCGCTTCGGACTTGCTCGATTCACTGATGCCAGCGATTTTGATGAATTCGGCATACACTTTGTTGACGAGTCCCATGCCGAAAATGATCTGCATCTGTCCAGCGTTGTGGAAGCAGCCTTTAACGCCGTCAATGTTCTCGATCGCTTTCTTGTCGGCCAGGCTGTCGTCATTCAGCACCAGACGCAGGCGAGTGGCGCAGTGCGCAGCACTGGCGATATTTTCTTTCCCGCCAAGCAGAGGGATGAGCGCGGCGGCAGTAGCGTTGATATCCATGTTATTCCTCTTTTTCAATAGGATATGCCGTTCCCTTGGCATCGATTAGCGCGTAATCGACGCCAAGGTCAGGCAATGATCAGAACCAGGTTTCCATCTGGATACCGAAATTCCATTCGCCGCCTGCTTTAAAGCCGGTGGAGCCAAACGTATCTTCACTGGAGTAGTTATCCAGTCGTTTATCCCAGTCCATGTAGCTGGCAAACACGCGCAGTTCAGGGCGGCTAAAGAAGTTGCCGATATCGCCGACCTTGAACGTCGGCGCGAAGGTCAGCTTGTAGAAACCGCCGCTCACCTGATTCAGGCTCCGATAACCGCGCGGATCGAGATCCATGTATTGATAGCTGCCTTCATAGGCCAGTGCAAAGTTTTCGGTAATTTCCTGAATCAGACGCGCATTAAACGTCACCCATTCGTAGCTATCGCCGTTGACGTAACGATCTTTGCTGGTTTGCGCCAGAATCGACGGTGCGAAGCTCCAGGTCTTGTTCAACGCTGTTGTGCCGTAGGTCGCAAAGCGCCAGGTGCTGGCGTCGTTGCTCAGGTTGCCGTCGGAACCGATGTTTTTCACTTCTCCACCCAGCCCGTGTCCGTAGAGGATTGCGGTTTTCGATGTCCCGTCGCGTAAGCCGTAGAAGCTATCACCATGGTAAGCCACCAGCGCGTGATAGCCTTTGTCGCCTGCATTGGTATTGGTGACGACGGTATTATCACGGCTTGTCCCGGTGTTTTCTTTTACATCGTTGTTCTTGGCGCTTAATCCGCTCAGCATGAACTGAAATGGCCCAACGTAGTTGTTGGCGGTAAAGACATAGTTTTTGATGTCGTTATCCAGCGAGGTGATTTCGCCGAGGCTGCGGCCATACAGCGAGAAGTTACTCTTGGCGCTATCCGCCCATTTCACGTCATAGATCCCGCCGCCAGTGCCCGCGAGGAACACCACGTCGCTGTCCAGCCAGTGAATATCGAAATTATCACGATCGAAACGCTTACCTGCCCACAGCGTCGTGTCTTTAAAGGCACCGGTAAAGGTGGGTAGTGAACCCAGCTCAACGAAGACTTCGCGTACGTTCAGATCGCTGGTCGATGCCGTCCAGTCGTTATAGCTGCGCTGGCCGTCCGCCATCATCACCTTAAAGCGGGTAGTCGCGCCGTTATCCAGCTTCTGTTTGTGTTCCAGTTTCACTTCGACGTAGGTGTCGTCTTCATTACCTAAACGGCCGATATGCCCACCTGTCTGGCCGGCAGGAGACATGCCCGGCCCGATGTCGGTGTTGGCACTGGTCGTGGAGTCATTGATCGATAGGCCGGAACGTGCGTAGCCGTGGAATTCAAATCCATCGGCGAATGATTTTTGCTTAGCCAGTGTTGCCGTCTGTTGTTCCACCTGCTGAGTTTTCTGTTCGGTTTGGGTGGTTCGGGTTGCTAGCTGTTGGGTTTGCTTTTCGGCGGCGTCGGCTCTGGCCTCAGCAGCCTGAGCCCGGGCTTCAGCCTGTTGTAAACGCTGTTCCATGGCGTTCAGGCGGGCTTCGATACTGTCGGTATTGGCAGCGGAAACATAAAACGGGGAGGAGAGTAATAATCCTATCGTCACAGCAAGGTGGCTTGGTTTCATTTTTTTCGTTCTCGTCGTGAAGGAGATTTATTGTTGTTGGATTTTTCATGTTTAGCTAAATTGCTAAACCGATTTTTCAAGAGAAAAATAAAAGCCGGAAGGAGGGTTAGCAAGGAATTTTACTCGCCCGATTCTGTAACTGTGATCCTGACGACAAAACCGGGCGGTAGATGGGCTAAATGGAGGGACTTAGGACTGGGTTAAGGGAGCCTGTGTAACTGTTCAGCGTAAGGGAGCGCCGTCATTGCCCCTTTTGCCGTGGTCGCCAGTGCGCCACACCGCTGTGCCTGTTCGATAATCGGATCCCAACTCAGCGGCTGTGAGAGATCGTCGTATTCCGCCAGGCCATGTAGTAAACCCGCCACAAAGGCATCACCTGCCCCCGTGGTATCGACAGGCGTCACCGACGGCGCGGCAAAGTGCCGTTGCTGGCGACGATCGTGCAGCCAGACGCCTTCGCTGCCCAGCGTCACCAGCAATAGCCGAGTCGGGTAGCGCTGCATGAACTGCTGAATTCCGGCTTCAACGTCCGGTGTTGAACAGAGAAAGGCCAGTTCTTCACGCGATAATTTCACCACATCGGCCAGCATCAACGCCTGGGTCAGGCAGTCGCGCAGTTCCTGCTCGCTCTGCCAGAGGTCGTCGCGGATATTGGGATCGAAGCTGACACTTCCCCGTGCGGCCTTCATCTGTCGCATCGCTCCAAACGCCGTACTGCGTGAAGGCTCCTGCGACAGGGCGATGGAGCAGAGGTGCAGCCACTCTCCTTGGTTGAACACCGGCAAATCTTCCGGTTGCAAAAACAGGTCGGCACTTGGGCGTACCATAAACGTGAAGGTGCGTTCCCCGGCATCATCAAGGCTGACGACCACGGTTGATGTCCGGTGGAATCTATCGTGAACCATGTGGCGGGTATCGACATTTTCCTGTTCCAGCACGGTTTTTAGAAAATGACCAAAAACGTCGTCACCGACGCGACCGATGAACGCGCTGTTTCCCCCCAGTCTGGCAATGCCGACCGCGACATTGGCGGGGGCACCACCGGGACATTTCAGATAGCGTTCCGTATCTTCCGGGATGAGATCGACAACCGCATCGCCCATGACCCAAATTCTGTTTGTCATAAAGTTACTCTTATCAACGATAGTCAGACTGTTTGCTAAAATAGAAGAATCGGTTTAGCTAAGCAATACTCTTCACCGCAGAGAGATACCCACATCAACAAAACAGACTTTTTCACACCGTATTGGCGAAAATTTATGCGATAGCCATCACGTTGCTACGGTCATCGGACTAAATAAAAGTGCTCGCCATCCGATAGTTATGAAGCGACGACATGAAGACGTAAAAAAGGACGAATGGAGAAGGATATGCATTACCCCACCTCTTTCCGGGGGGATCCCGATGCGTAATTACAACCTGCTTTGGGGAATATGGGCGATATGGGCTGTATTCGTTATCGTCTGGTTTGTTGATATTTATAGCGAATTCCCCCTTCGATACTACGTTCAGGGAGTAGTTGCCGCATTAGCTGCGAGTGTAGCAATCGTATTTTTCTATACTGTTAAAAGGCACAACACGATGTTTTCATTTGATAAAAACAAAAAAGATGCAAAAGAACAGCAAGGGCGCAGTGAAATATCCCCTCCTCTCACTGTCATCCCATCGAACGAATTGATGAATTCAGTGAACTCTGTGCGTGTGAAAAAAGACACCTTCGTTTCTCAGGGGGCACGTATGACAGGCTCTCTGACTGTGGATGGCAACATTACCGTGGAAGGCCGGGTAGAAGGTGATGTGCAGTGTGATAACACGATTAAGGTGGAGCACACAGGTCAGGTCAACGGTGAAATGAAATCGCAGCAGATCGTCATCAACGGTCGCGTTGAAGGGCGCATCGCCGCCAGCGTCGTAGCCATTCTGGCGCAGGGCAAAGTGTTCGGCGATATTTTTACTGATGAACTCTCCATCGAAAAAGGCGGCGTTTTTACTGGTCAGTCCCACCCGCTGACCCCGAACCAGGAAAAACAGGGCTACGCTGAAAAGAAAAAAGAGAAAACCAGTAAGACACCTGCCGGGCAAGAAAACGTTGTGATCCTAGAGAGCAACGTACCGACGGCGTGAGACGTGTTTTTATGCTTTGAATTCCTGCTAATTCCCCGCGCCAGCGGGGATGTCGATTATAACGGTTTCCTTATTGTCAACTCGTTCCATTTTCGGCATATTGTTTCCAATCTGGAAACCTCAGGGAGTGAATCCAGATGCATGTTATTTCTCGGGTATTTTTCGTCACTGCAACCACTCAGTTTCCGAATCAGGCGGCAGCACTTGCTGATCTATATCGGGTTATCAAACGCGAAATGTATGCAACACCGGACGATATGAAGAAACGCTTCCCTAGCCTAGATAGAATGAAATATCGGGAAAAGTGGTGGGTTATTGATATTGGTGGCGGGCATCTTCGGGTGATGTTTTTTGCTGATTTTGAGCGGGGGAATATCTTCATCAAGCACATCACATCCCATGCAGAGTATGACAGGCTGACCGAGTATTACCGGAGGAATAAAGAATGATGTACGCAGATGCCATCAAGGCAGCTAACAACCTGACGAGTATCGTACCCTTCCTCGGAGGTAGCACCTCTCGTAAGGATTATGAGGATGCGCTGAAACTCACTGAATACCTGATCGAGAGTGAGCCTGATAGTCCGTTAATCGATATGCTGACTGCCAAAATTGACAAATACGAAGATGATGCGCCGGAGTTTGCTGCCTTCAACGAACGTATGAAAGCACTCCCAGCCGGTATCGCTTTACTGCGCGTCCTCATGGATCAGCACCAGCTAACGCAGAGTGATTTTGAAGCTGAGATCGGTAAAAAGTCACTGGTATCCCGCATTCTAAATGGTGAGCGCACTCTAACGCTTGATCACATGAGAGCGCTTGCTAAACGATTCGATATTCCTGTGAGTGCTTTTGTTGATTGACACGATGGTTCAGCGTGGGGCCTGAGTTTTGATCTCCGTCAGCAGTGCCGGACGCCCCTGCCAGACGGTGCCGCCAAACCATGTTGCCGCATTCTGCGGAAGGGCAACGGTTGGCGGGGCAGGATACGTTCGTTCAGAAAGTGGACTGAGGTAGAGTGATGCAGAAAGAGTTGAGCGAAAAAGGCAGCGATATTGAAGCGATCTCCCGCTATCTGAAGAAGCTACATGTACTGACGCTGTGCGTGGGTGAAAATTCGGAATTATGGTGTGCGAGTTGCTTCTATACTTATGACGATAAACAGATAGCCTTCTATCTCATGACGGAGTTGCAGACGCGCCACGGTGAAATCATGGCAAGGTTGCCGCAGGTGGCCGGAACAGTCAGCGGTCAGCCAAAGAGCGTGATGCTGATTAAAGGCGTGCAGTTTCGGGCGCAGGCGGTGCAGTTAGACGGTGATGAGGCGCAGCAGGCCAGAACGCGGTACAACACGCGTTTTCCTATTGCCCGGGCATCACAAGCGCCGATCTGGCGGCTCGATCTGACCGAAGTCAAAATGACGGATAATACGCTGGGTTTCGGGAAGAAACGCTACTGGCAGCGTGACGAGCCGGCTTGCCAGAGATAGCTGGCTTTGAGACAAAACAGTTTCATAGAAAATCACAGAAACGTAAAAAGATGGGAAAGTAAAGAAACAGAACAAGGGGGAAATCCATGAGCCGGGTACTGTTATTAGGTGCAACGGGGTTAGTGGGGCATGAGCTGTTAGCGTTGTTGAAAGCCAATAATCGGGTCGAGACTATCTATGCGCCGACCCGCAAGCCGCTGATACCTTACGAAAAAGTCGTTAATCCACACGATCCCGATCTGTCTGCCGCGCTGGCACAATTGACTGAACCTGTCGATATTGCATTTTGCTGTCTGGGTTCGACGCTAAAGACGGCAGGCAGTAAGCAGGCTTTCCGCTATGTGGATTACACGCTGGTGGTGGAAGGGGCAAAAGTGGCATTAGCGTTGGGGGCGACACACCTTTTGGTGGTCAGTTCGCTGAGTGCAAATGCAACGTCACCGTTCTTCTATTCACGAGTAAAAGGAGAAACGGAAAAATCATTGCGTCAGCAAGGTTGGCAGCATCTGACGCTGGCGCAACCGTCGATGTTGCTGGGGGAAAGAGAAGATAGTCGCCTGCTAGAAAGCCTGTCTGCGCCGCTGTTCCGCCTGTTTCCGGCAAAGTGGCGGGCGATTGAGGGGAAAACGGTCGCGCAGGCGCTGCTGAATCAAGCGTTTTCGCCCGAACCAAAAGCACGGGTCACGGTATTGGAATCCGATCAATTACGTTCATTGGGTAAGTCGCAGCCGCTTCACTAATCTCTTGTCGTTCAGCGTAAGTGGTGGACAACCTGATTACTGCTGCCACGCCAGATCAGTGCAGGATCTTTTAGGTCTTGCACAAATTTTCCATCGACCAGCACGTTGATGAGATCGACCACTCGCTGTTGCTCCGGCGTGAGTGCTGCCAGCACATAGCCTGTCCAGACCCAAATATCTTTGTTTGGGCATTCCGCACGTATGCGTTCCACCAGCCGCAGGATATCGGGCACATTTTGTGGATGTAGCGGATCGCCGCCGGACAGCGAAATCCCCTGTCGGGGTATCACCGTATCCTGAAGATCGGCAATGATCCGATCTTCCTGTTCCTGCGTAAACGGCTGACCGGAGTTGAGCCGCCAGGTGCTTTTGTTGTAACACCCAACGCACTCATGCGCGCAGCCTGCGACAAACAGCGTGCAGCGGGTGCCGGGGCCGTTGACGACATCAACGGGATAGTACTGGTGGTAATTCATACTGTAGAGCCATGTTATGAAGCGGGCGCGTGTTGACGGTGCCGCGAAAGGTGGGCCGTATTGCTACGGCCCGACAGGGATCACCCCAGTTGGCCGTTGCCCAGGTGTTTAATCCGGCGTTTCACTTCTTCCTGCTTACCGGCGTTGAACGGGCGTGCATCCGGGCTGCCGAGGTAGCCGCACACACGGCGCGTGACGGAAACGCGCGCCGAATCGTGGTTGCCGCATTTCGGGCAGGTGAAGCCTTTGCTGGTACACTCGAATTCACCGGTGAAGCCACACTCGTAGCATTCGTCGATCGGCGTATTGGTGCCGTAGTAAGGCACGCGGCTGTAGCTGTAATCCCATACGTCTTCCAGCGCTTTGAGGTTATGTTGCAGATTCGGGTATTCGCCGTAGCAAATGAAGCCACCGTTAGCCAACGGTGGATAGGGCAGCTCGAAGTCGATTTTCTGGTAAGGGTTCACCTTCTTCTCCACATCGAGGTGGAAACTGTTGGTGTAGTACCCTTTGTCCGTCACGCCCGGTACGACGCCAAACTCGGCGGTATCCAGACGGCAAAAACGGTCACACAGGTTTTCACTTGGCGTGCTGTAGAGGCTGAAGCCGTAACCCGTTTCGTCTTTCCACTGTTCGGTGGCCGTTTTCAGGCGCGCGATGATGGCTACGGCTTTGGCGCGCAGCGCTCCATCATCAAATACGTGCGTTTGGTTGCCGAAAAGCGCATTAATCGTTTCATGCAGGCCGATATAGCCCAGCGAAATCGAGGCGCGTCCGTTCTTGAAGATGTCTGCCACGTTGTCATCTGCTTTTAAGCGTACGCCGCAGGCGCCTTCCATATACAAGATGGGCGCGACACGAGCCTTCACACTTTCCATCCGTGCAATGCGTGTCATCAGCGCTTTCTTCGCCAGCGCCAGACGCTGGTCGAGCAGCGTCCAGAAGCGAGTTTCACTGCCTTCCGCTTCTAACGCGATACGTGGCAGGTTCAGGCTGATCACGCCCAGATTATTGCGACCGTCATGAAGCTGCTGACCGTCTTCTTCATAGACGCCGAGGAAGCTGCGGCAGCCCATTGGCGTTTTGAACGAACCGGTGACGTTCACGACCTGATCGTAATTCAGGATATCTGGATACATGCGTTTGCTGGCACATTCCAGCGCGAGCTGTTTGATATCGTAATTCGCATCGCCTGCCTTATGGTTCAGGCCATCGCGGATGGCGAAGACCAGTTTCGGGAACACCGCCGTTTTGTGGTTTTTACCCAGCCCGGCAATGCGGTTGCGCAGAATAGATTCCTGAATCAGGCGTGATTCCCAACTGGTGCCAAGCCCGAAGCCAAAGGTCACGAACGGCGTCTGGCCGTTAGCGGTGTGCAGCGTGTTGACCTCGTATTCCAGCGACTGAAAAGCGTCGTAGCACTCTTTTTCCGTGCGGGTCAGGGCATAGTTTTCTGCATCGGGGATCTGCCACTCTTCTGCCACGGCTTTATGTTTCGCATGGCTGGCGGTGACGAACGGTGCCAGAATTTCATCAATGCGGTTAATCGTGGTGCCGCCATAAATGTGGCTGGCGACCTGCGCGATAATCTGCGCGGTGACGGCGGTGGCGGTGGAGATGGATTTCGGCGGCTCAATCTCCGCGTTGCCCATCTTGAAGCCGTTGGTCAGCATACCGTTCAGGTCGATCAGCATGCAGTTGAACATCGGGAAAAAAGGTGAATAGTCGAGATCGTGATAGTGAATCTCGCCGCGCTCGTGCGCCAAGACTACATCGCGCGGCAGAATGTACTGTTTGGCGTAATGCTTGGCGACAATACCGGCCAGCAGATCGCGCTGGGTGGGGATCACTTTACTGTCTTTGTTGGCATTCTCGTTGAGCAGCGCCATGTTGCTTTGCTCGACCAGACCGCGAATGTCCTGATTCAAGCGACCGTGGCGCTCACGCGCAATGTCTCGGTCATGACGGTATTCGATGTAGGTACGTGCCAGTTGCTTATACTTGCCGGACATCAACAGGTTTTCAACCGTATCCTGAATATCGCGGATATCTACACGCGATTTATCCTGCATTTGTTGAGCGACCGCACAGGCGACCGTTGCGCAATAGTCTGCATCATCGACACCGGCTGCATGCGCCGCACGTTCGACCGCCTCTTTGATGCGAACTGCATCAAAAGGCACTTGGCAACCGTCCCGTTTAATCACTACTGGTTTCACGTTTTCTTCCTCTCGAAAGGTTATCCACAGGCGAAAGCCTTAGCCAACAAGGGTTACGGAGGGGTGTGGATGATTTTGTGGATAATCACTATATGTGGGTCGTGTTTATAGGATAGACACTATATATTGAATTTTTAACGTTGGGTCTGATATTTTGTTGATGTGGATCAAGGAAGGTTATTCGTCGTGGATAAAGTGTTCTTGTCTAAAAAATAGACAAAATAACATGAATATGCGTGGAGTCCCGATGGCACAGGGTTCTCAGAAGGAGTGCGATAGATTGGCTACAATATCGACACAATAGATTAACGTGAAAAGAGCGGGGACATCGTGTTTCACATCCCCGGAGGATAAATAAGTCAGAGTTACTGCGGTGAATTCGGGAACGGGGGAAGTTGGCGGAATGTGCTCAGCAACCCTTCAGACCACGCTTTACGGATAGTGGAAAAATAGGCGTTGTTTTCAGTGATGCGATGCTGTTCGCTGCTGGCAAAACTGCCCGTGCGGTACATCATGACATCCAGCGGCAGGCCGACAGACAGGTTACTGCGCAGGGTCGAGTCGATAGAAATCAGCGCACAGCACATGGCTTGCTCCAGCGGCGTATCCATGGTCAATACGCGATCGATAATCGGTTTACCGTATTTACTCTCGCCAATTTGAAAGTAAGGAGTATCCGATGTTGCCTCGATGAAGTTGCCTTCTGGGTAAATATGAAACAACCGATGGGTGTCGCCGCCGATTTGTCCACCCAATAGCAGATTACAGCCAAAGTTGGTGTTGCTACCGTTCTGCTGTGCACTGCTATCGCGATGGATGACTTCTCGCACCGTTTCCCCAAGCAACATGGCGGCATCATACATCGATCCCATCTGCATCAGGTTTGGCGTGTGTTGCGTATTGATTCGGGCACTGAGCAGGCTGATGATGCTTTGCGTGGTGGCCAGATTTCCCGCGCATTGGATCACGAAAACCCGTTCTGCGTCGTGTTGAAAGACATGCAACTTTTTGAACGTTGCGATGTGGTCAACGCCTGCATTGGTGCGGGAGTCAGAAGCAAAAACCAGACCGTCAGACAGACACATGGCGACACAGTACGTCATAAAGTACCTTTTTGTTAACAATTCTACTGTTGCTGCTGTACCTGCTGTTGCCGTGCAAACAAACGTACCTCAGCTTCTGAAAACATCTCTTCACATCCGCCTCCCAGCCGCGTACCGCGTACCGGACAGGCATCTAGATAATCCATCCCCACGGCCAGCCACAGATGCTGGTGGAGTTGGCGGGTGCTATTGGTAATGTCGAACCCTTGCCATGTTCCGTTCAGCCACACTTCCGCCCAGGCATGCATCGCAACATGCTGGGTATCCTGGCTGTATACGTAACCGCTGACATAGCGTGCCGGAATACTCAGGCTACGGCAACAGGCCAGAAAGACATGAGTATGATCCTGACAAACGCCTTTCTGCATAGCAAACGCGGCTGCGGCGGTATCCTGAACCTGCGTGGCGCCGGGAGTATACGGCATTTTTAACCGCAATTCCGCCATCAGCGTATTCAGGCTCTCTTCCGGTGCCTCCTGACGATAATAACGCTGGGCGAACGCCCGAATATCGCTGTCGGCCTCGGTGAGCGGCGTCATGCGTAAAAACACCAGCGGCGATAGGCCATCTGGTACGTTTGGTTTTTCACCGTCGTCGCTGTCGATGATATCGACGATGCCTTCCGCATGGATTGTAATGTCATGGTGCGGGTGGTCGAGCGTCAGCACATGCAACACATTACCATACGCATCGGTCGTTTGAACGGCAGGAACGGGCAGCGTCAGGTTCCATTCCCGTATCCTCTGGTGTGCCGAGTTTTGCGGGGTCAGGCGCAGATACTGGGTGCTGAACTTCACTTCTTCATCATAGCGATAGTGCGTAAGGTGATTGATGGTCAGTTTCATAACGCCTCCAGATAGGTGTGACGAATGCTATCAGCCAGTTCGTTAATTTTGCCGATAAAGTGGTTGAGGTAGGCGGGGAGATCCTGCGCCAGAATGTCGTCTAGCGTGCTGAAACGCAGCTCGACGTGTAGCAGGTGGGCAAGCCGATGCGGCACTCTGGCGCGCGGGCTGCCGATGGCTTCGAGTTGCAGAACCAGATCGCTGACGCAGGCGTGCAGAGAACGCGGTATGTCCTCACGCAAGACGAGCAGTTCGGTTACGGTTTCCGGGCTGATCGGCTGGCGATAGATGCTGTGATAGGCTTCGCGTGCGCTCACCGCGCGCAGCAAGGTATCCAGACGATAATACTCGCGTACCGGGTCGGGGTCGTTATGGAGTTGTTGATGTTTGATACTCAGCAGTTGTGCGGTCGCATAGGCGCGTTCAATCAGCGTACCAAGGCGGATAAAGCACTGGGCATCATTGCGCAGCAGGGTGCCAAACATCGCGCCGCGAAACAGGTGAGAACGCTCTTTTACCCAGTCAAAAAACGCATCAATACCGATGGTATCCACGCCCTGATGCCGCAGATTGCGAATGTCGATGCGGGTGGCGTTGATGCATTCCCACACCTCGGAAGAGAGGCTGCCACGCACGGCATGTGCATTATTCCACGCCATTTCGATGCAGTTATAGATACTGCTCGGGTTCTGGTTATCCAGCGCGAAGAAATTTAGCAGGTTATTCATCGAAAAGTGGGCGTAGCGCTGCTGAAATAATTCATGCGTCATCGTCAGATTCAGCGGCAACGCCAGATCGTGTTGCTGCTGACTGTGGCTCGGCATCATCGAGAGTTTGTAGGTCACATCCAGCACGCGGGCGAGGCTTTCTGCCCGCTCCAGATAGCGAGCCATCCAATACAGTTCACTGGCAGTACGGCTTAGCATGATTCGTCCCCCTCCATGACCCACGTATCTTTGGTGCCACCGCCTTGCGATGAGTTGACGACCAGCGAGCCTTCGGTCAGGGCAACACGCGTCAGGCCGCCGGGAACCAGACGGATCTCCTCGCCGGAGAGCGCAAAGGGGCGAAGATCGATATGGCGAGGTGCTAAGCCATCATCAATAAACGTCGGGCAGGTAGAGAGCGCCAACGTTTCCTGACCGATATAATTGTGCGGATGGGCGATTAAACGCTGGCGGAACGTCTCGATTTCCTGACGTGTCGCACGCGGGCCGACCAGCATGCCATAGCCGCCCGCACCGTGAACTTCTTTCACCACCATGCTGTCCAGATGGTCGAGCACATAGCGGAGATCTTTGGGATCGCGGCACTGCCAGGTGGGAATGTTGCTGAGGATCGGTTCTTCAGAAAGGTAGAAGCGGATCATCTCCGGCACATAGGGATAAATGGATTTATCGTCAGCGACGCCAGTACCGATGGCGTTTGCTAACACGACGCCACCAGCACGATAGACGGACAAGAGACCAGGGACGCCAAGCATCGAATCGGCGCGAAATGCTAACGGGTCAAGGAAAGCATCATCAATACGGCGATAAATCACATCCACCTGACAAGGCCCTTCGGTGGTGCGCATATAGACGGCACCTGCTTTGACGAACAAGTCGGCACTTTCTACCAGCTCGACCCCCATTTGCTGTGCCAGAAAGCTGTGCTCAAAGTAGGCGCTGTTGAAGCGTCCTGGCGTCAGTACAACCACCGTGGGGTCGTCGACCTGCGTACTTTCACGCAACGTTTGCAACAGGTAGCTGGGGTAGCGTTCGACGGGCGCGATGTGCTGGCTGGCAAACAAATCCGGGTAAAGGCGCATCATCATTTTGCGATTTTCCAGCATATAAGAGACGCCGGAGGGAGTACGCAGATTGTCTTCCAGCACGTAATAATTGCCGTCGCTGTTACGTACCATATCAATTCCCGTGATATGGGCATAAATATTGTTATGCAGGTTTACCCCCTGCATGCAGGGCTGATATTGCTCGTTCGCCAGCACCTGTTCACGGGGAATGATGCCCGCGTTGAGGATGTGTTGCTGGTGGTAAATATCGTAGAGAAACGCGTTCAGCGCCTGTACCCGCTGGCGAATGCCACGATCGAGCAACTGCCATTCATTCGCCGGAATAATGCGCGGTACGCTATCGAACGGAATGAGGCGCTCGGTGCCGCCTTCTTCACCATAAACGTTAAAAGTAATACCGACGCGGTGAAAGAGCAGTTCTGCCTGCTCCTTCTTTTGTCGGATGGCCTGCTGGTCGGTTTGTTGTAACCACTGCCAATAAGAATTGTAGTGTTGACGTTGTTTGCCTTCGGACGAGAGCATCTCGTCGTAATAAGGCGCAGTCGGAAGCTTCATTTTTATCATTGTCATCCCCAGCATCACGCTTAATAGCGATAATAGGACAATGCATAAAATGCGCCATTGTGAAAAAGCACGCTGTGGTCGGAGAATGCGGGGCGTTTTGCTCTTTATTGGTGCAATACGCGACGATGTTGCACTGGAATGAGGGAAGAAAAGGGCTAAAAATCAACAAGACGCAGCCACGATGGTGCGTCTTGTGAGACGGTGATGAAAAGCGAACGTTAGCGACGAACCGCGATCGCTTCTATTTCAATTTTTACATCTTTTGGCAAGCGTGCGACTTCAACGCAAGAACGCGCGGGGAACGGGGCATCGTGCTCGTTGAAGAAGGCTTCATATGCGGTATTGACCAGAGTGAAGTCGTGCAGGTCTTTCACGAATACGGTAGTTTTCACGATATCGGAAACTTTCAGGCCAGCGGCTTCCACAATCGCCTGCACGTTTTCCAGTGACTGACGCGTTTGAGCGGTGATGTTATCGGCGACCAGACCGCTTTTTGGGTTCACCGGAATCTGGCCAGAAGTGATGATCATGCTGCCGAGATCGACGCCCTGAACATAAGGGCCGATAGCGGCAGGGGCGTGCTCAGTGCTGATAGTGCGTGACATGGTATCTCCTTGATGGGGGCGTAAAAGGAACGCGACGCAGAATGCCAGTCACTTAAGTATGGATAGAGGGGAAACACGGTAATGAGGTTCCCGCAGGAATGCCTCATGCCGTGGTCGCCCCGGTATCTCGATCCTTAAACGATCGGTATTGCGCGAACGTCGCTATTATTCAAAAAAGCCCCGCCGCAGGCAATGTCCATCGCGGGGCACAGTAGAAAACTAGCGATCTTGCAGCACGGCTTGGCGCTCAAACTCTTTCTCGCAGTACTTACATTTCAGGTGTACTTCACCGTCGCGCTGTTTAACGCTGAATGACGACGACACCGGTTCGCTGCGGCTTATGCAGTTACTGTTAGGACAGGTGAGCACACCGGTAATGTGCTCTGGCAGCGTCGGCACCAGCTTACGCACCACGTCATAGTCATCGATCTGGTTGACGGTAGCCTGTGGCGCGTAGATAGCCAACTGATTTGCCTGTTGCTCGGTCAGGAAGATGTTTTCGATCTTGATCAGATCTTTGCGCCCAAGGTGGTTGGACGGCAAATTCAGGCCGATGGTGATGCGCTGGTCTGTGGCGGTCAGTTTAAACAGCGTCAGCAGCTTAAAGCCGACTTGTGCAGGAATGTGGTCGATCACCGTGCCACGTTTGATCGCTTCAACCTGTAATTTATTATCGTGTGTCATGATGGTGTCTTCCTCTTACAGAACCAGTTCGCGATTCAGGACTAGCGCCAGCAGCGCCTGACGCGCGTAAATACCGTTGCCCGCTTGTTGGAAATAGTAGGCGTAGGGCGTGGCATCCACATCAATGGTGATCTCATCGACGCGCGGCAGCGGGTGCAGCACTTTCAAATTCGGACGTGCGCTGTGCAGGTCGGCGGCGCGCAGCACAAACTGGGATTTGATGTTGATGTACTCGGATGGATCCAGACGCTCTTTCTGCACGCGCGTCATATACAGAATATCTAATTCGCCGACGACCTCGTCGATGCTGTTGTGCAGGCTATAAGCAATATTCTTCTCTTTCAGCATGCTCAGAATGTAGTCCGGCATCGCCAGCGCGTCCGGGGCGATGAAGTAGAAGCGATTGCCTTCAAACTTCGCCAGCGCCTGCGTGAGTGAGTGCACGGTGCGGCCATATTTCAAATCACCGACCATCGCGATATTGATGTTATTCAGCCGGCCTTGCGTTTCCTGAATGGTGAACAAATCAAGCAGGGTTTGTGTCGGATGCTGGTTCGCACCGTCGCCCGCGTTCAGGACGGGAATACCGCCGGAAAACTCGGTCGCGAGGCGGGAAGCCCCTTCCTGTGGGTGACGCATCACGATGGCATCAACGTATTGGCTGATGACGGAAATGGTGTCGGCCAGCGTTTCGCCCTTTTTCCCCAACGAGGTGTTGTTGCTGTCGGCGAAACCAACCACGGAGGCACCGAGACGGTGCATCGCGGTTTCAAAGGAGAGACGCGTCCGGGTTGAGGCCTCGAAGAAGCAACTGGCAATCACTTTATGCTTTAACAATTCAGGCTGAGGCTTGGCTTTCAGGCTGGCGGCTACGCTCAGCGCCAGTTCCAAATCTTCCCGACTGAGGTCGTTAATCGAAATAATATGTTTTTGATAGAGCGGATTAACCATGGTGTCTTTCTCCTCACGAGTAAACAGGAAATGTCGTATCTGGCTGCCCGAGCTGTCGGCAAATATGCCTGAACGCTTTTTGATGCCACAGCGTGACGGCCAGTAAGGTGACCGTCGTGGACGATAGGGCACAAAAAAAAGCCCCTCATTGAGGGGCTTTCTTAATGGAATCATTGAGCAACGGAAAGGAAAACGCTGGCTGGCTGCCGGATGGCAGTTGTGGTAGAGAACCAACATAAGCAGCGGATTTTTTGGTGTAACGGTGCATGACCCCTCCCGGCAAACTGTCGGGAATTATACGCGCCGACTAGGCTATTTCAAGCAGAAAACGTGGTTTTTTACGCATCGCAATCGGTTGCGGATAGTGTGGTGCCAGCATTATGCGCGTAGGCCGCAGAGGGTTAATTGGCAAGAGTGATGGGCAGTTCACTTTTTCGAATTAACGCGCTGGCGGGCGTCACATTTGGAGAGTATAAGGATTATAAAACAAGGTTTCATTTTTTATATCAACGAGGTTTTTTATGATTACTGGCAACGTTCACCACCTTGAACTGGTTCCTTATCTGCCTGCCAAACTGCGCGAAGCAATTGACTATGTGAAGAAAAATATCACCGCAGATACGCCGCTGGGCAAGCATGATATCGAAGGCAACAGCGTGTTTGTGCTGATCTCCAATGACAGCACCGATCTGCTGGAAAAACGCCGCGCCGAGTATCACGCCAAATACCTGGACATCCAGATTGTACTGTCCGGTGTGGAAGGGATGACGTTCAGCAACCTGCCAGCGGGTAAGCCAGATACTGACTGGCTGGCGGATAAAGATATCGCTTTCCTGCCGGCAGGCGAGCAGGAAAAACAGTTTGTGATGCAGGAGGGGGATTTTGTCGTCTTTTTCCCTGGAGAAGTACACAAACCGCTGTGTGCCGTGGGTGAACCCGCGCACGTCCGTAAAGCGGTGGTGAAAATCGACGCGTCGCTGGTGGTATAAACCGGCGGCAAAGTATCCCTCCCCGCGCAGGGGAGGGAAGCAAACCTTAATCCTGCGCCAGCGTGGCGACCATCACCGCTTTAATGGTGTGCATACGGTTTTCCGCCTGATCGAATACGATACTGTGCGCGGATTCAAAGACCTCGTCCGTGACTTCCATTCCACCGTGCAGACCATACTGTTCTGCCATTTGTTGGCCCATCGTCGTCTGGTCATCATGGAATGCGGGCAGGCAGTGCAGGAACTTCACCTGCGGATTACCCGTCGCGGCGATCATCGCCATATTCACCTGATACGGTTTCAGCAGCGCGATACGCTCTTTCCAGGTCTCTTTCGGTTCCCCCATGGAAACCCACACATCGGTATAAATGAAATCGGCACCCGCGACGCCTGCGGCGATATCTTCCGTCAGCGTAATACTACCGCCAGTTTGTTCTGCCGCCGCCTGACACTCAGCGACCAGACCCGCATCCGGCCAACAGGCTTTGGGCGCCACAAGACGCAAATCCAGCCCGGTCAGTGCCGCTGCTTCCAGCATGGTATTGCCCATGTTGTTGCGCGCATCGCCCGCGTAGACGAGCGTCATCTCTGACAGCGGTTTACCCGGCAAATGCTCCTGCATCGTCAGCAGATCCGCCAGCAACTGCGTGGGGTGGAATTCGTTCGTCAGCCCGTTCCACACCGGCACGCCCGCATGTTGCGCCAGCGTTTCGACAATGTGCTGACCGTAGCCGCGGTATTGAATGCCGTCGTACATTCTTCCCAGTACGCGAGCGGTATCTTTGATGGATTCTTTATGGCCGATTTGGCTGCCGCTTGGGCCGAGATAGGTCACTTGCGCGCCCTGATCGTATGCAGCAACTTCGAAAGAGCAGCGAGTACGAGTCGAATCTTTTTCGAAGATGAGTGCGATGTTTTTACCTTGCAGGCGGCGAACTTCTGTCCCGTTTTTTTTATCGGCCTTGAGTTTCGTTGACAGGGCTAAAAGATTGGCAATTTCTGCGGATGTAAAATCCATTAACCTTAAAAAATGACGCTTATAGAACGGTTGCATGCTGTACTTCTCCATGTGGCTCAACACCATTGGTTGAATTAAAATTCACTTTATATGTGTAAATATTCAAATTCAAGTGGTGATAGCAAACTTTGTGGTGGAGCAAGCCGCAGGGCTGTGTGACAATAAGCAATATTACGTCGATTAATGAGGACTGAGGCATGGCAAACCGCGAATTACTGGAAGAGCAACGGGAAGAGACACGCCAGATCATTGAAGAACTGCTGGATGATGGCAGCGACCCTGACGCACTCTATACCATTGAACACCATTTCTCTGCTGAGAAGTTTGACGTGTTGGAAAAAGTCGCCGTAGACGCGTTCAAGCTGGGCTATGAAGTGACAGATGCGGAAGAACTGGAAGTCGAAGATGGCGTATTGCTGATGTGCTGTGATGCGATCAGTGAAGTCGCGCTGAATGCGGAGCTGATCGACGCACAAGTAGAACAGCTATTAGCGCTGGCAGAACGCCACGGTGTGAATTACGACGGTTGGGGGACTTACTTCGAGGATCCAGATGGTGAAGGCGAAGAAGATGGGGATGATGAAGATTTTTATGACGAAGATGATGACGGTAAACGCCACTAAGTCATTAATCTCGACAGTCACGCCTCACCGAATGCCGCAGGAAGACCCTGCGGCGTTTTTTTTGTTTTTACTCGATAGTGATGTCGATGGCTTACGCGCAGGCTTCCCCGGTATGTCGATCCTGAAAAAATACGTATGGATTTTACAGCACCTTCAGCATTGTCACTTCACAATCGGTATGACCGGTATTGCCCATTGAATGAGGAATAGGCTCGAAACCCAGCGACTCATACAGTCGGATCGCGCTGGTCAGGTGGCCGGTTGTTTCCAGATAGCAGCGGCGAAAGCCGTGCTGACGAGCAAAATCAAGCGCCTGTATCGCTAACTGACGTGCCAGCCCTTTACCACGCACGATGGGTAGGAAATACATTTTCTGCAATTCACACACATCTTCTTCACCCGCCACCAGTGGCGCAATGCCGCCGCCGCCCACCACGCGGCCTTCATATTCAATCACCCAGTAGGCGCTTTGCGGCTGACTATATAGGGCAAACAGCGCATCCAAATTTGGGTCGGAAACGGTGTAGCCTTTATCAGCCGTCAAACCAAATTCGGCGGAAACGTGACGGATGACCTGTGCGATAGCGGCATCATCCTGCTCTGTGATTGGGCGTACCTGAAGATCGGTGGCGGTCGCGGTTGTCATAATACTTACTCTTGTTCTTACGGTTTACGAGGGTAATCATCCTGGCCGATTGTAATACCACTTCAGACCACATTGATGCAACGTCTATACTTATTGTACTTCATATGGCCTAGGTGTTGGTTGTTTACGGAGTCTCCCTGTTCCTTTTAATTAATAAGTATATGGGCGTGTTTAATTACCGTTAACTTTTATTGTTGTCATTAACAAGACATGCTTAAATAAGTCGCTTTTTGTATGCTGATAACATATAGAATGACACATGTATTAGGCTTATTTCTTTTAGGATGAAAGGGTTATGACAATTAATACTTCAGAAAATAACACGCAGCATCGCGTGAAATTTCATGGTAAAGCTGGGGAATATTTTGCAATTTGGTTGGTGAATGCGTTATTAACGGCCATCACACTGGGTATTTATTCTGCCTGGGCCACCGTGCGTCGTCGCCGTTATTTCTACGGTAATACAGAAATCAATGGCGACCGTTTTGACTACCATGCACAGCCCATTCAGATCCTTAAAGGACGCTTGCTGGTTATCGCGGGTCTGGTTCTGTTTTATATTGTGTTAGCGATGTCACCCACGTTGGGAACCATTCTCGCATTGGCATTTGCGGCACTCATTCCGGTTATTGTAATCCGCAACTGGCGTTATGATGCCATCATGTCCAGCTACCGTGGGATCCGTTTTAACTATCACTGCCAGACGGGAAAAGCGTATTGGGTATTGCTGCTTTGCCCTATTCTGCTGATGCTGGCTGTTTACGTCGTCGTGTTTGGCCTGCTGTTTATTGGCTCGCAGAGTAATAGTCAAGTGCTGTTGGTATTCATTGCGATGGCCATTGCTATTCCAGGGTTTCCTGCGGTAAATGGCATCATTAAAATGATGCAGCTTGATTTTTATGTGAATAATCTGTTCTTCGGCAAAACGGCATTTAAAGCCGAGTTGACGAAGGCGGCGTTTGTTAAATTCAGTCTGATCAGCATGGTAATTTTGATTCCTTTCCTGATCGTATCACTGTCATTCATGGGCTCATTCTTTATCAGCCTATACCAAATGATGGTGATGGAAGGTGTAAATGAAGAACAGGCGTCTATGATGCTGTTAAACAACGCTTTCAATGTAAGCATGATGGTCATCGTTATGGCGATGGGTGTGCTGGTTTCCACCAGTTATACGGTGGTCGCACAGCGTAATTATCTGTTTAACCGGACCTCGTTGAATGGTGGAGTGAAATTACATTCTTCTATGAAAACGCTGTCTTTCATGGGATTGCTGATAACAAATAGCCTGATCACCATTTTCTCTTTGGGTTGGGCTGCACCTGTGGCAGAAATTCGTTATGCGCGCTATCTTGCCAATGCGACGGTAGTTGAAGGCGATCTGGAACTGCTGCACGTACAGGCTCATCACGACACAGCAAACAGCGCACTGGCCGAAGAAGCTGTGCAGGCGCTCGATTTGGGTGTCGGTCTTTAAGGCAGGAATATGAATATTGAGGGGCATTATCAATACCCCGGATTGGCGGCCCGCGTGGCCGCTTCTCTTCATTTAACGGATAATGGTTCGATGATGGTGTTGAACACCGGTTCATCGAACACGACATTTGTACTGGATCAGGTCACGGTCTCCGATGCGTTGGGCTCCATTCCCCTGACGCTAACCTTTCCTGACGGTGGCCGTTTTGTTCCTGCTGACGATCCCACCTTTCGCGCGTGGTATTCCGCACGACGTCGGCCGGGGCTTGTCCATCGCCTGGAGCGCCATAAGCGTGGCGTGCTTCTCACTCTATTCGCCACGATTTTGATGGTGATAAACTACATATACGTGGTGTTGCCTTGGGCGAGTTCTGTTCTGGCGCTACGCATTCCTACCGCTATCGAACAGCAACTGGGACAACATACGTTGAAGCTGTTGCAGCACGGTGATTTTAAGCCTTCTACATTGCCTATTGAGCGCCAGCGGGCGATGCAGGCTCTGTTTCAACAGGTTATGCCTGCCAATATGCGGGAAGATAAAACGCCGCTGCGGCTGGAAATCATGTCTGCGCCGATCGGGCCGAATGCGTTTATGTTGGCGGATGGCACGCTGATTATCAGTGACGATCTGGTGAAACTGGCGAAGAATGACAACGAACTGGCTGCGGTGATGTTGCATGAAATGGGGCACCATGCTTATCGTCACCCCATGCGTATGGTGGTGCGCTCATCGCTGGTATCGCTGACGTTCATGTGGATGACGGGAGATGTGAGCGGGGTGGGGGATACCTTGTTGCAGTCTGCTGCGTTTATCAATGAGATGCAGTTTTCCCGTGATATGGAACGGGAAGCCGATGCATGGGCAATAGCAGAAATGCAGCAACAGGGACGTTCGCTTCAGGCGATGCAGGCAATGTATCGAGCCTTGATGAATCATGATCACAGCCATGATGAAGTGGAATCGTTGGATTTACCGGACTGGCTGAGTACACACCCTAATATGGATGAGCGTCTGAAAACGATTGAAAGGGAGATGGATAAAAGTAACCCTTAGTCCCTGAATCATCGTTTTACGGGTCGAGAACCGGTGTGAGCACGGAGTGATATAGCCCAGTGGGCGCTTCACTCCGGGCTTCCCCAATTTATGTTGTAGTGAGCAGTATTACGTCCTGCTCCCCGCCTTTATGCCCGCTGTGCTCAACTTCCCTTTTTTATTCTCGATAAAAACAAAAAGCGCATTTTGCTGTTTTTATATGCGACGTTTTGCATTGAAGATACGAGCAATGCGGTAAAGCGCTTAGACGCTAATCCGTTAAATATTATCCTATTAAAAATTTCTTGCAGAATGCTCTGTAGTAACTAAAAAAGTCAGATAATAATCTCTTTTTATTATTAGCTCGCTTATGTTTATTGGGATTTTTCCTAATAAACATTAAGATCACGACTTCATAACTATCGAAGAGTTATTTATGGTTAATCAAATTTTATCAGGGATAGTGGGTGCATTTCTGTTAATGCTGTCACCATTAGTGCAGGCACATGCTCATTTCCCAGAGCCGAAAGAAGGTGATTGGATCGCATCCGAATTTACCTTCAACAGTGGCGAAAAATTAAAAGACTTGCGTATTCACTATTACACGATCGGCGATAAATCCAAGCCCGCGGTGTTATTACTGCATGGGACAAATCAGCCGATTAACGCTCTGTTAGCCAATGGTTTTGGCGGAGAGCTTTTTGGGCCAGGCCAGGCACTGGATAGCAGTAAATACTTTATTATTATGCCGGAGAGTATTGGCTCTGGAAAATCATCTAAACCGTCAGACGGCTTACGGATGAAATTCCCTCAGTATGATTATAACGATATGGTGCAGGCACAATATCGCTTAGTCAAAGAAGGGCTGGGCATTAACCACTTGCGTCTGGTGATGGGATATTCCATGGGCGGCATGCAAACCTGGCTCTGGGGGGAAAAATACCCGGACATGATGGATGCGCTGGTGCCAATGGCATCGCTGCCAAATGAGTTGTCTGGCCGTAATTGGATGATGCGTCGCATCTTGATTGAATCTATCAAGAACGATCCTACCTGGAATAATGGTGATTATACCCAGCAGCCGCCAACGCTGAAAACGGCCAGCATTATGTTCAGTATCGCCACCACGGGCGGCACACTGGCCTATCAGAGCAAAGCGCCGACGCGTGCACAGGCCGATAAATGGGTAGAAGATCGCCTTTCTGCGCCGTCGAACAGCGATGCCAATGACTTTATTTATATCTGGGGATCGTCTGCAAATTATAACGCGGCACCGGAACTGAATAAAATTAAGGCTCCTGTATTGGTGATTAACTCTGCGGATGATGAGCGTAATCCTGTTGAAACCGGCATTCTGGAGAGTGAGCTTAAGAAAATTAAGCAGGCGACACTGTTCCTTATTCCCGCCAGTAAAGAAACCAGCGGGCATGGCACGATGATGTCGGCGAAATTTTATAAAGATGAGTTGCAACATTTCTTAGAAAATAATCCGTCTCAGAAAAATAATAAAAAGTAAGTCCTAATGACCGATAGACGATAAATTTGCTGTCGGTCATTTTTTCTTTATTCGTTCCTTTATTTATTACGAATTTATTTCATTTCATGGGGATTAACGCGTCTGAAAATTGACGTATAGCCACAATGACATAAATAGCTGAACGGCTCCGCTGTAGCGCGAGTGCTTACCCTTTCTTATTTCAGACCACAGGGAAAAATTATGTTTCGTAAGATAAAGATCCGTACTGCACTTAGCATGATGGTATTTTCGTTAGCGGCGTTACTGCTTTTTGTCGGTATCTTAGGCTTGATTGCCGTTCAGTCAGGGAATAAATCTTTTGCCCGCGTCGATATAGAAGTGTTGCCGGGGCTGGTCGCGCTGAATGACAGCTCCGAACTGCTGTTGCGCGGTCGGTTGGATTTGCGTCTGTACGAATCATTAATGGGTAAAGGGGATATCGAAGCGGCTAAAGTTGCACTGGGGCGGGCCAGGGGCAAGGTCGACGGCGCGAGCGAAAAATGGCAGGAATACCTGAAATATCCACAGTCTGAAGAGGAAAAAGTCATTTCCGCAGACATGGCCGAGAAACGCAAGACGCTGATGCAGGATTTTATCGATCCGGCATTTGCGGCGCTTAACGCGGGGAATCTGGATGAATATCGCCAGCGTGCCGGAAAATCGACGGTGCTGTATGCCGCGTTTGATAAATCCTCTAAAGCGCTGGTTGCCTTCAAGTTGAAGAACATTGATGAAGCTTACGCAGAGTCGAATGGACGTGTGGAACTGATGGAAACCATCTTATGCGGTGCGCTTGCCTGTGCATTGCTGCTAGCCGCGCTGGCTTGGTCTGTGATGACCAATATGATCGTGAAACCGCTGAATCAGGCGATCGCCGTCTTTGACCGTATTGCTGAAGGTGACCTACGGGCACAGATCGATAGCAGTGGGAAAAATGAAATCGCACAGTTGTTTGCTGCCGTTCAGCGTATGCGTGACGGGCTGGAAAATATGGTGCGCGTAGTGCGTAACGGCACCGACGCGATAAGCGTAGGCGTTGAGGAAATTGCCTCCGGTAATATCGATCTTTCCAGTCGTACCGAGCAGCAGGCGGCTTCGTTGGATGAAACCGCATCAAGCATGGAACAAATCATGTCAACGGTGCATAACAACGAAGACAACACGCGTAAGGCCAACGATTTGGCGCTGAAAGCTTCTAATTCGGCTTCTCGCGGCGGGAATGTTGTCTCTGAAGTCATTGATACCATGCGTTCCATTAAGCATAGCTCAGCGAAAATCTCGGATATTGTTGGTGTGATTGATGGCATCGCCTTCCAGACTAACCTGCTGGCGTTGAATGCTGCGGTGGAGTCTGCGCGTGCAGGTCAATACGGTAAAGGCTTTGCGGTAGTTGCCTCTGAAGTGCGGATGCTCGCTGCGCGTAGCGCGACGGCAGCGAAAGAGATAGGCACAATGATTGATGATTCTCTCAGCCGTATTGAAAAGGGCGCGGGACTGGTGGAAGTGGCCGGCAACACCATGGACGAAGTGCTGATGGATGTGAAAAAGGTGGTCGATATTATGGATGAGATCACGCTGGCTTCCAGCGAGCAGAGCCGCGGCATTTCTCAAATCAATATCGCCATCAACCAGATGGATGGAGTAACGCAGCAAAATGCGTCATTGGTATCAGAAGTGGCGACATCTGCGAATTCACTTCACGAACAGGTGGTTAATCTGCAACAGTCCGTGTCCCGTTTCCAGATCGCAAGAGAAAACAAGGACATGGATAACGTGCTATCCAGCTTACGCCAGAGAGTGGCGCTAGCCGATGCCCGTTAATCGTTGAATGAGTCATGGTCTGCTTTGACCCCTGACAAACGGGTTTGTCAGGGGGGAAAAATCAGAAGCTCGTCCAGTCTCCTGAGTGTGTTGCTCCGGAAACGGCAGGAAGCATGACTTTTGGTGATGAGAGCTGGGAAGGAAAGCGTGGTGCAGTGACTGACGACCGATCGCCTGACACTTTGAATACGGAGACCGCTTTGACAAGCAGGTCGGCCTGTTCTTGCAGGCTGAGTGCCGCCGCGGCGGATTCTTCCACGAGCGCGGCATTCTGCTGTGTTGTCTGGTCCATCTGATTGACGGCGATGCCGACCTGATCAACGCCCGTAGCTTGCTCCGCGCTGGCAGAGCTAATTTCTGCCACCGTATCTGTCAACTGGCGAATAGATATCACAACTTGTTGCATGGTTTCCCCTGCTTTATTCGCCAGTTCGGAGCCTTGTCCTGCGCGCTCTACGCTTGCCATAATCAGGTTTTTAATCTCTTTTGCCGCCTCCGCACTGCGCTGCGCCAGATTACGCACTTCCCCAGCGACAACCGCAAACCCACGCCCTTGCTCGCCTGCTCGGGCTGCTTCTACTGCGGCGTTGAGAGCCAGTATGTTGGTTTGAAAGGCAATACTGTCAATGACATTGATGATATCAGCAATGCTGTGGGAACTTTCATTAATGGTTTTCATCGTTTCTACGACGTCATTAACGACTTCTCCCCCTTGCTGTGCCACCGTACTGGCATTTTTGGCAAGTTGGTCTGCCTGACGAGCGTTATCGGCGTTATTCTTCACCGTCATGCCCAGTTGAGTCATTGTGGAAGAGGTTTCTTCTAGTGCGCTTGCCTGTTCCTCGGTTCGGGAAGACAGATCGGCGTTGCCTTGGGCTATTTGTATACTTGCGGTGGCGACACTTTCTGCATTATCCCTGACGGTGACGACCGTTCTGGTCAGAGAGGATTGCATGTCCCGCATTGCGGTCAGCAACTGGCCTACCTCATCACGGCTATCAACGTCAATCGTTCCGCGCAGGTCACCTTCGCCAATGCGTTGGGCGGAAGATAACGCAAGGGATAGCGGGGCTGTCACACTACGAGTCAGCAGCCAGGCAATCAGGACTCCCAAAATGGCTGAGAATATGGACAATAATATTGTCCAGAAAAGTGCTTCGGAAATATATGATGCCGTATCACCTTTGGCCTCATGGAGATTCTTTTGTTGATAATCGATCAGTTCACCCAGTGTGGCGAAGTAGATTTTCTGAATTTTAGCGACGTCATTGAATAAGAACGCTGTGGCTTGTTCATCTGTTCCGTCAAGTGCATAGGCTAACGCTTGATTAATGGTGACGCCATATTGCTTTCTTATATCAAGTAGTTGTTCGAATAGTTCTCGGCCTTTACCAAATTTTATTATATTGTCCAGATGTTTGTATATATCGGCTGAGTTATTCGTTGTTGCCTCGATAATTTTCATTAAATCCTGTTTTTCCTGACGTTTATCGCTGGGAAGCAGGATAATATCTCGTACTGTTCGGACGTTCTCATTCAAATGATCTCTGATATCACGTAACAGATTGGATTTAACCATTCTGTCTTCTGTGATGATATCAACCTCTTTCCCGATATTTTTCATAAAGAAATATTCGAGAGATGACAACGTTAACGTTAGCGTAATCAGTAACCCAAATCCCAGAAAGAGTCGGCTGCCAATTTTCATATTTTTCAAAAAATTCATTATGGGTATTCATCCTTCTTTATACTATGCATATTTTTTTCACACATAATGATCTTTCTAAAGTATATATCCTAAATAATTCGAGTTTCAGAACAAAACGTTAGCGTTTTGAATAACGCAACGCCTTGGCACGCAAGGACGAGGCTGATTTATAAGCTTCGTAACGCGGCAATCGCAGGAATCTCAGGTTAGTGATTCGGAGGACTGAAGGCGGCCAACGCACATGCAACTTGAAATATGACGGGTATAGAAAGACTCATCTTTTACGTTGCAATGGAATCTATCACCCTGATATTGAGGTCAGGGTTGATGAATTAGCCGTATTCTTTTCCTTCCGTAGGCATTTCCCTGGCGTTATTCTCCTATTCAATTTAACGCCACTGGATGTGATGGCAGCGGATTGTTTTTTCTCATTATATTTCATTGTATTAGTTTTCCCATGGTGTTGGCTGAAAGGTCAGTTAAGGCCTGTGCAAGTTTGAAACATGAGCCGAGTATTATTTTTATACAGATACGAAAAGGTGCATTATCTGTTAATTTATAGTCTATCGCTATAGTAATCTTATTATTGATCGAATTCACCAATCATTAAGCCGTTTAATTTTTCATATTCGATCGTTAATTTCTATCAAAAAATAAGCAGCTAAACGATTAGGCGTGAAATGGAATTTTTTGTAACGTTATTTTTACAATTTTAGGTGGTGAATTTTTACTTAAGGAGACAGAGATAGCGGTAACCATGTGAGTCAACAGGCAAATAACGGATATAAAATATATCCGTCATGCTTCACGCCGCAGGTGTATTAATCGCGTTACGTGGGCATCGTCCTAAAGAGCAGACGCTTCGCAATGAAAAAGCCCCGTTTTGCAACGAGGCTTCAGTACGCTTCATGCTATCGCTGAAGCCGATTAGTGGTTACAACGCAGCGATAACCGTTTGCTGTTCCAGCAGTTTGGCTTTCGCGACGGCGTAGCCGTCCAGTTTCTCACGCTCTTTGGCAACGACGGCTTCCGGTGCGCGCGCCACAAAACCTTCGTTGGACAGCTTGCTTTCGATGCGGCCAATCTCGGCTTCGATTTTCGCCACTTCTTTCGCCAGACGATCCAACTCTGCGTCTTTGTCGATCAGACCCGCCATCGGGATTAACAGCTCGGCGCCATCAATGAGTTTTGTGACGGAAACCGGACCTTTATCGCCCGCAGGTAGCAACGTGATGCTTTCCAGACGCGCCAGCGTTTGAATGAAGCTACGATTCTCTTCCACGCGACGTTGCGCTTCAGCCGTGGCATCACGCAGCAACACTTCGAGTGGTTTACCCGGCGCAATGTTCATTTCCGCACGAATATTACGTACCGCGATAATCGCCTGCTTGATCCACTCCAGATCGTTCAACGCCAGCGTATCTTCCTGCGCAGCATCGAACTCAGGGAACGGTTGCAGCATGATGGTGTCTGCACTGATGCCTTTCAGCGCTTTGACGCGCAGCCAGATGGTTTCGGTAATGAACGGAATAATCGGGTGTGCCAGACGTAGCAGTGCTTCCAGTACGGTCACCAGCGTATGGCGCGTACCGCGCAGCTCCGCTTCCGATCCGCCGTTCATTACAGGCTTCGTCAGTTCCAGATACCAGTCACAGAATTGGTTCCAGGTGAACTCATACAGAATACCGGCAGCAATATCAAAGCGATAGCCGTCCAGCGCGTCGCGATAAGCTTTTACCGTACGGTTGAATTCCGCCAGAATCCAGCGGTCAGCCAGCGATAACACTTTCTCGCCCGCGCCAAAACCACAGTCCTGATCTTCAGTGTTCATCAGTACGAAACGGCTGGCATTCCACAGCTTGTTACAGAAGTTGCGATAACCTTCCAGACGCTTCATATCCCAGTTGATGTCACGGCCAGTTGAGGCCAGCGCCGCCAGCGTGAAGCGCAGGGCATCCGTACCGTGAGGCTCGATGCCGTTCGGGAATTGCTTCTCGGTACGTTTGCGGATCTTTTCCGCCAACTGCGGCTGCATCATGTTGCCGGTACGTTTTTCCAGCAGCGCTTCCAGTGAAATACCGTCCACCATATCCAGCGGGTCGATTACGTTCCCTTTGGATTTGGACATCTTCTGGCCTTCTTCATCACGGATCAGGCCGGTCATGTAGACGGTGTGGAATGGCACCTGTGGCTTGCCGTCTTCATCTTTGATGAAGTGCATGGTCAGCATGATCATGCGGGCAATCCAGAAGAAGATGATGTCGAAACCGCTGACCATCACGCTGCTTGGGTGGAAGGCTTTCAGATCTGGCGTTTGCTCCGGCCAGCCCAGCGTAGAGAACGTCCACAACCCGGATGAGAACCAGGTATCCAGTACGTCTTCGTCCTGATGCAGAACGACATCGTCAGCGAGGTTGTTTTCACTGCGAACTTCCGCTTCGCTGCGGCCCACATAGACGTTGCCGTTGGCGTCGTACCAGGCTGGGATACGGTGGCCCCACCACAGTTGACGGGAGATACACCAGTCCTGAATATCGCGCATCCAACTGAAGTACATGTTTTCGTACTGTTTTGGCACGAACTGAATGCGGCCATCTTCTACGGCTTCTACCGCCGGTTTAGCCAGTACGGCCGCGCGCACGTACCATTGGTCGGTCAGCATCGGTTCGATCACCACGCCGCCACGGTCGCCGTAAGGCACGGTCAGGTCGTGCGCTTTGATCTCTTCCAACAGGCCGAGTTCATCGAATGCGGCGACCAGCGCTTTACGCGCGGCAAAACGCTCCAGACCCTGAAAGGCTTCTGGAATGTCGCTGCTGTAAACGGTGCTGGCTTCGCCATTGGTATCAAAAATTTCAGCGCTCTGGCGGATATCACCGTCGAACGTCAGGATGTTCACCATTGGCAACTGGTGGCGTTTACCGACTTCGTAGTCGTTGAAGTCGTGCGCTGGCGTGATCTTCACGCAGCCCGTACCTTTTTCCATGTCGGCATGTTCGTCACCGACGATTGGGATACGACGGCCAATCAGCGGCAGGATGACTGCTTTGCCGATCAGATCTTTATAACGTGGATCTTCCGGGTTAACGGCAACACCGGTATCACCCAGCATGGTTTCCGGGCGCGTAGTGGCGACGACCAGATAGTCTTTTCCTTCGGCGGTTTTCACGCCATCGGCCAGCGGATAGCGCAGGTGCCACATCGATCCTTTCACTTCACGGTTTTCGACTTCCAGATCGGAAATCGCGGTGCGCAGTTTCGGATCCCAGTTCACCAGACGTTTACCGCGGTAAATCAGATCTTCCTTATACAGACGGACGAACACTTCTTTCACCGCGTTGGACAGGCCTTCATCCATGGTGAAGCGCTCGCGCTCCCAATCAACAGAGTTGCCCAGACGGCGCATCTGACGGGTAATATTGCCGCCAGATTCGCCTTTCCACTGCCAGATTTTGTCGATGAACGCTTCACGACCGTAATCGTGGCGCGTTTTGCCTTCTTCTGCGGCGATCTTACGCTCCACCACCATCTGTGTGGCGATACCGGCGTGGTCGGTGCCCGCCTGCCACAGGGTGTTTTTGCCCTGCATACGCTGGTAGCGGATCAACGTATCCATAATGGTTTGCTGGAAAGCATGACCCATATGCAAGCTGCCGGTGACGTTGGGCGGCGGGATCATGATGCTGAAGCTGTCTTTACTCGTGTCGCCGTGCGGCTTGAAGTAGCCTTGCTTTTCCCAGAGTTCGTAGAGCGGCTGCTCGATATCTTGCGGGTTATATTTCGTTTCCATTATGCTCAAAATTCAGTGAGTTGGCGGCGTAGCCGTGGTCAATTGGAAGCCGACGCTGCGATAGGTTTTATAACGGTCGCGCGCCAACTGTTTCAGGGATTCTTCGTAAGGAACAAAGTCTATCACTTCATGGAAAGCGGTGGCAAAATCTGCGAACTGTGGCAACAGGCTGATCAGCAGATCCCGAGGCGCGTTGCCACGCCGCTGCGGCCAGGCCAGCTCGACCGGCGCCCCGTGACGCGGCCCTTCGCCCGCCAGATTGTGCGGCACGAACGCATTGGGATCGCGCTGCCACAGTGCTTCGTCCAGCCTGATGGCCTGCTGCTCGTCTTCGCAGGCAATCAGCACGCGCTTTCCGGCTCGCCAACGTTCTGCCGCCAGATCGCAGGCCAGTGCCTCATGGGCGCTGAGCTCACCGCTTTTGCTGTCGTGTTCGAGAAGATAGAACGTTGCGTTTTTCATGGTTTACACTATTGATAAGGGCCGGAATATCCGGCCCGATTATACTCATCATACTTCATGTAGCCTGTGTGCGGGCTACGTTATTCTACGTCGTTCTGCCCCGCTCGGTTAAGCAGGAACTGTGATAACAGCGCGACCGGACGACCCGTTGCCCCTTTGCCTTTACCGGAACGCCAGGCTGTACCCGCGATATCCAGATGCGCCCAGCTATACTTACGTGTAAAGCGCGACAGGAAGCAGCCTGCGGTAATCGCCCCACCCGGACGACCACCAATGTTCGCCATATCGGCAAAATTGGATTCCAACTGTTCCTGAAACTCGTCGGTCAGCGGCAGACGCCACGCGCGATCGCCAGACTGCTCGGACGCGCTCAACAGCTCGTGCGCCAGCGGATTGTGGTTCGCCATCAGTCCGGTGATGTGGTGCCCCAGCGCAATCACGCACGCGCCGGTCAGCGTTGCGACGTCAATCACCACGTCCGGCTCATAGCGTTCAACGTAGGTCAGCGCATCACACAAGACCAGACGGCCTTCCGCATCGGTGTTCAGCACTTCAACCGTTTGACCGGACATGGTGGTCAGCACATCGCCTGGACGGTAGGCGCGTCCATCGACCATGTTTTCACACCCCGCCAGCACGCCGATGATGTTCAACGGCAGCGCCAGCTCGGCGGCCATACGCATCACGCCGTAAACGGTGGCCGCGCCACACATGTCGTATTTCATTTCGTCCATGCTATCGGCAGGCTTGATGGAGATACCGCCGGAATCGAACGTTAGCCCTTTGCCTACCAGCACAATCGGGCGGGTTTCCGGGTTCGGATCGCCTTTATATTCGATCACAGACATCAGCGATTCATTCTGCGAGCCTTGGCCGACGGCCAGATAGGCGTTCATGCCCAGCTCTTTCATCTGCTGTTCGCCAATCACCCGCGTGATGATGTTCTGGCTGTAGGTGTCGGCCAACTGGCGCGCCTGCGAGGCCAGATAGGCGGCATTACAGATATTCGGCGGCATATTGCCGAGATCTTTGGCGGCTTTGATGCCCGCAGCAATCGCCAGACCATGCTGAATCGCGCGCTCGCCGCTGGTCAGTTCACGACGCGTCGGCACGTTGAACACCATTTTGCGTAGCGGGCGGCGCAGCTCAACCTTGTTGCTCTTAAGCTGATCGAAGGTATATAGCGTTTCTTTTGCGGTTTCGACCGCCTGACGCACTTTCCAGTACGTGTTACGGCCTTTCACATGCAGTTCGGTCAGGAAACAGACCGCTTCCATCGAACCGGTTTCGTTCAGGGCGTTGATCGTTTTCTGAATCACCTGTTTGTACTGGCGTTCATCCAGTTCGCGCTCTTTACCGCAACCAATCAGCAGAATGCGCTCGGAAAGAATGTTAGGTACATGGTGCAAAAGCAGTGATTGCCCCACTTTGCCTTCTAATTCACCACGGCGGAGCAACGCGCTGATGTAGCCGTCGCTGATTTTATCGAGTTGTTCGGCAATAGGGGACAGACGACGCGGTTCAAACACGCCGACGACAATGCAGGCACTGCGTTGTTTTTCCGGGCTACCGCTTTTTACGCTGAACTCCATGTACTCTCCTGAATCTTAAAGACAAAGGCGGGGGCAACGACTAGAATGTGACACGCCGTAATACTTTCCCGCCGTTGCGTTAACATAACCTGTGTTAATCTTAACGACGTAGTGAACCTGTTTTGGTGACTATAAGCAGGTTCTGATACAACTGCTCAAACGCAGTATGTTGTAATATACCCATCATACTTCACGCTGCATGTGCGTTGGCTTTCCTCGTTCACCCCAGTCACTTACTGGTGTAAGCTCCCGGGGATTCACTGTGTCGCCGCCTTCCTGCAACGCGAATTATTTAGGGTAGGTTTTGACTAAGAGGGCTGCCAAAAATGAGTATAAATGGCGCGTTAGCGAAGAAACTATCGATTTTCCTGCAAAAAGACAAGTTTTCACAGGCGTAATTAAGCGTGATCATCATACGATATCTGGTACGGGAAACCTTTAAGAGCCAACTGGCCATCCTTTTCATTCTGTTACTGATTTTCTTTTGTCAGAAATTAGTGCGGATACTGGGCGCCGCGGTTGATGGTGAAATCCCGACAAATTTGGTTCTCTCCCTGTTGGGCTTGGGTGTGCCGGAGATGGTGCAGCTTATCCTGCCATTGAGCCTGTTTCTTGGTGTGTTGATGACGTTTGGCCGCCTCTATGCGGAAAGCGAAATCACCGTCATGCACGCCTGCGGGCTGGGCAAACGTGTGTTACTGCAAGCTGCGCTGACCTTAGCCGTGTTCACAGCCACCCTCGCGACGATTAACGTTACATGGCTCAGCCCGTGGTCTTCCCGACATCAGGAAGAAGTGCTGGCGGAAGCGAAGGCGAATCCCGGCATGGCGGCGCTGGTAGAAGGACAGTTCCAGTCTGCACAAGGCGGCAACGCGGTACTGTTTGTTGGCAATGTTAAAGGATCGGCGTTTGAACACGTCTTTCTGGCACAACTGCGCCCGAGTGGTAATGCACGGCCTTCTGTTGTGGTAGCCGATCGTGGTCATATCACGCAAAACGGGGACGGCACGCAGGTCGTGATGTTAGATAACGGTTCGCGTTATGAAGGCACGGCGCTTTTGCGTGATTTTCGTATCACGGATTTCACCAATTATCAGGCCGTGATTGGTCACCAGGCCGTGACGCTCAATAATAGCGACGTACAGCAAATGGATATGCAAACCCTTTGGCATTCCGATGCGCACGATGCGCGCGCCGAGTTCCACTGGCGGCTGACACTGATTGTTTCCGTACTGATTATGGCGCTGATGGTGGTGCCGCTAAGCGTGGTGAATCCACGTCAGGGTAGGGTGCTGAGTATGCTGCCTGCGATGCTGCTGTACCTGATTTTCTTCCTGCTGCAAAGTTCGCTGCGTTCTAATGCCAGTAAAGGAAAAATCGATCCGATGGTATGGGTCTGGCTGACGAACCTGATGTACTTTGGCATCGCGCTGATGCTTAATCTCTGGGATACCGTGCCGATGCGCAAAGTGCGCGCCCGCTTTAAGCCTCTTACTCTGAAAACGCAAGGAGCGGCCTGATGTTTGGTGTATTAGACCGCTATATCGGCAAAACGATTTTCACCACTATCATGACGACGCTGTTCATGCTGGTGTCGCTCTCCGGCATTATCAAGTTTGTTGACCAGTTGCGTAAAGTTGGGCAAGGCGAGTATTCGGCGCTGGGCGCGGGGCTGTTCACGCTGCTCAGTGTACCCAAGGACATTGAGGTCTTCTTCCCCATGGCGGCGCTGCTTGGCGCATTACTTGGGCTGGGTCAGCTTGCGACTCGCAGTGAACTGGTGGTGATGCAGGCGTCTGGCTTTACCCGCTTGCAGATTGCGACTGCCGTGATGAAAACCGCGATCCCGCTGGTATTGTTGACGATGGCGATTGGCGAATGGGTTTCTCCGCAGGGGGAACAGATGGCGCGTAACTATCGTTCTCAGATGATCTCTGGTGGATCGATGATCTCTACGCAAGGTGGACTGTGGGCAAAAGACGGCAATGACTTTATCTATATCGAACGGGTCGTGGGTAATAAAGAACTGTCTGGCGTCAATATTTATCACTTTGACGATAGTAACAAGCTGCTATCCGTGCGCTATGCCGCTTCTGCCAAGTTTGAAGATGCAAGGAATGTCTGGAAACTTTCTCAGGTTGATGAATCTGATTTGAGCGACGGCAAACAAATTGGGGGCAGCCAGACGTTTAGCGGAGAATGGAAAACTAACCTGACGCCCGACAAGCTGGGCGTAGTGGCGCTGGAGCCGAATGCGCTATCGATCCGTGGGTTATATGATTACGCCAAATACCTGAAACAAAGTGGTCAGGAGGCGAGTCGTTACCAATTGAACATGTGGAGCAAAATCTTTGCACCGGTTTCGGTGGCGGTGATGATGCTTATGGCCGTCTCGTTTATCTTTGGCCCGCTGCGTAGCGTGTCGGCAGGTTCACGTATCGTGATTGGTATCAGCTTCGGCTTCTTCTTCTACCTGCTGAATGAGATTTTCCGTCCACTCAGTCTGGTCTACGGCATTCCCCCCATTTTGGGAGCGATCTTGCCCAGTTCGGTTTTTTTGTGTATCAGCGTAGCGCTGTTGCTGAAACGCCGATAGCACTAACGACATCAGAGAAAGCGCCGGGCGGGTTCACCCTCGGCGCTTTTTTATTTGGCGCACACCGCGAGGCGTTGATAAAACGGGTCTTTCATCCCGTTCTGATTTTTCGAACAGCGCGATGAGTTTTTTGCGCTATCTTATTTACCCCCGCCCGTTACACTTTCCTTATCAGAAATGCAGGAGGAAAGAACATGATCTATTTACGTCAAGCGCAAGATCGAGGACATGCGAATCACGGCTGGCTCGATAGCTGGCACACGTTCTCATTTGCCGATTATTACGATCCTGATTTCATGGGGTTTTCGGCACTGCGCGTCATTAATGAAGACTATATCGAAGGCGGGCAGGGGTTCGGTACACATCCGCACAAAGATATGGAAATTCTGACCTATGTATTGTCCGGTGCCGTAGAGCATCAGGACAGCATGGGAAATAAAGAGCAGGTGCCCGCAGGCGAGTTCCAGATCATGAGTGCGGGAACGGGTATTCGTCACTCGGAATACAATGCCAGCAAAGATGAGCAACTGCATCTGTACCAAATCTGGATTATCCCGGAAAAAACCGGGTTAACGCCGCGCTACGAGCAAAAACGCTTTGATGTGCAGCAAGGGCGTCAACTGGTGCTGTCGCCGGATGCGCGCGATGGTTCGCTGAAAGTCTTTCAGGACATGACGCTATGGCGTTGGGCGCTGAAAGCGCAGGAACAATCGGTGTATCAGATTCAGGCCGATCGTCGTGTCTGGATTCAGGTGGTACGCGGTACGGTCGAAATTAACGGTCAGAAAGCGCAAGCCAGCGATGCGTTTGCTGTCTGGGACGAAACGGCGATCTCCGTACAGGCCAGTGAAGACAGCGAAATCCTGCTGTTTGATTTACCGCCGGTATAATGACGAGTGAGAAAATGAAGAAGCCCGCGTAGGAAAAGACGCGGGCTTTTTATTTGTCACTGCCTGACGCCATCCTTCAGATTCTGCCCCTTTGCCTTTACTTTCTTCACGTTTTTTTTGCTAAACTTAGCTTACTGTTTTTCAGGCATTTTTAGTCGACGATGAAGAAGAAAAGACCCGTTCTCCAGGATGTCGCTGATCGCGTGGGGATTACCAAAATGACGGTAAGCCGCTATTTGCGTAATCCCACACAGGTGTCAGCCGCGTTGCAGGAAAAGATTGCTATTGCGTTGGATGAGCTGGGCTATATCCCTAATCTGGCACCGAATATGCTCGCCAGTTCGACCAGTCGGGCGATTGGTGTGCTATTGCCGTCATTAACCAATCAGGTTTTCGCCGAGGTCTTACGTGGGATCGAACGCACCGCAGAGGCGCACGGTTACCAAACCATGCTGGCGCACTATGGCTATCATCCTGACAGAGAAGAGCAACGCCTGACTTCACTGCTCTCGTATCACATTGACGGGCTGATTCTGGCTGAACGTACCCACACGCCGCGAACGCGCCAGATGCTGGATGTCGCGGGTATTCCGGTGGTGGAGCTGATGGATTCTGTCTCTCCCTGTCTGGATATGGCCGTCGGGTTTGATAACGTTGAAGCCGCCCGCCAGATGACGCTGCGCATGGTGGCGCTGGGGCATCGTCATATCGTCTATCTCGGGGCGCGGCAGGATGAACGCACGATTATGCGCTGCCGGGGCTATGAACAGGCGATGTGGGAAAGTGAACTCAAAAGCTATTGTGTGATGAGCGAACGGGCGTCCTCCTATTCGCTCGGTGGCGAACTGCTGCGACAGACGCAGGCGGAATACCCGCAGGTCGATAGCGTATTTTGCACCAATGACGATTTAGCCGTCGGCGCGATGTTTGAATGTCAGCGCCAGGGACTGCGTGTACCGCAAGACATCGGCGTCGCGGGTTTCCACGGGCATGACATTGGGCAGGCGATGGTGCCGAAATTGGCGAGTGTGCTGACGCCGCGTGAGCACATGGGGCGCGTCGGAACCGAGCGTCTGCTGGCGCGTCTGCGCGGCGAGCCAGTCGCGCAGGACATGATCGATGTCGGCTTTACCGTGCTGGATGGCGAGAGCCTTTAACCGTGGCGTTAGCCTGCGGCTCGCAGTGCGTCAACGCAGCGCTGTACGACCTCTTCTCGCGTGCCGTCAATATCGACTTTCAGAACATCGGGTTCATCGTTGCCCGGTTCTTCCAGCGCATCGAACTGACTTTTTAGCAATTCTGTCGGCATGAAGTGGCCGGCTCTGGCTTTGTGACGCTCCAGCACCAGTTCAAAGCTGCCTTTCAAATAGAGAAACACCATCTTCTCATTTCCTGCGCGCAGGCGGTCACGGTAACGCTTTTTCAGCGCGGAACAGACGATGATGCCCGTTTCGTTTTTGTGCGCCAGGCTGTAGGCGACATCGCTAAGCCGTTCCAGCCAGGGAGCGCGGTCATCATCATTCAAGGGTGTGCCGCTGGCCATTTTCTGGATATTTGCGCGCGGATGCAGATCGTCGCCGTCAATAAACTTTGCCTGAATGGCGCGGCCAAGTTCAGCGCCCACTGAGGATTTTCCACTGCCTGATACGCCCATCAGAATAATGCTTTGACCCGACATAATTTGATCTCTATCTCAAAATGTAAATTAAATGATGCTTACTGGTTCCATACTTTAACATGTTACCCGTATCATGTTACCGGTATCAAATGATGATGTGATACGCCTCACAAACAATCAGTCAACCCAGACCGAGTGCCTTAAGAGATTATTAACGATGACAGAAATCACATCCGCCTATAGCGCCAGTGTGCTATTAACCATCGCCGCAGGTGCAGTCGCACTGCTACTGGTGCTGATTATGCGTTTCCGCGTTCACGCGTTTCTGGCGTTGACGCTGGTGAGTGTGATCACCGCGCTGGCCACGAATACCCCTTTTGAGAAACTCGTTCCTACTCTACTCAGTGGGTTCGGCAGCACATTGGCATCCGTCGCCCTGCTGGTGGGGTTAGGTGCCATGATTGGTCGTCTGCTGGAAGTGACCGGCGGCGCTAATGTGTTGGCGAATACGCTCATCAATAAATTTGGCGAGAAACGCGCACCTTTCGCGCTGGGGCTTGCTTCTTTGCTGTTCGGCTTCCCGATCTTTTTCGATGCCGGGCTGATCGTGATGCTGCCGATTATTTTCAGCGTCGCGAAACGTTTTGGTGGTTCAACGCTGACCTATGCGTTCCCGGCTGCGGGGGCATTTGCGGTGATGCACGCGTTGCTGCCGCCGCATCCGGGGCCGGTTGCGGCCAGTGAACTGCTGGGGGCCAACATTGGCCTGATGGTGCTGGTCGGGGCCGTGATTGCTTACCCCACCTGGTATCTCGGCGGTTATCTGTTTGGTCTGTGGGCGGGTAAGAAATTCCATTTACCGCTGCCGTCAACGTTCCTGACGGAAGTGAAAGCGGATGAGAACCATACGCCGCCGGCGTTTGGCGTGGTGATGTGGGTGCTGCTGCTGCCGCTGATCCTGATCTTTCTCGATACCGGACTGAATACTTTGACGGTGATGGGTATCATCAGCGGCGATAGCAGTCTGGTGCAGTTCCTGCGCATGCTGGGGAAAACGCCGATTGCGCTGCTGATTACAGTCTTGTTCGCCATGATGATGTTTAGCGGCCAGCATAGCCGTAGACACCTTGAGAAAGTCTGTGAAGGCGCGTTGGGGCCAGTCTGTTCGATTATTCTGGTCACTGGTGCGGGTGGGATGTTTGGCGGCGTGTTGCGTTCCAGCGGTATTGGCGATGCGCTGTCGGGCGCGCTGGCAGATACAGGGATGCCGGTGATCGTGGCGGCGTTTGTGGTGTCTGCGGCACTGCGCGTGGCGCAGGGTTCCGCCACCGTCGCGCTGACGACGACGGCCGCGCTGATGGCGCCCGCGGTGGCGGCAACGCCCGGCCTTAGCCAGTTCGATATTTGTTTTATTGTGGTGGCGATTGCGGGCGGTGCGACCGTGCTGTCGCATGTGAACGATTCCGGCTTCTGGCTGGTGGGGCGTTTCCTCGAAATGGATGAGAAAACCACCCTGAAAACCTGGACGGTGATGGAAACGCTGCTCGGCACCATCGCGTTCCTGATAGCGTTGGTGGGGAGTATTTTCCTCTGATGTGTTTAGCCCCTCCTTATGGAGGGGGCTTTTAGTCACATTTTTTATGCCGACGAAGAGACGGTTTCGTGCGCGATAATGTCGTTATTTTCATGCTACTTCGTAGCACGCGCCCGACATGGGGCGGCTCAAACGCCACTCGCCCCATGACCCCAGGCTTCTGGCTAAATTATGCCGCTACGCGGTGCCATCGGCGTTCATGACCACCTTTCGAGCCGACGTTGACGCGCTCCCGGCGCGGCACCGTCTTTCGCGGCGTCCTTGCCGCTCACTCGGTGGTCATGCCCACCGCTGCATAATTTTTACGCCAGACAACGTCAACCCCATAATCATTTGCGCATTTATGTATAAGACTGCGAGGAAAACGGCGCGGTTATAACTTCATATAAGCACGTACGCCGTCGAGGAACATCTGCGTCGATAGCATGACCAGAATCAGCCCCATCAATTTCTCCAGCGCGCTCACGCCTTTCTCACCCAGCAAACGCAAGAACACATCTGACATCAGCAGGATGATGAACGAGATCGTCCAGGCGATAAACAGCGCCAGCGTTAGGTGCGGCAACTGATTAGGGTACTGGTGAGACAGCAGCATCAGCGCGGCGAGGATCGATGGCCCCGCCACCAGCGGAATCGCCATCGGCACCAGAAACGGCTCTTCTCCGGCGGGTAGACCGCTGCTGTTGCCTTCCTGCGAGGGGAAAATCATACGAATCGCGATCAGGAATAGCACAATACCGCCGGAAATCGACACGGTTTCGGTGCGTAGATTCAGGAACGCCAGAATGCGTTCGCCCGCGAACAGGAAAACCAGCATCAGCCCGAGCGCGATCAGCATTTCACGAATCAGCACCACGCGTCGCCGCTTCGGGTCGAGATGCTTGAGCACGGACATAAAAATCGGCAGGTTGCCGAGTGGATCCATAATGAGCAACAGCAGTACCGTTGCGGAGATCATTTCTGTCATGGTGGTGTAAACCTTATTTTCTGAGCGGCCCCTCTTCACGGGCGGGCCAACGTTGTTATCCTGTACGCGGTCGATGATATTAGAATGACTGCTGAAAAATGCCGTACTATCGAATAAATTCACTTGCGACTTGATGTACATTTTGTAAGGCTGAATGACACAATTATTTACGGGTTTACGACACGACATGCGCAATCTCTGCGGCAGATCACTGAGTCAGTAATCACTAAGCGCTATCGACGTTAGCCAGAATTCTTTTTGTTACCCCCAAAGCAGGACAGTTACCATGAAAAATGTTGGTTTTATTGGCTGGCGCGGTATGGTCGGCTCGGTTCTCATGCAGCGCATGGTGGAAGAACGCGACTTTGATTTGATTCATCCGGTATTCTTTTCGACTTCTCAGCATGGCGAACCTGCACCCGCGCTGGGTGGTCATCCCGGCGTGTTGCAGGATGCTTATAATATTGAAGCGTTGCGTGCGCTGGACATCATCATTACCTGTCAGGGTGGCGATTATACCAATGAAGTCTACCCAAAGCTGCGTGAAAGTGGCTGGCAGGGCTATTGGATCGACGCTGCTTCCTCGCTGCGTATGAAAGATGACGCGATCATTATTCTGGATCCGGTTAACCACGGGGTGATTAAACAGGGTCTGGATAAAGGCATCAAAACCTTTGCCGGTGGTAACTGTACCGTCAGCCTGATGCTGATGTCACTGGGTGGCCTGTTTGCTAACAATCTGGTGGAGTGGGTGTCTGCTGCGACGTATCAGGCTGCTTCTGGCGGTGGTGCGCGTCACATGCGTGAACTGCTGAGCCAGATGGGGGCGCTGCACGGTGAAGTGGCGCAAGCGCTACAGGATCCGGCCTCTGCGATTCTGGATATCGAACGTAAAGTCACCGCGCTGACCCGTAGCGGTTCGCTGCCGACCGATAACTTCGGCGTGCCGTTGGCCGGTAGCCTGATTCCGTGGATCGACAAACAACTGGATAACGGCCAGAGCCGTGAAGAGTGGAAAGGTCAGGCGGAAACCAACAAAATTCTGGGCACCAGCAGCGTGATCCCTGTTGATGGCCTCTGCGTGCGCGTTGGCGCACTGCGCTGCCACAGCCAGGCGTTCACCATCAAACTGAAGAAAGACGTGGCGCTGCCGGAAATTGAACAACTGCTGGCAACCCACAATGACTGGGTGAAAGTGGTGCCGAACGATCGCGATATCACCATGCGCGAATTAACGCCTGCTGCGGTAACGGGCACGCTCACCACGCCAGTGGGGCGTCTGCGTAAGCTGAACATGGGGCCGGAATACCTGTCTGCCTTCACGGTCGGCGATCAGTTGCTGTGGGGAGCCGCTGAGCCGCTGCGCCGTATGCTGCGCATCCTGCTGTAGTTAACTTGCTATAGTTCTTCTGCTTTTCTGGCGCAACAGCGGTTGGGTGTTGCGCCAGTTTCATACTCACGTTATATCGGAAACAGAAATGAATGAATACCGACAGTGAAGAGGAGATACCGCAGGTATTGACCTGGAGAAAGCAGAAATTCGTTGTAACAACGAATAACGATCTACTGGATATTGATGCCATACATTGCTATTTAACGCGTTCAAGCTGGGCAACGGGCATTGATATTGATACCGTTCAGGAATCCCTTGCTAACAGCCTTAATTTCGGGTTATTCACTGAAAGTAAGCAGATTGGGCTAGCGCGTGTAGTGACGGATTTTGCGACTTTCGGTTATCTCTGTGATGTTTATGTACTGGAAGAATATCAGCAGCAAAAATTGGGAAGCTGGTTAATGGAATGCTGCCTTGACCACCCAGTGCTTAAGCGGTTGCGGCGTATTATGTTACTGACATCAACTGCACCATGGCTCTATGAAAAAGCAGGATATTCTCCGGTTAACAAAGAAAACTATGTCTGGGCGATTACTCGTCCTGATATGTATCAATCAAAGATCCATCCAGCTTTAGTAAATCCGTCAGATTAAGAGCCGTACCCTTCTATTAAGCATTGTTTTAGGCAATGCTCTTATCTCTGCCAGATCCTGATCCTCGCTACGGTAACGCGTTTATCGACGAAATTAGCCCTACAACTCTGTCGTATGATAAATAAATCTATAATATTGGGTGTTAAGTTCATTTTTATGGGGTAAGCCCCAATATGATGGATTTAAGCGTACGTGATCGACTGCGCAATACGTGTTTTTCACCATTGTGATGATTCAGTCTGGCGTCACCAACTCGCCACCAACTAGCCACGCCTTTATCCAACCCCATCATGCCACGTCATCCCGTTTCTCCAGCACCTGACGCGGTGAAATTAGCGGTACGCGTACTTCAACCCGCGTGAATTTATCCGCCTCGCTGATTACTGTAATGCCGTAGCGGTTGCCGTAGCGTGCCTTGATGCGGCGATCGACCAGATTCATGCCTAATCCATCGCCACCGCTACGGGGCTGATAGGTGCCCGCGTTATCTTCTACCGACAGTTCCAGCGTATTGGCATGCTGGCGACCACGGATGTGGATATGCCCGTTTTCAATCATCTGCGAGGTTCCGTGCTTAATCGCATTTTCGACAATCGGTTGCAGGGAAAATGCGGGTAATCGTGCTTCACGTAGCGCTTCCGGCAGTGAAATGTCTACTGTCAGGTGATCGGTAAAACGCGCCTTTTCGATTTCGAGATAGGCATTGACGTGCTCTAACTCGTCATTGAGCGACACCTCATCGTTGCTGCGCTTGAGGTTTTTACGGAAAAACGTCGAGAGAGACAGCACCAACTGGCGTGCGTGAGCAGGATCGCGCCGTATCACCGCAGACAGCGTATTCAGCGCGTTGAACAGAAAATGCGGGTTGACCTGCGCGTGCAGCAATTTGATTTCCGACTGCGCCAGCAGTTGTTTCTGCTGTTCAAAACGTCCGGTCAGAATCTGTGCGGAGAGCAGGTGGGCGATCCCTTCTCCCAGCGTGCGATTAATGCTGGAAAAGAGCTTATTCTTGGGTTCATAAAGCTTGATCGTGCCGACAACGCGCTGATCTTCACCGCGCAGAGGGATCACCAGCGTGGAGCCGAGCTTACACTGCGGCGACACTGAACAGGTATAAGACACCTCGTTGCCGTCGGCGTATACCACCTGATTGTTATCTATCGCCCGGCGCGTGTGGGATGAGGTGATGGGTGCGCCGACGTTGTGGTGGTCATCGCCCAGCCCGATGAAGGCCAGCAGCTTGTCGCGATCGGTAATCGCCACGGCACCGACCCCCAGTTCCTCATACAGAATTCGTGCCACGCGCATACTGTTCTTCGGGTTGAATCCCTGACGCAGTGCGCCTTCAGCACGAGCGGCGATTTGCAGCGCTTTGGCGGAAAAGGCTGAGGTGTATTTTTCAAAAATGGCGCGTCGGTCGAGCAGGATACGCATAAGCATCGCGGAGCCAATGCTATTGGTGATCATCATCGGCAAGGCAATGTCTTGCACCAGTTCCACCGCGTTATCAAATGGGCGGGCGACGAGCAGAATAATTGCCATTTGCAGGCATTCAGCCACCAGCGCAGTCAGACCGACGACGAGCGGCTGAAACAGCAGATCGATGCGGTTGCGGCGTGCCAGATAGCGGTGTAACAGCCCGCCAAGCAGACCTTCGGTAATCGTCGACAGCATACAGGCCAACGCCGTCATACCGCCCATCGAATAGCGGTGCAATCCGCCGGTTAATCCGACGAGAAAGCCCACTGAGGGGCCGCCCAGCATACCGCCGAGCACCGCGCCCGTTGCACGGGTATTGGCAATCGAGTCGTCGATGTGCAGGCCGAAATAGGTCCCCATAATGCAAAATACGGAAAACACCAGATAGCAGACCAGCTTGTGTGGCAGGCGGATAGTGACCTGCATCAGCGGGATGAACAGCGGTGTTTTACTCAGCAGATAAGCGATAACCAGATAAACACACATCTGCTGTAACAGGGAAAGGATCAGATCAATCTGGCTAACCATGGGCGGGGTCTCGTCATACCTCTATCAACATAGAGCATCCGCCAGATTGTACTGCTTTTGGCGATGTTGATTGCAGTTTTTTACGTCACGTCGGTGGCAAGGTCGTCTGCGTTTCTCGCCACCGACGGCGAACGATTATCAGCTCGGCTCGTTATTGCTTGGTAACAGCGTGCGTGGCGAAAGCCCAAACGCTTTGCGGAACGCGTGGCTGAAATGGGAAAAGTCAGAGAAACCGAAGTCGAGCGCCGCTTGTGAGACGCTGCGAACCCGTCCACAACGGATGGCCTCATGGCTCGCCTTCAGGCGCTCATGCCAGATCACGGCCATGGGCGTTTTCTGGTGGCGGGCGAATGCCCGCGTCACGGTACGTGTGGAAACATGGTGAGCGCGTGCAAGACGTTCAATATTGAGGTCGGATTCGGTCAGGTGGCGTTGAATGTAGTTCATCATGCGGGCATAGAGATCGCGTTCCGCCCCCACATTATTCAGATCCTGAAGCTCCAGACTGAGCACCAGCAGATCCAGCAGCGTTTGGGAAAAGCGTCCGGCTATATCAGGGTTCTGCTGCCATGAGGCCGCTTCCGTGCTTTGCCGTAACATTTCCCGCAGCGGCACAATGCCAGGTTGACGATCGTTGAGCGGTATCGCCGTCAGGTTTTCCACGCCGGGCAATCGGCTACTCAACAAATGGCGGGGGATGCGCACCAGATGTGTCGCCTGACCACCGATACTGAAGCGAAACGTCTGCGCTGCGTCGTAAAGCACCATACTGTCCGGTGTTAACAGCGCCCGACGCTCACCTTGTTCAAGTTGTCCACTGCCGTTTTGGATATAGCCCAGCCACAGATCGTCGTCTGGGCCGGTGCGTAAATGTCGAGGTGTGCGCTCCCAGTAGTGAAGCGGGGAGGACAATGAGCAGATGTCCACCAGACCCATGCTACGAACATCGAGGTTCCCCTCAAAATCGTTTCCCATCAATGGCTTGCTAGCCGCGGGAATACAGTGGCGCAGCACCACTTCTTTCCAATAGTCAAATCGCTGGGGGGCAGCGACATTGATGGTCGAATAATAGGTCTTGCTCATCGTCTTCACCCTCATTACCGAACCGTTTTCACAGGTAAACCCCACGCGCCGTATTGGCTTACTGCAAATATCGCACCAGAGCGGTAAGAGGCTCGCGAGCGGCACACCGCTGTTGCGTGTCCAGGCCACGCGGCGCGGGCAGCGACGTGGAAAAATAGGCATAGAGGGTGTCATGTTTACCGCCAGGCCGTTGCCGTAGGGAAGCGTGAAAAAGACACAACAGGGTGCATACACACTGAGCACGCTGCACCGAAATAACACATCTGCGCGACGTGACGCACGCGCTTGCCGATTGTCTTAATCAGCCAAACGGCTGACCGTTTGAACCAAGTGTTGAAGCCTGCGATGGCCTATCGTCAAAACACCCACCCGGCGGTGCAGTGTCAAAAGCGCGGTTGCCTGCCGGATTTTCACCTCATCGCTTCCCGCCGTCAGGCGGAAGCTAACAGGAAAAAGGATACACCATGGCTATTGAACGTCCCGATATTGAGCAGCTTCAGGCTATCGCCAGCCAATTGCATATGTCGATCTCCCCGACGGAGGCCGAGGAGTATCTGGCGCTGATGCAGCCGAATTTTGATGCATACGATCTGATTGATAGTCTTCCCGATGCGGTCCCTGAGGTGCGCTATCCCCGTGCGGCCGGGTATCGCCCGGAAGGGGCTGAAAATCCGCACAATGGCTGGTATTACAAAACCGAGGTGAAAGGCGCAGCCACAGGTAAATTGGCTGGCCGTACCGTCGTGCTGAAAGACAATATCGCGCTGGCGGGGGTGCCGATGATGAACGGCACCTCAACGCTGGAAGGCTTTATACCGACGTACGATGCAACCGTCGCCACGCGGCTGCTTGACGCAGGTGCCACTATTCTTGGCAAAGCGACCTGTGAGCACTTCTGCCTGTCCGGCGGTAGCCATACCTCCGATCCTGCTCCGGTACACAATCCCCATCGTCACGGCTATGCTTCTGGTGGCTCTTCTTCCGGCAGTGCAGTGCTGGTCGCGGCGGGGGATGTCGATATGGCTATCGGCTGCGATCAGGGCGGGTCGATCCGCATTCCATCCGCATTTTGCGGCACCTATGGCATGAAGCCCACTCACGGACTGGTGCCTTACAGCGGCATTATGCCGATTGAAGCGACGGTGGATCATGCCGGCCCTATCACCGCCAACGTCTACGATAACGCGCTGATGCTGGAGGTGATTGCGGGGGCTGACGGGCTGGATCCACGCCAGTATGCGCCGCCAGTGGATAACTACACCGCCTATCTCGATAGGGGCGTTAAAGGATTACGCATCGGTATTCTGACCGAAGGGTTCCAGTTACCCAATTTGGATCCACAGGTCGCCGACAGTGTGCGGAGCGCGATCGATACGTTAGCAGGGCTGGGCGCAATAGTGAGTGAGGTTTCCGTACCGGCGCATCATCTGGCGGGGGCGCTATGGACGCCAATCGGCTGTGAAGGACTGACCACGCAGATGATGCACGGTAACGGCATGGGGATGAATTGGAAAGGCCTCTACGATGTCGCACTGCTCGACAAACATGCTGGCTGGCGTGAGCATACGGATGCGCTCTCGGCGTCACTCAAGGTCTGTATGCTCGTCGGCCAGTACGGGTTGGATCGCTATAACGGTCGCTATTACGCCAAAGCACAAAACCTGGCGCGTCTGGCGCGTGCGGGTTACGACCAGGCGCTACAGGATGTCGATCTGCTGGTGATGCCAACCTTACCGATCACCGCGCAGCCACTGCCGCAACAAGGTTGTTCGGTGACGGAATATATCAGCCGCGCGTTTGAAATGATCGGTAATACCGCGCCGTTAGATATCACGGGTCATCCTGCGATGTCGGTTCCCTGCGGCAAGGTGGACGGCCTGCCCGTCGGCCTGATGTTCGTGGGGCGACACTACGCAGAAGGTACGATCTATCAGGCTGCCGCCGCGCTGGAAGCGGCTTATGACTGGCAGACGCGCTGAGACCACGCCGTGCCTGCTGTCGCACGTCAGCGGGCGCATTTTCACGCCATGATGTTTGAGCAAGGCGTTGACGATGAACACGACAGTTTCACCTCAGGATACCTCTACGCCCAGTGAGCACGCAGGAACGCCCGGCAATCACCGGTCGTGAGTCTTGCAAGGTAGGCGATCTGATCATGATATCGATTATTGCCCTCTAAAACGTGACATCTCGGGGGGTTGACCGTGTTGCCCGGCGATCTTTAAACAAAAGATGCTAATTATCCCTTGTCATAACTTATTCATATAAATATAAACGGAAAAATTGCATTGGCTCTCTGATATTTCTTTGTTCTTTGACTACGCTGAATTAAGGGAGCGTGGTTCAAGAACTCTTTCATAGTATTCATTATTTTTACACGTCCCCGTTATTCGTTAGCAAGCTAATAACTCGTTATTTTTATTGATTTTTTGTTAAAAACAAGTAACCAATGAATACAAATGCACGCAATGTGTTTTTTATGTGATTTATTTATTTAATTCAAATGGTTAATCAGAGGATGGATACCATGTCAGCGTTTTCTGATGCGATTAATTCACTTATTTCCGGGCATTATGCCGATCCATTTTCGCTGTTAGGTATGCATCACGTTTCTGAGGGGCTGGAAGTTCGAGCCTTGCTGCCGGATGCGCTGGCTGTCTGGGTGGTGGATGCGAGCAATGGGCGAAAGCTCGTCGAACTGGAACGCGTAGATGAACGCGGCTTTTTTTGCGCGCTGGTGCCGCGTCGGAAAAATGTTTTCCACTATCAATTGGCCGTGACCTGGCGTGAAGCAACCTGGGTGATTGAAGATCCCTACCGTTTTGGCCCACTGTTGCAGGAGATGGATATTTGGCTGCTGGCCGAAGGGACTCATTTGCGACCTTATGAGCGCTTAGGCGCACATCTGGAAACGCTGGATGGGGTAGAAGGCACACGCTTTGCCGTCTGGGCGCCGAACGCGCAGCGCGTGTCGGTGGTGGGGCAGTTCAACTTCTGGGATGGTAGACGGCACCCGATGCGGTTACGCAGGGAAAACGGCATTTGGGAACTGTTTCTGCCTGATGTGCAGGCCGGGCAACTCTATAAATATGAAATGATCGACAGCCACGGCAGCATTCGGCTGAAGGCCGATCCTTATGCTTTTGAAGCGCAGATGCGCCCGGATACGGCATCGCTGATTACAGCGCTGCCAGAGAAAGTCCCGACCAGCGATGCCCGACGTGAGGCGAATAGTCTGCGATCGCCAATTTCCATTTATGAAGTGCATCTCGGTTCCTGGCGGCGGCATACGGATAATAATTTCTGGCTGAGCTATCAGGAACTGGCAAACCAACTGATTGATTATGTGCAGTACATGGGCTTCACACACGTTGAACTGATGCCGATTAACGAGCATCCGTTCGATGGCAGTTGGGGCTATCAACCACTGGGGCTGTATGCGCCAACGCGGCGTTTTGGCACCGCGCCGGAATTCAGGGCGTTTGTGGATGCGCTTCATGACGCCGGTATCAACGTCCTGTTGGACTGGGTGCCGGGGCATTTCCCCGGTGACGAATACGGATTGGCACAGTTTGACGGCACCGCGCTGTATGAGTATGCCGACCCGCGTGAAGGCTATCATCAGGACTGGAATACGCTGATTTATAACTATGCCCGCCATGAGGTTCGTAACTATCTGGCGGGTAACGCACTGTTCTGGATGGAGCGTTATGGCATCGACGGGCTGCGGGTGGATGCGGTGGCATCCATGATTTATCGCGACTATAGCCGTAGCGAAGGACAATGGGTGCCGAACTATTACGGCGGTAAAGAGAACCTCGAAGCGATCGCGTTTCTGCGCTATACCAACCATATGTTAGGGCATGCGGCACCGGCGGCGATCACGCTGGCTGAAGAGTCCACCGATTATCCGGGCGTCACGCTGCCGCCCGATTGCAACGGCTTAGGATTTCACTACAAGTGGAACATGGGGTGGATGCACGACACGCTCGCCTATATGCAGCTCGATCCGGTTCACCGCAAACACCATCACGATCTGCTGACCTTTGGCATGTTGTACGCCTACAGTGAGAATTTTGTGCTGCCGCTGTCCCATGACGAAGTGGTACACGGCAAGCGTTCGCTACTGGGTCGTATGCCCGGCGATGTCTGGCAGAAATTCGCCAACTTACGTGCGTATTACGGCTTTATGTGGGCGTATCCCGGCAAGAAGCTGCTGTTTATGGGCGGAGAATTCGCACAAGGGCGTGAATGGAACCACGATGCCAGTCTGGACTGGCATCTGCTGGATGAACCGGAAGGGTGGCACCGTGGCGTGCAGACGCTGGTACGCGATCTCAACCACTGTTATCGCCAGCAGCCGCCGCTGTATCAGTTGGATTTTCAGGCACAGGGTTTTGAATGGCTGGTGGTAGACGATCGGGATAACTCGGTCTTTGCCTTTGTCCGGCGCGATGAGCAGGGCAATGAAGTGCTGGTGGTAAGCAATTTTACGCCAGTGCCGCGCTATGGATACCGCATCGGCATCAACCAGCCCGGCGGCTGGCGGGAAGCGATCAACACCGATTCGGTTCATTATAACGGCAGCAATCTGGGTAATGTCGGAACGATTTACAGCGAGGAATGGGGTAGCCATCAGCGTCAGCATTCTCTGGTTCTGACCATTCCGCCGCTTGCCACGTTGTATCTGGTGAAGGAGGCGTAAATGGCGGAGCTGCTGACGGGCAAACCAATGCCGCTGGGCGCCAGTTTTGACGGCAATGGTGTGAATTTCGCGCTGTTTTCGGCGAATGCCGAGCGGGTCGAACTGTGTGTGTTTGACGAACGTCAGCAGGAACAGCGCATCGCACTGACCGCACGCAGCGGCGATATCTGGCATGGCTATCTTCCCGATGCGCAGCCGGGGCTACGCTACGGTTTTCGGGTCGAGGGGCCGTTCGAACCGTCACAGGGGTTACGTTTCAATCCGCATAAGCTGCTGTTGGATCCGTACGCGCGCCAGCTCGATGGTTGGGTGGTGGATGACGCTTGCCTGCAAGGCGGGGTTGACCAGCGGGATGAACGCGATAGCGCTGATGTTATGGCGAAATGCGTGGTCACGGCGGAGGAGTATGACTGGCAGGGCGATCGGCACCCGCAAACGCCCTGGAACCAGACGGTTATTTATGAAGCGCATGTGCGCGGGCTGACGCAGTTACATCCCGATATTCCTGAAGGTATTCGTGGCAGCTACTTGGCGTTAGGCCATCCCGTGATGATTGATTATCTCACCTCGCTGGGTATCACGGCGCTGGAGCTGCTTCCCGTACAGCAGCATGCCGATGAGCCACGGCTGCAACAATTGGGGCTGCGTAATTACTGGGGCTATAACGTATTGCTGCCGTTTGCCGTGGATAACAGCCTGGCAGCAGGCGACGACGCGCTGACTGAATTCCGTGATGCGGTGAAAGCGCTGCATCACGCGGGTATCGAAGTCATTCTGGATGTGGTGTTCAACCACAGTGCTGAGCTTGATGTTGAAGGCCCCACGCTGTGCCAGCGCGGCATCGATAACCGTAGCTATTACTGGCTGAATGAAAACGGCGAATACCATAACTGGACCGGCTGCGGCAATGTACTGCGCCTGAATCATCCGGCGGTCATCGAGTGGGTAATGGAGTGCCTGCGCTTCTGGCGTGAAGTGTGCCACGTTGATGGTTTCCGCTTCGATCTGGCGACGGTGCTGGGGCGCACTCCAGACTTTACCGCCGCTGCGCCGCTGCTGTCTGCCATGCAACACGATAGTCGCTTACAGGGGTGCAAGCTGATTGCCGAGCCGTGGGACATGGGGCATGGCGGTTATCAGCTAGGCCAGTTCCCGACGCCGTTCGCCGAGTGGAGTGACCGCTACCGTGACGATATGCGCCGCTTTTGGCTACATGGCGACCTTTCTCTTGGGGCGTTCGCTCGCCGCTTTGCCGCGTCCAGCGACATCTTCCAGCAACGCGACCGCCTGCCTTATGCCTCCGTCAACAAACTGACCGCGCATGACGGTTTTACGCTGTGCGATCTGGTGAGTTTTAACCACAAACACAACGACGCCAACGGCGAGGATAACCGTGACGGCACTGACAGCAACTTCAGCAATAACCACGGCTCGGAAGGGTTGGCGGCGGATGAGGACATTCTCCAGCGTCGACTGGCCAGCCAGAAGGCGCTGCTGACGACGCTGATTCTGTCGCAGGGTACGCCGATGCTGCTGGCGGGGGATGAACTGGGACACAGTCAGCAGGGCAATAACAACGCCTATTGTCAGGATAACGAACTGACCTGGTTACACTGGGAAAACGCGAATGGCGCACTGCGTGAGTTTGTCGCCGGATTAATTCAATTGCGCCGCACGATCCCGGCTTTGCAACAGGAAACATGGTGGCAAGAAGGAGATGGCGCGGTGCAGTGGCTGAACAAAGAAGGACAACCGTTGACGCCGCAGCAGTGGGAGCAAGGGGAGCATCAGCTACAGATTTTGCTGTCTGGTCGTTGGCTCGTGCTATTTAACGCCAGTCTGCATGCTGGCGCATTCATTTTGCCAGAAGGCCACTGGCAGGTTTCACCGCCGTTTGATGAGACGACCCCGCCTGAGGGCGGTGTGTGGCACGGACAGGCGCAGGCGGTATGCGTCTTGATAAAGCAGACCACCTAAGCGCAAGCCATTAAAAGAATAATCAGGAGATAGCCATGGTGAACAACGATAAGTATGACCCTCTGATGTTGGCAAGACAGCTTCCTCTAAAATCCGTGGCGCTTATTTTGGCTGGAGGCCGCGGGACGCGACTGAAAGGGTTGACGGAGCTACGTGCCAAGCCTGCCGTCCACTTTGGCGGCAAATTTCGCATTATTGATTTCGCCCTTTCTAACTGCCTGAATTCCGGCATCCGTCGCATTGGCGTCATCACGCAATATCAGTCACATACGCTGGTACAGCATATCCAGCGCGGCTGGTCATTCTTGAATGCGGAAATGAATGAATTCGTGGATTTGTTACCCGCGCAGCAGCGTAATGCTACCGATCACTGGTATCGGGGCACGGCAGACGCCGTTTGTCAGAACCTCGACATTATCCGGCGCTACCGGGCGGAGTATGTGGTGATCCTCGCAGGCGATCACATCTACAAGATGGACTACTCGCGCATGCTCATCGATCACGTAGAAAAGGGGGCGGAATGTACGGTTGCCTGTTTGCCCGTCCCGCTGGAAGAAGCCAGCGCCTTTGGCGTCATGAGCGTGGACAAGCAGCACCGCATCCTCGATTTTGCCGAAAAACCGGATAACCCGACGCCGATGCCGGATAACCCCGACATGGCGCTCGCAAGCATGGGGATCTATGTTTTTAATGCGGATTATCTCTATCAATTGCTGGAAGCGGATCTTCACGCCGCAGGCTCTAACCATGATTTTGGGCAGGACCTGATCCCGAAAATTGTTTCGCAGCGCCAGGCCTGGGCACACCCCTTCAATTTGTCCTGCGTCACGTCGGGGGGTGATGACCACCACTATTGGCGGGATGTCGGCACGCTGGAAGCCTACTGGCGCGCCAATCTCGATCTGGCGTCGGTCACGCCAGAACTGGATGTCTACGATCATCACTGGCCGATTCGTTCTGCGATTGAATCGTTGCCGCCTGCCAAGTTTGTTCAGGACCGTTCCGGCAGTCATGGCATGACGATGAACTCATTGGTATCGGGAGGCTGCATCGTTTCCGGCTCGGTGGTGACGCACTCGGTGCTGTTCCCACGCGTGCGGGTCAATTCGTTTTGCAGTATCGATTCGACTGTGATCCTGCCGGATGTCAACGTGGGACGATCCTGCCGTTTACGCCGTTGCGTGATCGATCGCGCCTGCCATTTGCCAGAAGGCATGGTGATTGGCGAAAACGCGGAAGAGGATAGCCGCCGTTTTTATCGCTCGGAAGAAGGAATTGTGCTGGTTACGCGCTCGATGTTGGAAAAGTTGTAAACACCATCGGAACAAAACGGGAGTCATAATGCGGGTTTTACATGTTTGTTCAGAGCTATTTCCACTGTTGAAAACGGGGGGGCTGGCGGATGTCGCGGGAGCGTTACCCGGCGCACAGATTGCGGAGGGGATGGATGTGCGCATCATCTTGCCTGCCTTCCCCGATCTGAAAAAAGGCATCACCAACGTAGAAGTGGTGCGTGAGCTGGATACCTTCGCCGGGCATGTGACCTTGCTGTTTGGCTATTTTAATGGTGTCGGTATTTATCTGATTGATGTGCCTGAACTGTATGAACGGGCAGGTAGCCCTTATCACGACCCGGCGCTTTACGCTTATGCTGATAACTATCTACGGTTCGCCTTGCTGGGATGGATGGGTTGTGAAATGGCATGCGGTCTGGATCACTATTGGCGACCCGATATTGTTCATGCGCATGACTGGCACGCGGGGTTGACCTGCGCCTATCTGGCGGCGCGTAACCGTCCGGCGAAATCGGTGTTTACCGTACACAATCTGGCCTATCAGGGGCTGTTTTCTGCCCGGCATATGGCGGATATTCAATTGCCGAGCGATTTCTTTCAGATCTACGGGTTGGAATTTTACGGCCAGATTTCCTACCTCAAAGCGGGGCTGTTTTACGCGGATCATATTACGACCGTAAGCCCGACCTACGCGCATGAGATTACGCTGCCAGCCTATGGCTACGGTATGGAGGGCTTACTGACGGCGCGTGAAGAGGAAGGGCGGCTCTCCGGCATTCTCAATGGGGTGGATGACTCGATTTGGAATCCGGCGCATGACCCTTTACTTACGAGCCACTACAGCCGCGATGCGTTGGCGAACAAAGCCGAAAACAAACGCCGCCTGCAAACGGCAATGGGCCTGAAGGTGGATGAAAAAGCACCGGTTTTTGCCATTGTTAGCCGTTTGACCAGTCAGAAAGGGCTAGACATCGTGTTAAGCGCAATACCGGATTTATTGGAACAAGGGGGGCAATTGGTGGTGTTGGGCGCAGGAGATGCCGATTTGCAGGAGGGCTTTCTGGCGGCGGCGGCGGAATATCACGGTCAGGTTGGCGTGCAGATTGGTTATCACGAAGCCTTCTCGCACCGGATTATTGGTGGAGCCGACGTGATTATGGTGCCTAGCCGGTTTGAACCTTGCGGATTAACCCAGCTTTACGGCCTGAAATATGGCACGTTGCCGCTGGTGCGCCGTACCGGCGGGTTGGCGGATACGGTATCGGACTGTTCGCTGGAGAATCTGGCCGATGGGTTAGCAAGCGGGTTTGTCTTTAACGATTGCAGTGTGGGATCGCTATCCCGTGCGATTCGTCGTGTGTTTGTGTTGTGGTCCCGACCTACGCTCTGGCGCTATGTGCAGCGTCAGGCAATGGCGATGGATTTTGGGTGGCAGGTCTCTGCTCAGGCTTATGGTGCGCTTTATCAACGCTTGTATACCCACTAGTTTTCCCGCTGTGCGTCATCTACGTGCAATCTGAAAACGACAGGGTAGGGTAACACTCACTTGGGAATGAATATTATGAACTCTCCGTTTATCTATACTTCACCAACGATCAGTGTGGAAGCGCTGAAACACTCTATTGCTTACAAACTCATGTTTACCGTAGGGAAAGATCCCTCTATTGCCAATAAACATGACTGGCTGAATGCCACTCTACTGGCGGTGCGTGACCGGATGGTGGAACGTTGGCTGCGTTCGAACCGGGCACAGCTTTCGCAAGATGTGCGACAGGTGTATTACCTGTCGATGGAGTTTTTGCTGGGACGCACGCTGTCGAATGCACTGCTGGCGATGGGATTGTATGACGATCTGAAAGCAGCACTGGATGGCATGGGGCTGGAACTGGACTCTCTGCTAGAGGAAGAGAATGATCCGGGTTTAGGCAATGGCGGTTTGGGGCGTCTGGCTGCCTGCTTCCTGGATTCGCTGGCGACGATGGCTCTGCCGGGGCGCGGCTATGGTATTCGCTATGAATACGGCATGTTCAAACAGAATATTATTAACGGTAAGCAAGCGGAATCGCCGGACTATTGGCTGGAATATGGGAATGCGTGGGAATTCCCGCGCCACAGCACGCGCTATAAGGTGCGCTTCGGTGGCCGCATCCAGCAGGAAGGCAGCAAAATGCGCTGGCTGGAAACGGAAGAAGTTATCGCGTGCGCCTACGATCAAATCATTCCTGGTTTCGATACCGATGCCACCAACACGCTGCGTCTGTGGGGCGCACAGGCCAGTAACGAAATCAATCTGGGTAAATTCAATCAGGGCGACTATTTTGCGGCGGTTGAAGATAAAAACCATTCGGAAAACGTGTCGCGTGTGCTGTATCCCGATGATTCCACGTATTCCGGCCGCGAACTGCGTCTGCGTCAGGAATACTTTCTGGTGTCTGCCACGGTGCAAGATATTCTCAACCGCCACTGGACGATGCATAAAACCTACGCCAATCTGGCGGATAAGTTCGCTATCCACCTCAATGACACGCACCCGGTGCTGGCGATCCCTGAGTTGATGCGTTTGCTGATCGATGAACATAAATTCAAGTGGATAGAAGCGTGGACGGTGGTGAGGAAAGTCTTCTCCTATACCAATCACACGCTGATGCAGGAAGCGCTGGAAACCTGGCCTGTCGATATGCTGGGTAAAATCCTGCCGCGCCACCTGCAATTGATTTTCGAAATTAACGAACATTTCCTGGAGTATGTGCAGAAAGAAGTCCCCGATGACAACGATCTGCTGGCGCGGGTTTCCATCATCGATGAAAACAACGGGCGTAAAGTACGGATGGCGTGGCTGGCCGTGGTCGCCAGCCATAAGGTCAACGGCGTATCGGAACTGCATTCTGATCTGATGGTTCAGTCTCTGTTTGCCGACTTCGCCCGGCTCTTTCCCAACCGTTTCTGTAATAAAACCAATGGCGTCACGCCACGACGCTGGCTGGCGCTGGCCAACCCATCACTCTCCAAACTGTTGGATGACACCATCGGGCAGACCTGGCGCACCGATCTGAGCCAACTGAGCGAACTGAAGCAGCACATCGATTATCCGGCCTTTGTGCAGAAAATCCGTAAGGTGAAGCTAAAGAACAAAGTACGTTTAGCGAACTATATGGCGGAAAATCTGAATATCGTGGTTAACCCGGAGTCGCTGTTTGACGTGCAGATTAAGCGTATTCATGAGTACAAACGGCAATTGCTGAATGTGTTGCACGTCATCACGCTGTATAACCGTCTCAAAGATGACCCGGATATTGAACGTGTGCCGCGCGTCGCCATCTTTGCGGGCAAGGCGGCATCGGCCTATTACATGGCGAAGCACATCATTAACCTGATCAACGACGTTGCGAAGGTGATCAATAACGATCCGGCACTGCACGATCGGCTAAAAGTGGTCTTTATCCCGAACTACAGCGTGAGCCTGGCACAGTTGATCATTCCGGCTGCCGATCTCTCTGAACAGATCTCGTTGGCGGGAACTGAAGCCTCCGGCACCAGTAATATGAAATTTGCACTGAATGGCGCGCTGACGATCGGCACGCTGGATGGGGCGAATGTCGAAATGCTGGAACATATTGGCGAAGAGAATATGTTTATTTTCGGTAATACGGCTGAGCAGGTCGAGACGCTGCGCCAAAGCGGCTATAACCCACGACAATACTACGATCAGGACGAAGAACTGCGTCGTGTGCTGACGCAAATTACCACCGGCGTTTTCAGCCCTGACGATAGCAGACGTTACAGCGATCTGTTTGATTCACTAGTCAATTTTGGCGATTACTACCAGCTACTGGCAGACTATCGCAGCTATGTGGATACGCAGGATCGGGTTGATGAACTGTATAGTAATAAGGATGAATGGGCGCGCTGCGCTGTCCAGAACATTGCCAACATGGGCTATTTCTCGTCTGACCGCACCATCGGTGAATATGCAAAGGATATCTGGAATATTAAGCCGATACGGTTGTGATGAGGACAGGGTTTTTCTAACACTTGCCGCGTGACGATGCTCATGACTGAGCATCGTCCTAACGGGCTTTCTTATTCTGCTTTAATAAAAAGATTCTCGTTCCTGCTTCACGTTGCCTGTGCGTTGGCTACGTTACCCGGCTTACTTCCCACCTGCCTGACACTCGCATGATTTAGGATACAGGCTGCGTGATATTTGCCCGCCCATTGACCAACGACAAGGTAGCGCTGGCATTACCCTCTTTATAATCAGCCCCGTTTATCTTCCTTCTTACTGGTGTGGACGTATGGCTTATCAACTTAACCTTAACTGGCCTGAATTCTTAGAAAAATACTGGCAAAAACAACCTGTAGTATTAAAGAACGCTTTTCCCAATTTCGTTGATCCGATTACGCCGGATGAACTGGCTGGCTTAGCGATGGAGGCGGAAGTCGATAGCCGTCTGGTCAGCCACAAAAATGGTCAATGGCAGGCCAGTAATGGGCCTTTTGAGCATTTTGATAACCTGGGTGAAACCGGCTGGTCGCTGTTGGCTCAGGCGGTAAATCATTGGCATGCGCCGTCTGCTGAACTCGTGCAGCCGTTCCGCGTGCTGCCGGACTGGCGTTTAGATGACCTGATGATCTCATTTTCCGTGCCGGGTGGTGGCGTTGGCCCGCATATCGATCAGTACGATGTCTTTATCATTCAGGGGATGGGCAGCCGCCGTTGGCGCGTGGGTGACAAACTGCCGATGCGTCAGTTCTGCCCGCATCCAGCGCTACTGCATGTCGATCCTTTCCCGCCGATCATTGATGAAGATCTTGAACCGGGAGACATTCTCTATATTCCGCCAGGTTTCCCACACGATGGCTTCACTCATGAAACTGCGCTCAACTACTCCGTCGGATTCCGTGGGCCGAACGGTAGAGACTTAATCAGCAGTTTCGCTGACTACGTGCTGGAAAACGATCTTGGGGGTGAGCACTATAGCGACCCCGATTTAACCTGTCGGGAGCATCCGGGGCGGGTTGAAGCGTATGAGTTTGACCGTCTGCGCGAGATGATGATCGGCGTAATTAACCAGCCGGAAGCGCTTAAAGAGTGGTTTGGTCGCTTTGTGACGACGCCACGACATGAGTTGGATCTCGCTCCGGCAGAACCGCCTTATGAGCAGAATGAGATCGTGGATGCGCTCATGGACGGTGACATGTTGACGCGTTTGAGCGGTCTGCGCGTGCTGGAAGTGGGCGGGAGTTACTTCATTAACAGCGAACGGCTGGACACAGTTGACCCGAAAGCGGCTGATGTGCTGTGTCGCTACACGGTGTTCGGTAAAAGTGAATTGGGTAACGCATTAGAGAACCCGGCTTTTGTGGCAGAACTAACTGCCTTGGTTAATCAAGGATATTGGTTCTTCGACGAATAAATTCTCTTCTTTCTAGCGGCTTTCGAGCATGTGTATGCATGATATTTTTCGGGAGCCGCGCAGGATGAGTTGCCTGTTTTGCTGCCTGTATTCGCCCTCTCAGCATGACCTAAAAATAGGTAGCGGATGCATCCATTTTGACCAAATTCTCAATTATTCAGATGGCATCTACCCTAAATAATTCGCATTGCGTGACAAAACGTCAGCGTTTTGAACCACGTTCTGTGCTGGTTCCAGTAAAAAAATGAGCGAGCTTTCAACGCTCGCTCAGGGAGAACCGTGTATCACAGTGGGTAATCACGGCTACGGGAAATATCGGGCTGCTTTTATTTGCAGTTAGCCGCCGTCAATACCGCCAGGTTTTTACCTACGCCTGCGTAGCTTGCCAGTTTATCCTTCACGCACTGTGCGGAAACCGGAGAATAGCTATATGAGACAGCAGGGAATTTGCCCGTGCTTTTCCAGTCATCCGCATTGATGTGTGGTGCGGATGGTTTACCCCAGGTGATGTTGTATTTAGCAAAATCAGATGGGCTGGTGATGTTGTTGTTACGTAACTCCCACGTACCGAAGTTGGAAGTATCGTTACGTGCAGTCACTGGGTTTTTTGCATTTTCGAACCAGTTGCTTTCGATCAGTGCAATCCCTTTCTGACGGACGTTAATGCCTGACTCGGTGATACCGCTATACAGGTTATTGTACGCGTGCACCTGACCACCACGTTGCAGTGGCAGACGTGCGTTAACATCGTTGTAAATATTGTGATGATAAGTCAGGTTACGGCCCGTATCGGTGTTGCTTGAACCGCTCAGACCCACTTTTTTCACGCCATGGATATAGTTATACGACACCGTGACGTTGGTTGACGCTTTTTTGATATCAATAGCAGATTCAAAGGTGGTGTCACCATCTGGCGTACCATCGCACTCGTGGTTCGCAGCAAAAATCTCGTTGTGGTCAACCCAGACGTTCGGTGTGTTATCAATACGGATAGCATCACCATCTTTTGCGCCACCCGGCATATAGCCGAAGCGCATGTTACGCACGACAACGTTAGAAGAATTTACCATCCAGATACCGAAGTTAGCAGAGGAACCGTTGGTTCCGAGGATGGTGATCCCCTTAGTAAACTCTTTGATTTCCACACCGCGTGGATCTTTGCTCCACTGTCCACAGATGTTTGCTTCAGCGGCTTTGATTAGCGCATCTTCATTACCGTTATAGGTAATCACGAGTGGATAGGCTCCACCTTTGACCGCTTTACCGCTTGAGTCTTTTTTCGCCGCTTCAATGATATCGACGATCTCTTGCAGAGAACGCGCCGTTTTCTTCACCGCACCAGAAACGTCGCCGCCGTCAGTGGTGGCGTAACCTCCCGTATTTGCCGCCATTGTCGGGTGGGCAGCAAGCAGCAACAGCCCAGCGGCTGCAGAAGGCAGTAGGTATTTCATTGTGTACTCTCCTTGACATAAATTTTTGTGGGTATTTATCACTACACACCCTGTGTAATAAGAAAGGCTGTTTTAACAAAAATGAAATTAAAGTTTGTCTATAAAGCCGAGATGATTTTTAACAGAAAAAATAAACAATACAAGATGGGGGAAAAAATATATTAATTAAGCAACAGATCGAAACGTGGGCAATGTGTCCCTGTCTATTTAAAATAGAAACAAATTTCTACTTAAATGTTTATAATTCAATATTTTGTGTTTTTTAAACTCTTATTTTTCTAATTAAATATTTTCCTGTCATCCATTTCATATGTGGGGTTTATTCGCTTGGTAAACAACTGTGATCGCCATCAAAGATCACCAAAAATACCGACTAGAGGGATAAACGCGTGCGCACATCAATCAAAATAAAAAATTTAATTCATTCATTAACTATTTAAGGGGGTTGTTTTTTGTTAAAAATGATTTCAATGCAATCATCACCGGTAAAGCAGTAATAAATAAGATCTGTTAATCATGATATTTATTACAGAAATAATCATATATGATCAGTAAAATAATTAATATGCTAATTTTTTGTGTAAATAAGGTTTCATTCGTGTTGGGTCATGATGAGGACTGAGTACCCGAGGCGAATTTCATGTATGGTAGAACGGCTTCTCCGACTAACTGTACAGCGATTATGCTACTGATTATCGATAACTACGACTCTTTTACCTACAACCTTTACCAATATTTTTGTGAGCTTGGTGCGCACGTCGTGGTGAAGCGTAATGATGAACTGACGCTGCATGACATTGAACAGCTTGCGCCTGAGCGGTTGGTGATTTCCCCGGGGCCTTGTACGCCGGATGAGGCGGGCATTTCACTAGCGGCTATCCGTTACTTTGCCGATAAACTGCCGATTCTCGGGGTGTGTCTCGGTCATCAGGCAATGGGGCAGGCGTTTGGCGCGAACGTGGTGCGGGCGCGACAGGTTATGCACGGGAAAACCTCCGCGATTGCACACAGCAATACAGGTGTGTTTGCTGGGCTGGCTCAGCCTTTGACGGTCACCCGCTATCACTCCCTCATTATTGATTCCGTATCGCTGCCTGATTGCTTTGAGGTCACGGCCTGGAGTGAACATGAAGGAAAGCGTGATGAGATTATGGGGATCCGCCATCGCTCGTTACCACTGGAGGGCGTGCAGTTTCATCCAGAGAGCATTCTCAGCCAGCAAGGGCATCAGCTTTTGGATAATTTCCTTAAAATTTAGCTATATAGAAAGTTATTCCTTTCAGTGTTCGATTTAATATTGCCTGAAATTGATTTTTTATGCATATTTATTGACTATATTTTCATTTTTACATGATGGAAGCAGAGTGAGGCAGCAAATGGCAGCAGAGCAGAAAGCAGTGACACGGGATACTCACGATAAAGTGATTTTGCCGGTTTATGCACCCGCGAAGTTTGTACCCGTGAAAGGCAAAGGGAGCCGGGTCTGGGATCAGGATGGCCGAGAGTATATCGATTTCTCCGGCGGCATCGCGGTTACCGCGCTCGGTCACTGCCATCCTGCGTTGGTTAACGCGTTGCAGCAGCAGGGTGAAACGCTGTGGCACACTAGCAATATTTTCACCAATGAACCTGCGCTACGTCTTGCCAGCAAATTGATTGATGCCACTTTTGCCGATCGCGTGTTCTTTGTTAACTCCGGCGCAGAGGCCAATGAAGCGGCATTTAAGCTGGCACGCCACTATGCTGTGAAGCGTCATAGCCCGTATAAAACCAAGATCATTGCTTTTTACAATGCGTTCCATGGTAGGACGCTGTTCACCGTTTCGGTGGGAGGACAGCCGAAATATGCCGATGGTTTCGGGCCTAAACCTGCGGATATTGTTCATGTTCCCTTTAACGATCTGGCTGCGGTGAAAGCGGTGATGGACGATCACACCTGCGCGGTCGTGCTGGAGCCGATTCAGGGCGAAGGCGGTATTACACCGGCTACGCCTGAGTTTTTACAAGGCGTCCGTGATTTGTGCAATCAGCACAACGCGCTACTGGTGTTTGATGAAGTACAGAGCGGGATGGGGCGTACTGGCAAACTATTCAGCTACATGCACTATGGCATCACGCCGGATATTCTCACCACGGCTAAAGCGCTGGGGGGCGGGTTCCCAATTAGCGCGATGCTGACGACGGAAGAGATTGCATCCGTTATGACGGTTGGCGTTCATGGAACCACCTATGGCGGCAATCCGCTGGCCTGTGCGGTGGCAGAGGCCGCGCTGGATATTATCAACACGCCGGAGGTGCTGTCAGGCGTGGCGGATCGTCACGATCGCTTTGTTAGTGAACTTGAGAAAATCAACCAACAGTACGGCGTATTTGAACAGATTCGCGGCATGGGGCTGTTGTTGGGAGCAGAGCTAAAGCCGCAGTGGCATGGTCGTGCCAGTGAGTTTCTGGCTGCTGCAACCGCCCAGGGATTGATGGTGCTGATGGCTGGGCCGAATGTGATCCGTTTTGTACCGTCTCTGATCATTGATGAAAACGATATTGCGCAGGGGATGGCGAAATTTGCCGACGCGGTTGCGCAGGTTGTGGATACGGCTGCCCGTTAATGCGGTGAACTGCATAAAAAAGCGTGAGGCCGAGGCTTCACGCTTTTTTGTGGGTAGGGTACTGCTACACGGGTTTAGCGTGTGCCGTAAACGACAATCGTTTTACCGTGCGCAGAGATCAGGTTTTGGTCTTCTAACATTTTCAGAATGCGGCCTACGGTTTCACGCGAGCAGCCAACGATTTGCCCAATTTCCTGACGGGTAATTTTTATTTGCATGCCATCTGGGTGTGTCATGGCATCAGGCTGTTTGGCCAGGTTGAGTAGAGTTTGGGCGATACGACCTGTCACATCAAGGAAGGCGAGGTTGCCGACTTTTTCTGAGGTAACTTGAAGTCTGCTTGCCATTTGCGCAGACAGACGCATGAGGATATCTGGGTTAACCTGAATGAGCTGACGGAATTTTTTGTAAGAAATTTCAGCCACTTCACAGGCGGTTTTTGCCCGCACCCAGGCGCTACGCTCCTGACCTTCTTCAAACAGGCCAAGCTCGCCGATAAAATCGCCCTGATTGAGGTAGGAAAGGATCATTTCTTTACCTTCTTCATCTTTGATCAGCACTGCGACAGCGCCTTTCACGATGTAGTAAAGCGTTTCTGCTTTTTCACCTTGGTGAATAAGTGTGCTCTTCGATGGATACTTGTGAATATGACAATGGGAAAGGAACCATTCGAGAGTGGGGTCTGTTTGCGGTTTGCCGAGAACCATTCGCTATCATCCTCTGTTGTAATTCACTGCGCAAATTACAGGGGTCAGAGTTCCCTGTACGGCGTGTTTAACTGCTAAAAAATAAAACTCAATCTAGCTAGGCAGAATGACGTCAGGGAATATACTGGAACCACTGTACCCTTGATTTTTCGGTTGCTGCCTTGCCGCACCGTAAATGTGGCTGGGTATGTCTGACCAACGTCATCATCTTCTTCGTTTCTGGGTTTGTCCAGAAAAGGTCTATTCTGTTTTCGTTTTAACACAGCTTTAAGGATGTGTCTTGTGTTGTCTCGCTTCAGCATGACAAAGCGCTGATTAACGCCGATTTTTGTACAGTAACGATATAAATTTTCAAAAAATTTTTAGTGGAGAGACATCATGCAGGCTCGGGTAAAGTGGGTTGAAGGCTTAACGTTTTTGGGCGAATCCGCATCAGGACATCAGGTATTGATGGATGGCAATTCCGGCGATAAAGCGCCCAGCCCGATGGAAATGGTGTTGATGTCCGTGGGAGGATGCAGTGCGATTGATGTGGTATCGATTCTGCAAAAAGGCCGTAACGATGTAGCGGATTGTGAGGTGAAATTAACGTCTGAGCGCCGCTCTGACGCGCCGCGTTTCTTTACCCACATCAATCTGCATTTTATCGTGACGGGGAAAGGGCTAACCGATAAAGCCGTCGAACGAGCCGTCGCCCTATCGGCGGAAAAGTACTGTTCTGTGGCATTGATGCTCGGTAAAACGGTTGAGGTGACGCACAGTCACGAAATCCAAGTGTTGCCATAATCTATTTCTTTGGGCGCGGCGTTGCCGTGCCCAACTGCGGTTACTTGATCGTTTTCCCTTCAATGAGCCGCTGCACCAGCGGTGCCATGATTAACTCCATCGCCAGCCCCATTTTCCCGCCGGGAACGACCAGCGTGTTGATGTGGGAGATAAACGACCCCTGCAACATAGCAAGCAGATAGGGATAATCAATATTATCCAGCCCCTGAAAATGAATGACGACAAAGCTTTCATCCAGCGACGGAATCGATTTGGCGGCGAACGGGTTGGAGGTGTCCACGGTCGGCACGCGCTGGAAGTTGATGTGCGTGCGAGAAAACTGGGGCGTGATGTAGGTGATGTAGTCCTCCATTGAACGGACGACGGAATCCATCACCGCTTCACGCGAATGACCACGCTCATTGACGTCACGGATCAGCTTTTGAATCCATTCGAGGTTGACGATTGGCACCACGCCAACCAGCAAATCCACATGCTGTGCTACATCGTTTTGCTCGGTGACTACGCCGCCGTGCAGTCCTTCATAGAACAGGATATCGGTGGGTTCCGGCATCGGCTCCCACGGGGTGAATGTTCCGGGAACCTGATTATAGGGAATGGCTTCATCGTAAGTGTGAAGATATTTACGCGTCTGGCCGCGCCCGTGCAGACCATATTCGATAAACGACTGTTCCAGCAGGCTGAAGTCATTCGCCTCAGGGCCGAAATAGCTGATGTGGCGTCCTAAATCACGCGCTTTGCGAATCGCCATGTCCATTTCTGGACGGGTATAGCGGTGAAAACTGTCGCCTTCCAACTGGGCTGCGCGCAGATTGAACTGCTGGAAAATCTTACGGAAGGCCAGACTGGTTGTTGTAGTTCCCGCCCCGCTGGAGCCGGTAACCGCAATAATCGGATGCTGATGTGACATAAGGCGCGTGACTCCGTGATCGCGAGGCTCGCACAGGCCGGGAGTCTGCGCGCATCCTCAAAAAGACGTGATGAGTATCATTGTTAGCATGTTTGGCGTGTTCTTTCACGCCTTTCACCCTGCTCAATAAGGGGCATGGCCTCCCGCATTGAGCTGGTTGCGCGGCATAATGTTAAGGGTCTCATGTAACTCGGACCACACCAAAACGACCTCGCCAGTGTTGAGCTGGAGGCGGATATCTTCCACTTTCTGCGCCAGCGATCGCTCCTGTTCGCCGTAATCGGTGCCTTCCCGCAGGACGAAAGATTCAATGATGTTATCCAACGTTTCTGGATCGAGCTGTTGCCAGGGAATAATCACGTTGTTTTTCCTGAATAAGAAGTTCCTGAATAAAGAGAGTCGCTGGCATGGTCCAAAAAGGGGCTAAGCCAGTGTGGAATGCGTTGTTCCAGCCACATTTCCGGTTTCAGTAATGTACCACCCACGAAGCCAACGTGCCCGCCATGTTCCGTTAGCTGATATTCAATCGTAGACGGTAACTGTGACAGATCGGGAATCACCTCTGACGTCATGAACGGATCGTCTTTCGCATGAATGATGAGCAGCGGTTTGCGTATCTGAGGCAATAGCGGCAGGGCGCTACAGCGTCGATAGTAGTCGGCTGCATCGCGGAAACCGTGAATACGTGAGGTAATGACGTCATCAAATTCTCGCAACTGGCGGATTTGCTTCAACTGCGGCAACTGAATGGGCAATGTGTCTGGGTAAGCGGCCAGCTTGCGACTGGCATTTTGTTTCAACAGTCGTAGCAGGTAGTGCTGATAGACGCGGGAGAAGCCTTGTTCCATTCGGCGGCTACAGGGTTCGAGCATCAAGGGGGCGGAAACAATGACGGCGGCAGATAGGGAACAGGTTTCACCTTGCTGGGCGAGCAGGTAGGCCAGCATGTTGCCGCCGAGAGAAACACCGATGGCGGCGGTAGGCGCTTCGCCCAGTGTTTCCCGCATCCAATGCAGAAAATAGCTGGCGTCGCTGGTTTCGCCAGAATGATAAATGCGTTTCATCCGGTTGGGTTTACCGCTGCACCCGCGGAAATGCATGATGACGGACAGCCAGCCGCGTTGTTTACAAGCATGCAGCAAGCCGTGGGCGTAGGGACTGTGAAAACTGCCTTCCAGCCCGTGGAACAGCACCACACGCGGTTTGTGCCGTGCTTGTTCAGGCGCTTCGCTCCACGCCAGATCGACGAAGTCGCCGTCGGGTAATTCGAGCGATTGCCAGACTGGCGAGAACTGCGCGTGACGGCGAATCAGGCGCGGCAATATCGTTTGCAAATGTGGGTTACGCGCGCCGCTCAGCGGATGAAAATGGTCATGCATAAAAGGATATGAAAATTTAGTTGTCGGCTCTTGTACGATCAATATCACACTGTTAGCTTCAATGCTGCCAGTTGGTACGATATTTGGGTCAGGAGTGCCCACAAATAATGGAACTGAGTTTATTTCTTTCGATGTTGGGTTTTTTGTGGGTGGCGGCCATTACGCCGGGGCCGAATAATATGTTGTTAACTACCTCGGGCGCGAATTTTGGCTTCATGCGTTCCCTCTGGTTGATGGTCGGCATCATGTTGGGCATGCAAAGCATTTTACTGCTGGTGGCTTTCGGCGTCGGCGGGTTGATTCTGATTTATCCGTCGCTGCATTTTATCCTGAAAGTCCTCGGCAGTGCCTATTTGCTCTGGCTGGCGTGGAAAATCGCCACGGCAGCTTACGAGCGACTGGAAACGTCCGTTGCACCGCCCCAGCCGATTCGGCTTTATCAAGGATGGTTACTGCAATTCCTGAACCCGAAAGCGTGGCTCATGGCGCTGGGCGCCGTTGCCAGCTTTAGTCTGGCTGGCGAAGGTTATAACCATTCTGTGATTGCAATCAGCATCGGGATTGTGCTGGTGAATCTGGTGTCTGGTGTCATCTGGCTAGGGTTTGGCACGATGATTGGCCGGCTGCTGCGCAGTAAGAAAGCGTGGATTATCTTTAATGTGTCAATGGGGCTGCTGACCGCCGCCTGCGTGCTGCTCATCTGGCATTAATACTGATGTGTATTGCGGTCGCGAGCGGTTTTTCGCTCGCGACTCGTTCAGGCAAAAGGGCGTAAAGTTACTCGCCCTGCATCATTTGCTCTAGCTGTTCCTGTGCATCCAGCCAGGACATTTCCGTTTCTTCCAGCTCGATTTTGACTTTGGTTTGTTGTTGCAGGCAGTCGGTAAGCTCGGCCTTGCGGCTGATGTCGTAGATGGCGCTGTCTGCCAGTCTGGCTTCCAGCGCCGCCAGCGTTTCCCCCAGTTTTTCCATCTGCTGCTCAAACTTAGCGATCTGTTTACGCAGCGGCTGAGTTTGCGTTCTTAGCTCTGCTTCACGGCGTTTCTGATCCTTTCTGCCCTGTGCGCTGTTGGCGTTCTCTTTTGACGTTTCCGCGGCGGCATTTTCCTGACGTTGCAGGCCGACCAGCCATTGTTGGTAGTCTTCCAAATCGCCATCGAATGGCTCTACTTTCTGGTCGTGTACCAGATAGAGATCGTCCGTGGTAGAACGGATCAGGTGTCGATCGTGCGAGACGACGACCAACGCGCCTTCAAAATCGATTAACGCTTCGGTCAAGGCCTGACGCATATCCAGATCGAGGTGGTTGGTCGGTTCATCGAGCAGCAGGAGATTCGGACGCTGCCAGACGATCAGCGCCAGCACCAGACGGGCTTTTTCGCCGCCGGAGAAACGCTCGGTGATTTCCGTGACTTTATCGCCCTGAAAACCAAAGCCGCCGAGGTAGTCACGCAGTTGTTGTTCCGTTTCCCGCTCAGCCAGACGTACCAGATGCTGCAACGGTGATTCGTCTGCACGTAGGAATTCCAGTTGATGCTGGGCGAAATAACCGAGCTTCACGCCTTTTGCCAGCCCGATTTCCCCTTGCAGCGGCGCGAGCGTACCGGCAAGCAGCTTGATTAGCGTGGATTTACCCGCACCGTTATGGCCGAGCAGCCCAATGCGGGAACCCGGCACTAAATTAAGTTTAATCGACTCCAGAATCAGCTTGTCGCCGTAGCCCGCACTGACCTTTTCCATCTTCATCAACGGATTGGGCAACGATTCCGGGGCGCGAAAGCTGAAGCGGAACGGGTTATCGACATGTGCTGGCGCAATCATCTCCATGCGTTCCAGCATTTTTATCCGGCTTTGCGCCTGCTTGGCTTTGGTCGCCTGCGCGCGGAAGCGGTCAATGTAGTGTTGCAGGTGCGCGACACGCTCCTGCTGGTGCTCATAGAGCGATTGCTGCTGTGCGAGGCGTGTGGCGCGCTGACGTTCAAATGAAGAGTAGTTACCGGTGTATTCGTTGAGCGACTGCTGCTCAATGTGCAGGATTTTGGTCACTACCGGATCGAGGAAATCGCGGTCGTGCGAGATCAGTACCAGCGTGCCAGCATAATTTTTTAGCCACTTCTCCAGCCAGATAACGGCATCCAGATCGAGGTGGTTGGTTGGTTCATCCAGTAACAGCAGGTCTGAACGGCAGATCAGCGCCTGTGCCAGATTCAGACGCATCCGCCAGCCGCCGGAAAAAGCGCTGACAGGCTGTTGCAACTGTGACTGAGAAAACCCTAACCCGTTGAGCAGGCTTGAGGCTCTGGCCTGAATCGTCCAGGCTTGAATCGCATCCAGCTTGCCGTGCAGCGTGGCAATCGCATTACCGTCGTTCTCTTCGTTGGCCGTCTGCAAGGCGGCTTCCAACTGGCGAAACTCGCGATCGCCGTCAATCACGTAGTCCAGCGCGGCTTTATCTAACGCGGGCGTTTCCTGATTAACCCAGGCGAGCGACCAGTTCTGTGGGAAGGTCGCACTACCGCCGTCGGCGCTGATCTCACCTTTCAGTAATGACAGCAGCGTAGATTTACCACAGCCGTTCTTGCCAACCAGACCGACTTTCTGGCCGGGATTAACCGTTGCTGTCGCGTTATCGATCAGAACGCGTACACCGCGTCGAATTTGCAGCGAAGAGAAAACAATCATAAAGCGCCGTATGTTCAGAGTATGTTAAATTATGGACATATCAGGACACGCGGTGTCCCGTTTTTAGTCGTTGCGCAGCATGGTAACGGAAAACCCTTATCATGACGACGCTTTGGAGGGGAATGATGTCGCAGCCACCGAAGATTTTGCTGCTGTATGCCCATCCGGAACCACAGGATTCGGTGGCAAACCGCGTTCTATTGCAACCGGCGCAGCAGTTGGCGAATGTAACCGTGCACGATCTTTACGCGCACTATCCCGATTTTTTTATCGATATTCATCATGAACAACAACTGCTGCGTGAGCATCAGGTCATTGTTTTCCAACACCCGTTTTACACCTATAGCTGTCCGGCCCTGCTGAAAGAGTGGCTTGATAGGGTGTTATCCCGCGGTTTTGCCAATGGGATGGGCGGTAATGCGCTGGCGGGAAAATACTGGCGTTCGGTGATTACAACCGGTGAACCGGAAGAAGCCTACCATCCTAACAGGAACAATCGTTATCCGATGGAGGATTTGCTACGCCCATTCGAACTGACGGCCGCCATGTGCCGGATGCATTGGATGCCCCCGATGATCATTTACTGGGCGCGTCGTTTACAGCCCGACGTGTTGTCGAGTCAAGCCAGAGCTTACGGTGAATGGCTCGCCTCCCCTTTAGCTAAAGAGGAACGCTGATATGGAGAGTTCCGCGCTACTGACCGCCGGAGTCTTGTTTTTGTTTGTGGCGGTCGTAGCCGTACCGATTGCGGCACGATTAGGCATTGGTGCCGTACTGGGCTATTTGATCGCCGGGATCGCTATTGGCCCTTGGGGGCTGGGTTTTATTCGCGACGTGGACGCGATTTTGCACTTTTCAGAACTGGGCGTCGTTTTCCTGATGTTCATCATCGGTCTGGAATTGAATCCGTCCAAACTCTGGACGCTGCGCCGCTCGATCTTTGGCGTTGGGGCGGCTCAGGTTGGATTGAGTACGCTGATTTTAGGCGGTGCCTTGTATCTGACGGATTTTTCGTGGCAATCCGCACTGATTGGCGGCGTGGGGCTGGCGATGTCGTCAACGGCGATGGCGCTGCAATTGATGCGTGAAAAGGGCATGAATCGTAGCGAGTCTGGGCAGCTTGGCTTCTCTGTCCTGCTGTTTCAGGATTTGGCGGTTATCCCTGCGCTGGCGCTGATTCCCATTCTGGCCGGGGGGCAGGGGGATTTCGGCGATTGGGAGCGAATCGGGCTGAAAGTCGCCGCATTCCTTGGCATGTTAATCGGTGGTCGCTATCTGGTGCGTCCTCTGTTCCGCTTTATTGCGGCGTCGGGCGTGCGTGAAGTTTTCACCGCCGCCGCGTTGTTGTTGGTGCTCGGCTCTGCGCTGTTTATGGAAGCATTAGGGCTTTCCATGGCGTTAGGCACCTTTATCGCCGGTATTTTGCTGGCGGAAAGTGAGTATCGGCACGAACTGGAAATCGCGATTGAGCCGTTCAAAGGTTTACTGCTAGGCCTGTTTTTTATCTCCGTAGGGATGGCGCTGAATCTCGGCATTCTCTACACCCATATCGTGAAGATTATGGTTGCGGTGCTGGTGCTGGTGGCGGTGAAAGCGGTTGTACTGTATTTCCTTGCGCGGATTAATCGTATGCGCCGCTCCGAACGCTTGCAGTTTGCCGGCGTGCTGAGCCAAGGCGGTGAGTTTGCCTTTGTCCTGTTTTCCGCTGCGGCGTCCTTCAACGTCCTGAAAGGTGAGCAACTGCCGCTGCTGTTGGTGACGGTGACGCTATCGATGATGACGACGCCGCTGCTGATGCAGGCGATCGATCGCATTTTGGCGCGTCGTTACAACGTGCAGGATATGCCAGATGAAAAGCCCTATGTTGAGGACGACGAGCCGCAGGTGATTGTGGTGGGATTTGGGCGTTTCGGACAGGTGATCAGCCGCTTATTAATGGCGAATAAAATGCGGATTACGGTGCTGGAGCGCGATATCAGCGCCGTGAGCCTGATGCGCAGCTATGGTTATAAGGTTTATTATGGCGATGCCACTGAACTGGAACTGCTGCGTTCGGCTGGGGCGGATAAAGCACAATCGATAGTGATTACCTGCAATGCGCCGGAAGATACGATGGACATTGTGCATCTGTGTCAGCAACATTTTCCTCATCTGGAGATTTTGGCACGGGCGCGTGGACGTCTTGAAGCCCACGAACTGTTGCAAACGGGTGTCAGGCACTTTTCGCGTGAAACCTTTTCCAGCGCGCTGGAGTTGGGACGGAAAACGCTGGTGTCGCTAGGCATGCACCCACATCAGGCGATGCGTGCACAACAGCATTTTCGCCGTCTGGATATGCGCATGCTGCGTGAACTGATGCCGCAGTTGACGGGGGATGTCGCACAAATCTCCCGTGTGAAAGAAGCTCGCCGTGAGCTGGAAGATATTTTCCAGCGGGAAATGCAGCACGAGCGTCGGCGGCCTAGTGTATGGGATGAAGACGACGAGTAAGCGCCAACGCCTATTGGAATAGGTTCTAGATTCAGGAAGGGAGATAAACGGAGCTATCATGCGTAAACGCTTTATTGCAGGAGCCGTGTGCCCGACGTGTCAGGCGCAGGACACGCTAGCGGTGGGAAGAGAAGATGACGTCGAGGTGGTGGTGTGCGTGAAGTGCGGATATCGCCAAAGTCAGGCAGATGAGCCGACGGCAGCACCCGCTCCGCAGGCGAACGAGATTATCGGGATCTTCCGGCCTGAATAAGGGAGACGTGTCCATGCCGACATTGTCATCAACGGTTGACGTTTTTTGATTCCAGACGGTACATAGGGACATTTTTCAGCTACAATTTGCGCCAGTTTGATTTCCAACGGTAGGAGATATCATGAAAGTAGCAAAAGATCTGGTGGTCAGCCTGGCCTATCAGGTACGTACAGAAGACGGTGTGTTGGTTGATGAGTCTCCGGTGAGCGCGCCGTTGGACTATCTGCATGGTCACGGTTCCCTGATTTCTGGTCTGGAAAACGCGTTGGAAGGCCGTGAAGCGGGCGAGAAATTTGATGTCAACATTGGTTCCAGCGACGCTTACGGCAACTATGATGAAAATCTGGTGCAGCGCGTACCGAAAGATGTCTTTATGGGCGTTGATGAGTTGCAGGTTGGCATGCGTTTTCTGGCAGAGACCGATCAGGGCCCCGTTCCGGTCGAGATCACCGAAGTTGAAGACGACCACGTTGTGGTTGACGGCAACCACATGCTGGCAGGCCAAAACCTGAGCTTCAATGTTGAAGTGGTTGCTATCCGTGAAGCGACGGAAGAAGAGCTGGCGCACGGCCACGTTCACGGTGAGCACGATCATGAACATGGTGACGGCTGCTGCGGCGGTCATGGCCACGATCATGACCACGGCCATCAGCACGGTAAAGGCGGCTGCGGCGGCCACGGTGGATGCGGCTGCCACTAATCGGTTGTAATGCATAAAAAACCTCAGGTTGATTTTCACCTGAGGTTTTTTTATATCTGACGGGCATCAGTAATGCGGCGGCGGTGTTTCTTCCGACTGAGGGGCAACGAGCGAGGTTTGCTGATTACGCACCCTGTCGGTGAGTAAACGTACATGTTCGCGCAGGCGGCTAATTTCCAACTCGTGTTGAATAACCGTTTGGTTAAGTTCTTCTATGGTGAGTTCCTGGAAAGCTTGTCGGCTTTCCAACTGTTCGAGCCGTTCTTCAAGTGCTGATGGTGACATCGATATTCCCCTTACTTCTTGTTACCTGCGAGTTTGTCAGAAAGCGGAAACTTCTGGTAGTAAAAACGGTCGCAGTAGGGCGCAATGCGCTATTCGAGATGGGGCAATTCGTTGCCAGACGGTCTTAGGACGACACAAATGCGGTTGGAAAAACTTCCTGACGTTTTTTATCAAAGGATTGTCGAGTGCGTCGTTGTGTTGTCTTCACCCGCACAGTTATAGTAGACGCGAATGTATTTTAATGATGGCTGGAGCGCGTGGCTCCAGATGCTGGAGAAATGGATGAAATCACTGTTTAAAGTAACGCTGTTAGCAACAACGATGGCTCTGGCGCTGAACGCAGGTCAGGTTCTGGCGGCAGACAATGCGCAGGCATCTGACAACACTGCGACCGCCAAATTCAAAAACGATGAGCAGGCAGCCGCTTATGCGTTAGGTGCATCTTTAGGGCGTTACATGGACAACTCCCTGAAAGAGCAAGAAAAATTAGGTATTAAGCTGGATAAAGAGCAGTTGATTGCTGGCGTGCAGGATGCGTTTGCTGACAAGAGCAAACTGACTGACGAAGAAATCGAGAAAACGCTGCAAGGCTTTGAAGGAAAAGTAAAAGCCGCCGCTGAAGCCAAAATGAAACAAGATGCGAAAGATAACGCGGATAAAGGCGCCAAGTATCTTGAATCCTTTGCTAAAGAAAAAGGTGTGAAGAAAACGGCATCCGGCCTTCTGTATCAAGTTGAGAAAGAAGGCAGCGGAAACGCACCGAAAGACAGCGATACCGTAGTGGTTAACTACAAAGGTACGCTGGTTGACGGTAGCGAGTTCGATAACTCTTACAAACGTGGTGAACCGCTGTCTTTCCGTCTGGACGGTGTGATCCCAGGCTGGACCGAAGGTCTGAAGCACGTTAAGAAAGGCGGTAAAATCAAGCTGGCTATCCCGCCTGCTCTGGCATACGGTGAAAACGGCGTACCTGGCATTCCGGCTAACTCTACGCTGGTGTTTGACGTTGAACTGCTGGACATTAAATCTGAAGCTGACCTGAAAGCAGCGGATGACGCGAAAGCTGAAAAACCAGCAGCAGAAGAAAAAGCTGCGAAATAAGTCTCGCGACAACCTATGACCGCAGGCTTTGTCCTGCGGTTTTTTTTTGCGTATCCATTAGGAAGATTAAATCGCTGGGAATGCTGGCTACAGTAAGATGAGATTACGCTACGCTAAACAGCCGCTTATGAAATTCAGGGACGAGAGTGTGGACATTTGCTAAACTAGGCTCCTTGTCAATACAAAATAAATATACCCGTCATACTTCAAGCTGCTTGTGCGTTGGCTGCCTTCACGCAACTCGAATTATTAGGGGATAAATGATGCTGAGGGTGGTGTCTGCCATGTCTAATTCGCTTGTCTCTGGCGAATCTTATGAGCTTGATTTGCTGGATGAACGTCCGTTCAGTCAAACGGATTATGAGATCCTGAAATCGTATGAAGCGGTGGTTGATGGCTTGGCCATGTTGATTGGCGAGCACTGTGAGATTGTGTTGCACTCGCTTGAGGATCTTAAATGTTCCGCTGTGCGTATTGCGAATGGAGAGCATACTGGCAGGAAGATTGGCTCGCCGATTACGGATCTTGCATTGCGTATGCTGCATGACATGGCAGGTGAAGATAGCAGCGTGTCAAAGGCCTATTTTACCCGGGCAAAAAGCGGCGTGTTGATGAAGTCAGTGACGATTGCTATCCGTAATCGCGACCAGCGCGTAATCGGGCTGCTATGTATCAACATGAATCTGGATGTCCCTTTCTCCCAGATCGTGCAGACCTTTATTCCACCTGAAACGCACGATGCTGCTTCTTCCGTTAACTTCGCTTCATCGGTTGACGACCTCGTGGCGCAAACGCTGGAGTTTTCGATTGAGGAAGTGAATGCGGATCGCAATGTTTCCAATAATGCGAAAAATCGTCAAATCGTTCTGAGCCTGTATGAGAAAGGCATTTTTGATATTAAAGACGCCATCAATCAGGTCGCCGAACGCCTGAATATTTCCAAGCACACCGTCTATCTCTATATCCGTCAATTTAAAAGCGGTGACTTCAGCGGGCATGAACGTTAATGCTGAGTTACTGTTTGCTGGTGACTGGCCCGGCTTATGGTACACAGCAAGCGAGCAGCGCCTTGCAGTTTGCGCAGGCGCTGTTGGCCGAAGGGCACAAGCTGAAAAGTGTGTTCTTCTATCGGGAAGGCGTGCTAAATGCCAACCAACTGACGTCACCTGCTAATGATGAGTTTGATCTTGTACGCGCCTGGCAACAGTTGAGCGAAACGCATCAGGTGGCGCTGAATGTTTGCGTTGCTGCTGCGCTGCGCCGAGGCGTAACCGATGCTCAGCAGGCCGCTCAACTTAATCTTGCGGGTGCGAATCTGCAACCCGGCTTTGTTTTGAGCGGGCTAGGGGAACTGGCGCAATCGGTGTTGACCTGCGATCGGGTTATTCAGTTTTAAGGTAGGCAATGAAACGAGTCGCATTTGTTTTCACGCATTCTCCGCACGGGAGTGCTTCCGGTCGAGAAGGGCTGGATGCGTTATTGGCGATGTCAGCACTGACGGAAGACATTGGTGTATTTTTTGTTGGCGATGGTGTCCTTCAATTGTTGCCGCAGCAACAGCCGGAAAAGATTTTGATGCGTAATTACATCGCAACGTTTGGCGTGCTGCCGCTGTACGATATCGACAGTTGCTATTTGTGCGAAACGTCTGTGCGCCAGCGCGGGTTGAGTGCAGATACGGACTGGGTTTTGGATGTGGAACTGTTAGCGCCGCAAGCATGGCGCAGTAAGCTGTCCAGCTATCATTCCATCCTTTCCTTCTAGCGGCGGATCTCTTCATTTATGTTGCATACGCTCTCATGTTCTCCTTATCACGCCGACCTGGATGCGCTGTTGCGCAGCGTGGGGCAGGGGGATGCTGTCGTCTTATTGCAAGATGGCGTCATTGCGGCTCTCGCGGGAGGCGATAGTATCCGTCGTCTTCTGGATCCCGAGGTTCCTCTTTATGCGCTCCGGGCTGATGTCGCTGCGAGAGGCATAACTGAACAAATTTCAAACAGTGTCGTACTCATTGACTATAATGAGTTTGTTCAACTGACGGTGGAGTACCCGCAGCAACTCGCGTGGTAACGCTGAATTTTTGTATATTTCTTGACTCCTTCCACCGCCAGCCCTAAAATTCTGCGTCCTCATACTTTGCCTTGCGCAGACATGAGGCGATTTATTACGTGTTTACGAAGCAAAACCCAGGAGCTTTTTGAATGGCAACAATTAACCAGCTGGTACGCAAACCACGCTCCCTGAAGGCTGCTAAAAGCAACGTTCCGGCGCTGGAAGCATGCCCGCAGAAACGTGGCGTATGTACTCGTGTATATACTACCACCCCTAAAAAACCGAACTCCGCACTGCGTAAAGTATGTCGTGTTCGTTTAACTAACGGTTTTGAAGTTACCTCCTATATCGGTGGTGAAGGTCATAACCTGCAGGAGCACTCCGTGATCCTGATCCGTGGCGGTCGTGTTAAAGACCTGCCAGGTGTGCGTTACCACACCGTTCGTGGCGCGCTGGACTGCTCAGGTGTTAAAGACCGTAAGCAATCCCGTTCCAAATACGGCGTGAAGAAGCCAAAGGCTTAATGGTTCTCCGTTAAGTAAGGCCAAACGTTTTAACTTAAATGTCAAACTAAACTCGTAGAGTTTTGGACAATCCTGAATTAACAACGGAGTATTTCCATGCCACGTCGTCGCGTCATTGGTCAACGTAAAATTCTGCCGGATCCTAAGTTCGGATCAGAACTGCTGGCCAAATTTGTAAATATCCTGATGGTAGATGGTAAAAAATCTACTGCTGAAGCAATCGTCTATACCGCGCTGGAGACCCTGGCTCAGCGTTCTGGTAAAGATCATCTGGAAGCTTTTGAAGTAGCTCTGGACAACGTTCGCCCGACTGTCGAAGTTAAGTCGCGCCGCGTTGGTGGTTCTACTTATCAGGTACCAGTAGAAGTCCGTCCGGTTCGTCGTAATGCTCTGGCAATGCGTTGGATCGTAGAAGCTGCTCGTAAACGCGGTGATAAATCTATGGCTCTGCGCCTGGCGAACGAACTTTCTGATGCAGCAGAAAACAAAGGTACTGCTGTTAAGAAACGTGAAGACGTTCACCGTATGGCTGAAGCCAACAAGGCGTTCGCTCACTACCGTTGGTAATCCCTTCGCTGTAGTCATGCTAACCAAGCGGGCGCTGCAAATAGCCAACCCGCTTGGGTTAACTAAATTGAACGCCCTAGTATATAGAGGATACAAATGGCTCGTACAACACCCATCGCACGCTACCGTAACATCGGTATCAGTGCGCACATCGACGCCGGTAAAACCACTACTACCGAACGTATTCTGTTCTACACTGGTGTAAACCATAAAATCGGTGAAGTTCATGACGGCGCGGCCACTATGGACTGGATGGAGCAGGAGCAGGAACGTGGTATTACTATCACTTCCGCAGCGACTACTGCATTCTGGTCTGGTATGGCTAAGCAGTATGAACCGCATCGCGTAAACATCATCGACACCCCAGGACACGTTGACTTCACTATCGAAGTAGAACGTTCCATGCGTGTACTTGATGGTGCGGTAATGGTTTACTGCGCAGTTGGTGGTGTTCAGCCGCAGTCTGAAACCGTATGGCGTCAGGCAAACAAATACAAAGTTCCACGCATCGCGTTCGTTAACAAAATGGACCGCATGGGTGCTAACTTCCTGAAAGTTGTTGGTCAGATCAAAACCCGTTTGGGCGCGAACCCTGTTCCGCTGCAACTGGCAATTGGTGCTGAAGAAGGTTTCACCGGTGTTGTTGACCTGGTGAAAATGAAAGCCATCAACTGGAACGATGCCGATCAGGGCGTGACCTTCGAATACGAAGATATCCCGGCTGATATGCAAGATCTGGCTGACGAATGGCACCAGAACCTGATTGAATCCGCAGCAGAAGCTTCTGAAGAGCTGATGGAAAAATACCTGGGTGGCGAAGAACTGACTGAAGAAGAGATCAAAAAAGCTCTGCGTCAGCGCGTTCTGAACAACGAAATCATCCTGGTAACCTGTGGTTCAGCATTTAAGAACAAAGGTGTTCAGGCGATGCTGGATGCGGTAGTTGATTACCTGCCATCCCCAGTTGACGTTCCTGCGATCAACGGTATTTTGGATGACGGTAAAGACACGCCTGCTGAGCGTCATGCTAGCGACGAAGAGCCGTTTGCTGCTCTGGCGTTCAAAATCGCTACCGACCCATTTGTGGGTAACCTGACGTTCTTCCGCGTGTACTCTGGTGTGGTTAACTCCGGTGATACCGTACTGAACCCAGTTAAATCAGCGCGTGAACGTTTTGGTCGTATCGTTCAGATGCACGCTAACAAGCGTGAAGAGATCAAAGAAGTTCGTGCGGGCGATATCGCTGCTGCTATCGGTCTGAAAGATGTAACGACGGGTGACACGCTGTGTGATCCAGATAACGTCATCATTCTGGAGCGTATGGAATTCCCAGAGCCGGTAATTTCCATCGCGGTAGAACCAAAAACCAAAGCCGACCAGGAAAAAATGGGTCTGGCGTTGGGTCGTCTGGCTAAAGAAGACCCGTCTTTCCGCGTATGGACTGACGAAGAATCTAACCAGACTATCATCGCTGGTATGGGTGAATTGCACCTCGATATCATCGTTGACCGTATGAAGCGTGAGTTCAACGTTGAAGCTAACGTAGGTAAACCACAGGTTGCCTATCGTGAAGCGATTCGTGCGAAAGTTACCGATATCGAAGGTAAACACGCCAAGCAGTCTGGTGGTCGTGGTCAGTATGGTCATGTTGTTATCGACATGTACCCGCTGGAGCCAGGCTCAAATCCGAAAGGCTACGAGTTCATCAACGACATCAAAGGTGGTGTAATTCCTGGCGAATACATCCCTGCCGTTGATAAAGGTATCCAGGAGCAACTGAAAGCCGGTCCTCTGGCTGGTTACCCAGTGGTAGATCTCGGTGTGCGTCTGCACTTCGGTTCTTTCCATGACGTTGACTCCTCTGAATTGGCGTTTAAACTGGCTGCTTCTATCGCCTTTAAAGATGGCTTTAAGAAAGCAAAACCTGTTCTGCTTGAGCCGATCATGAAGGTTGAAGTAGAAACGCCGGAAGAGAACACTGGTGACGTCATCGGTGACCTTAGCCGTCGTCGTGGTATGCTGCGTGGTCAAGAGTCCAACGTTACTGGCGTTGTGATTCACGCTGAGGTTCCGTTGTCTGAAATGTTCGGATACGCAACTCAACTGCGTTCTCTGACCAAAGGCCGTGCTTCTTACTCCATGGAGTTCCTGAAGTACGATGATGCGCCTAACAACGTTGCTCAGGCCGTAATTGAAGCCCGTGGTAAATAAGCCTCAGGGTTAAAACAAAATCCCGTGCTCTCTCCATAGGGGGAGAGCATTTGAGTAAGGAATATCGCCGTGTCTAAAGAAAAATTTGAACGTACAAAACCCCACGTTAACGTCGGTACTATCGGCCACGTTGACCATGGTAAAACTACTCTGACTGCTGCAATCACTACCGTTCTGGCTAAAACCTACGGTGGT
>NZ_JSXC01000044.1 GCF_000803215.1 Pectobacterium fontis
TAAATGCAAAATAATTATCGTTTGTCTACTATTTACCCACAGCGCGATTAAAGTGGCAGTTTTTCCAGCGAATCGAAGCCATAACGCTGCAATATTGGCCACAGCGTAGCGACTTTAGGTGTAATCGCCAGGCAATAAACCAGATTTCTATCTGTAGAAAGCGGAGGATTATCCAGATTAGCAATAAGCCAAGCTGTTCTTCTGGCAATAGCCGCCCCCGAATCGACAAGACGCGTTCCATCTGGCAAAGCCATTTTCAGTTCTTCCGCTAATAATGGAAAATGCGTACACCCGAGCACGACGGTATCTGGCGGCTCAGGCAAACGCAGCCAGGGACGCAGAATTTTTTGCAGTTCAGAAATGGAGACTGTCTCCCCCTGCAATTTCGCCTCTGCCAACTCGACCAGCTCTGACGATCCCAATGACAAAATCTGGCAATCCGTCGCAAAACGAGCAATTAGCTCGTGCGTGTACGGGCGTTGAACCGTTGCGCGCGTCGCAAGCAGGCCAACAACACCGTTGCGCGTCAGCTTAGCCGCCGGTTTAACCGCAGGGACGACGCCCACGACAGGGAAAGTAAAGCGTTCACGTAACGCAGGAAGGGAAATCGTACTCGCTGTATTGCAGGCAATCACAACCAGTGCAAGCTGATGACGTAGTTGAACTGCACTTACAATCTCAACCACGCGCTCAATAATAAATTGCTGTGATTTCTCACCATAGGGAAACGCTTCGTTATCGAATGCGTATATATAGTGAAGATCCGGCAGAAGTTGCCGGATCTCATCATAAACAGACAGCCCGCCTACGCCGGAATCGAAAACCAGAACCGTAGGACGGGATGGCAGGTTAGAAGGTATAGCTTCCTGTGAGATAGTATTCTCGCCCTGCCGTGCGGTAGCCATATGCCGTCTCGTAATCTTTATCAAACAGGTTGGCGATTCTACCACGAACAGTCAGATGAGAGGTGATCGGATATGAGGCTGCGAGATCCCAAAGACTTACGCCGCCTAATTTCACAGGCTGGAACGTGTTGTAATCTGTGTCATAACGTTGGCCTAGGTACTGGTAAGTTACCGACCAATCGATATCAGCTACCGCCCAATCCAACTGATACTTGACCTGCTGCTTGGCGCGACGCAATAACACTTTATTCGTCTGGCTATTGCGCGGGTCAAGGTAATCAAAAGAAACCATGTGAGCCAGAGGGCCAGTATCGAAAGATGCCGTTGCTTCAGCACCTTTTATCTGCGCTTTTTGAATGTTGCTGTAACGATTTGTTGAGTCAAAATTGATGAGGTTGTCAATATCGTTTCGATAGCCAGACAACCTCCAGTTAACCGCGCCCGTCAAACCTTCGAAGCCGCTTTCCCACTGCTTACTTTCTTCTGGCTTAAGATTGAGGTTACCGTATTTTTCGCTGTAGACCTGATTCAGGTTCGGTGCTTTATAAGCAGTACCATAAGAGGCAAAAATACTGTACCCCTCAATAAACTCCCAAGCGGCACTTGATTGCCAAGTGTTATGCCAGCCAAAAACATTATTGTCATCGCCTCTGACGGCACCTTCTAACGTCACACTGCTTATTTTTTGTTGGGCAGTGGCATAGACACCGACGTTACGCTGTTCGTGTCCTGCAATCACGTAATTTGTACCCGGCTGTGATGTCTGTTTTTGCCAGTCCACACCCGCACTTACACTGCCATCACCAACAGCCAGCGTATTGCCCCATTGAAGATTATATTGTTGTACATCATCCATTGTTGATGCCGGGCTATAGCGCCCTTTGGCAGGATCAAAATTTAGATCCTTGGTATGGCTATAACTGGCAACTAATTGGCTCGAATAAATATCCCGGTTAAATTGCAGACCTGTATCCCAAGTTTGACTATAAAGCTGTCGAATACTCGGTGTACCTAATACAGCCCAGGTAGTGCTATCAAGCGCGTCGTAGCCATCATAGTCAGTCCGATTATCGAAACCGTAACCACGCAGGAAACCGCTAAACTCATCATTGAACTGCTGCTTTACTGCACCATAAATGGATTTGCTCATAAATCCATCACGATCTGGCTGACGCGGCGCATCAGCGGCGGCAATATCAAACCCTTTGGTGTAAGTGTAATTACCTGCTAACGTCACTGTAGTGCCACTTTCTAAAGCCTGCTGCGTTGCTACATCATAGGATTGATACCCTTTTGAACCAACACCCGCCGCCAATGTGGTGCCTTTCTTCTCTCTGGTAGTAATAATGTTTACTACGCCGCCAATCGCATCAGAACCATAAACCGCAGAACGTGCGCCACGAATATATTCAACTTTCTGCACCAGTGAGAGAGGAATTTGGCTGAGATCAGATGAACCACTAATACCCGCCTGATTCAGCCGGATACCATCAATAAGAACCAGTGTATGGTTAGAATTGCTACCTCGAATGAACATAGAGCTCATTTGGCCAAATCCGCCATTCTGCCCAATATCTACCCCTGGCAAACGACGCATAACATCAGTTAGGCTTTTCGCTTGCCAACGATCGATCTCTTCTCTTGTCACTACAGTCGTGGGTGCCAACACCGAAGAAACCGGCTGTGCGAAACGGTTTGCTGTGACGACCATTTCATCGGTATTTTTTTCCGATGATGAATTTGGAGATGAACTGTTTTCCTGTGCCCAGCCAGAAAATGCCGTGACGGAAAGCGCCGTCAGCAGCGAAATTTTTTTAATCATTGTTAAAGCATCCGAGAAATAATAAGGATGCCGCAGGCTCTGTTAATAGCACGCGATATGCAGAACCAATTGCGACGTATTCCGGCAGGTCTTCGGGCTTGGATGCCGTTGTTATCACAAACCGTAAACAACGGTAAGGGATACAACGAAAGCGATGACTTCCCATCATAAAAGACAGTGTCTGCATAATAATGCTATCGCCGGGGCATTCCTTACCGCTGCGCGTCAGCTCCAGATTTACACTGGATTCCCTTTTGACTTGTGTTACAAGACCGGACGCTCATCCTACAATCGCACATTGTGGAAGTCTAGACTTCTATCTCACTACAGGATAATAACGTAACAAAACTGGACTTCCTGACCGGATTCCCTACAATTCCCGGCCAATACCCCCCTTTTAGACGCGGTTCAGACGAGAAAATCATGACGCCAGAAATCCTGCCCATCGAACACTATGACGACCAGCTTGCAGAAAAAACCGAGCGTCTGCGTGGCATGATGGCACCGTTTAACGCACCGGAACCTGCCGTCTTCCGTTCTCCCGCCAGCCACTATCGGATGCGTGCTGAATTCCGCATCTGGCACGAGGGTGACGAGCTTTATCACATCATGTTTGACCAGCAAACCAAACAGCGCATTCGGGTCGATCGCTTTCCGGCAGCCAGCGAACTGATTAATCGTCTGATGCCGGAACTGCTTGCCGCAATCCAACCTGATTCTGTGCTGCGCCGTAAACTGTTCCAGATAGATTATCTGTCGACGATGAGCGGCGAAGCGATCGTGTCGCTGCTGTATCACCGCGCACTGGACGAAGAATGGCAGCAACATGCTCGCGCTCTGCGCGATAGCCTGACAGCACAAGGGTTCCGTCTACAGTTGATTGGCCGCGCGACGAAAACCAAAATCTGCCTCGACCGCGATTATGTCGATGAATGTCTGCCCGTTGCAGGCCGGGATATGATTTACCGCCAGGTGGAAAATAGCTTTACGCAGCCGAATGCCGCCATAAATATTCAGATGCTGGAGTGGGCGTTGGATGCCACGGCAGGATCAAAAGGGGATTTACTGGAACTGTATTGCGGCAACGGCAATTTTTCACTCGCGCTGGCAAGAAATTTCGAACGCGTGCTAGCGACCGAAATCGCCAAGCCATCCGTCGCGGCGGCACAATATAATATCGCCGCGAACCAGATAGAGAACGTGCAGATTATCCGCATGGCGGCAGAAGAATTCACGCAGGCCATGCGGGGCGCACGACAATTTAACCGTTTACAGGGTATCGATCTGACGAGCTACCAGTGCGAGACCATTTTTGTTGACCCACCGCGCAGCGGGCTGGATGAAGACACGGTGAAACTGGTGCAGGCCTATCCGCGTATTCTTTATATTTCCTGCAACCCGGAAACGCTGAGCCACAACTTGCAAACGCTCTCGGAAACCCACGATATCCGCCGGCTGGCGCTGTTCGACCAATTCCCTTACACCCACCATATGGAGTGCGGCGTCCTGCTGGAAAAACGTCAGTAACAAGCACCCACTGGCGGGCCACCCCGCCAGTGCACGTCAGTTACAGCGTATCACTCTCTTCTGTGGAAACTGGCTCCGTGGCTTTTCTGCGGCGTAGTTTCAGGCCCATCCAGAAAACCAATGCTACGCACAGGATTGATGGAATAAAGTTCGATCCAATAGCGGGATATTCCACACGCACGATAGCGCTGTAAATCAATAGTCCCAGCAGAAAACTAGCCGCCGCCAGCATCGGAATGCCTTCCGGCATACTGTGGTGCAAATAACGTTGATGCAGGCAATAAATGGACAATACCAGCGCAATCAGGGGAAAAATCGAGAACGGAACAATACTGCTGAATAAGGCAGCGAATGCGCCGTTAACGGATAAGCCCGCAACCAGCGCCAGAACCAGCGTACCTTTTTCTTGGTGAGGTTTTTCTGTCATGGATTCTCCCTTTTCATGTTGTTGGTATAGAGGATTTATGGCACGGTAAAACTACTATCGTGTTCTTTTCTGTACCAGTAATAAGCGCCTTTGGCGATCATCCGCAGTTGCAGTACCAGCCGTTCTTCCAACTGTTTACGCTGTTCCAGAGAAACATCCAACGCTTCCGCTCCCGCGCTAAAAACAATGGTCACCATCGCTTCTGACTGTGCTTCCGCAAAACTACGGGGAATATGGTTTTCTACCTCAAGATAATCCGCGAGTTCGGCGATAAAATGCTGAATCTCCCGCGCGACAGCGGCACGGAAAGCCGCTGACGTCCCTGAACGTTCACGCAGCAAGAGCCGAAACGCATTAGGATTATTGCCGATAAATTCCATGAAGGTGGCAACCGACGTCCTGATAACGCTACCGGTTTTGGCGATACGCTGCCGGGCCTGACGCATTAACTGGCGCAGCATCAGCCCGCTTTCGTCCACCATTGTCAGCCCCAGTTCATCCACGTCACGAAAATGACGATAAAAAGACGTCGGCGCGATGCCCGCTTCACGCGCGACTTCACGTAAACTCAGGCTGGCAAAGCTGCGTTCAGCGCTTAACTGGCTAAATGCAGCTTCAATCAGGGAACGACGAGTCCGTTCTTTTTGTTGTGCTCTGACACCCATTATGCCGCCCAAATGATCTACTCTCCTTTCCAAAGGGGCACTATAGCAAACTTTATTGTCCACAGAATGAGACAAAGTTTGCCATATTAAGAATGTGAGTATCTGTTTCCATAGTAAAGGCAGGGATGATTGGGTTCTGCCGTCGGCGATGCTACAATCGCACAATGTTAAGGCCACGTTATTATTTTGTATAAAAACAGGTTTAACCTACCATGACTCTAGAACATCAATATGATTACGATGCCATTGTGATTGGCTCTGGTCCCGGCGGTGAAGGTGCAGCAATGGGATTGGCCAAGCACGGAGCCAAAATTGCGGTGATTGAACGTCACTACAATGTCGGCGGTGGCTGTACCCACTGGGGTACGATCCCTTCCAAAGCTCTGCGCCACGCCGTCAGCCGTATTATCGAGTTCAATCAAAACCCCCTCTACAGTGACAACGCCCGCATTATTCGCTCCTCATTTTCCGACATCCTGCGCCATGCCGACAGCGTGATTGGGCAGCAAACCCGTATGCGGCAAGGGTTTTATGAGCGAAATCAGTGCGAATTGTTCTCCGGTGAGGCCAGCTTCATTGATGCCCATACGATTGCCGTTCATTACCCAGACAACACTCATGAGACGCTGACCGCCGCGAATATTATTATTGCGACCGGTTCACGCCCGTATCATCCGGCAGACGTCGATTTCGACCACCCGCGTATTTACGATAGCGACTCGATTCTGCAACTCGACCACGAACCCCAGCACGTCATCATCTATGGCGCGGGCGTTATCGGCTGTGAATATGCTTCTATCTTTCGTGGCCTGAGCGTTAAAGTCGATTTAGTTAACACCCGTGACAGGCTGCTGGCCTTTCTCGATCAGGAAATGTCGGATGCGTTGTCCTACCACTTCTGGAATAACGGCGTCGTTATTCGCCATAACGAAGAATTTGAAAGTATCGAAGGACTGCCTGACGGCGTGATCGTCAACCTGAAATCAGGCAAAAAGATGAAGGCCGACTGCCTACTCTATGCCAACGGGCGCACGGGAAATACAGAAACGCTGGGGCTGGAGAATATCGGCCTGAACACCGATAGCCGCGGGCTGCTCAAGGTCAACAGCATGTACCAGACGGCGCAGGCGCATATTTATGCCATTGGCGATGTGATCGGTTATCCCAGCCTGGCATCGGCAGCGTACGATCAAGGTCGGCTCGCCGCGCAGGCGATCATCAAAGGCGATGCCAGCGCGCATCTGATCGAAGATATCCCTACCGGTATTTATACCATCCCAGAGATCAGCTCCGTGGGGAAAACTGAGCAAGAGCTTACCGCGATGAAAGTGCCTTACGAGGTCGGGCGCGCACAGTTCAAACACTTGGCGCGGGCGCAGATTGTCGGGATGAATGTAGGGAGTTTGAAGATTCTGTTTCACCGCGAAACCAAACAGATTCTGGGTATTCACTGCTTTGGTGAGCGCGCGGCGGAGATTATCCACATCGGGCAAGCCATCATGGAACAGAAAGGTGAAGGTAATACTATCGAATATTTCGTTAATACCACCTTCAACTATCCAACCATGGCAGAAGCGTACCGCGTGGCGGCGCTAAACGGGCTTAACCGCTTATTTTGACAGGTTTTCCATATAGCCCTGCATGTGCTCGCGGATGCTATCAGCAAGCTGCTCATAGCGTCCACGCAGCGGTGAGCCTGGGCGATACACCAGCGCGATGGTACGCTTAGGCTCTGGTTTATAGCACGGTAAATAGCACACGCCGTCACGCTCGCGCTCATGCGGTACTGCCAGCGATGGCAGCAGTGTGATACCGCTTCCGGCGGCGACCATGTTACGCAGTGTCTCCAGACTCGTCGCCCGGAAGTGCGTATCTTCATCCGCCCCGGCCTGAAAACAGAAGCCCATCGCCTGATCGCGTAAGCAGTGGCCGTCTTCCAGCATCAGCAGTTTTTCACCCGCCAGATCGGACATCGCCACACGCTCACGGTTCGCCCACGGGTGATCCTGATAAATCGCCAGTTTCATGGGTTCGTCAAAGAGTGGAACCTCGATAAAGGCTTCAGACTCTTTCACCATCGCCAGAATGGCGCAGTCCAGTTTGCCGCTGTCCAGTTGAGCCAGCAATTGGTGAGTTTGCGCTTCGTGCAGATACATTTCGAGCTTGGGAAACGTGCGATGCAGCATCGGAATAATTTGCGGTAGCAGATAAGGCCCCACCGTCGGGATCAGGCCAATGTGTAGCGGCCCGGACATGGTTTCGCCCTGCTGACTCGCCATCTCTTTTAGTACCTTCACCTCGCGTAATACCGTGCGTGCCTGCTCGACCAGCAGCAGTCCGGCTTGCGTAAAGAGCACCTTGCGACTGGTGCGCTCAAGCAGCATCACACCCAATTCATCTTCCAGTTTGCGAATCTGTCCACTGAGTGTTGGCTGACTGACATGGCAGGAATCTGCCGCGCGCCGAAAGTGACGATGTTCAGCCAGCGCGACAAGATACTCTAAGTCCCGAATATTCATTATTATTCTCCTTATCATGATAGCTAACAACGATAGATATGACATCAAAGATACAATATCACCTATCAATACCCAAAATGAATAATATATCCCACTGAAGTGTGTGTGCGTATCCTGTCACGCTATACCGAGCAGGCTAATATATTCAAGTGATTTGACGATGACAGCATTTTGTGTCTCTTGTGCTGGTAGACAAGCCGGAGGGATACGAGGAGATTCGGGACACCGATCGATAATTCACCGCGTGAATAGGCGTGTGGATGGGAGCGGCAAGGTGGGTAAAATGTCAGTCAACGAGGTGGTAGTAAGGCTATTCAGTCCCCTACGGTAAGCCAAAAGGCGCGAAGAGGAATCTCATCCCTGAGACTCCCCCTTTCAGCGCCGCCGTAATTGACGTTGACAGGCATTCCAATGCCCTTACTCTTGGTCACTACATTGCGGCTTCTTTCTTCCTGAAATCTTGCGTGTCGCCTTAGCGAGTCACGTCGGGGCGAACCCCCAGCGTATGGCAAATCGCGTAGCTCAGCTCGGCGCGATTCAGCGTATAGAAGTGGAAATCTTTTACCCCTTCGCGGCTGAGAATCTTCACCATGTCCATCGCGATAGACGCCCCCACCATTTTGCGGGTTTCTGGATCGTTATCCAGGCCGTCAAACATGGCCGTCATCCAGTTCGGCACACGGACGTTCGTCATCGTGGAAAACTTTTGCAACTGCTTGAAGTTCGATACGGGCAGAATACCCGGTACAATTTCGACATCAATGCCCGTCGCTACGCAGCGGTCGCGGAAACGCAAATAGCTTTCGACATCGAAAAAGAACTGGGTGATTGCACGGTTCGCGCCGGCATCAATTTTGTGCTTCAGGTTGATCAGGTCAGCCTGCGCGCTCTTCGCTTCAGGGTGTACCTCTGGGTAAGCGGCAACGGAAATATCGAAATCACCCACGTCTTTCAGTAGAGCAACCAGATCCGCCGCATACATGTCCGGCTTGCCACCTTCGGGCGGTAAATCGCCGCGCAGCGCGACAATATGGCGGATACCGCTCTGCCAGTAGTCCCGCGCAATGTCACGCAGTTGTTCACGAGAGGCGTCGATACAGGTCAGGTGGGGTGCCGCTTCCAGACCGGTACGCTCTTTAATCGTTTTGATAATGCTGTGAGTACGGTCACGCTCGCCGGAATTTGCCCCATAAGTCACGGAAACAAATTTGGGCTTCAGGCTGCTCAGTCGATCAATCGAGCTCCACAGGGTTTCTTCCATATCACTGGTACGCGGCGGGAAAAATTCAAAGGATACATTAATCCGTCCCTGTAATTCCGCCAGACTTTGATTCAGCGCTTCCCGCTGGTTTGCGTGAAAAAAGCTCATACCTGCTACCCCGTTGACCGTGATTGTTATTATCATTCGCCACACGTCTATACGTTTAGACGTCTATATAGAAAATGACGTAATCTGCTCAAAGAGTCAACGATTTTCAGCCCGCAGGCAGGTGATGATTACTCACAGCGAATGAAAAAATTTCATGATGAGAGGGGCATGAAAACACGGGGGAAGATTATGCCGCTTGCGTATTGGCCACCATTACTATGGACGAAGGTGGCCAACAGAGAGGTAGGATTACGCCAAATTCTACAGCAGTTGCGCCAGACGGTTTAAGTCAGACTGGATTGCGCCCGCCGTGACGTCGCGTCCAGCCCCTGGCCCACGAATAACCAGCGGGTTATCCCGATACCAGCGGCTTTCAATCGCAAACACGTTGTCGCCCGGCAGCAGCGAAGCCAGAGGATGATCCGGGCGCACCGCTTCAACACCTACGCGCGCTTTCCCATTGCTGTCAAAGCGTGCAACGTGACGCAGTACCAAGCCCATCTCCTGTGCCGCTTCCAGACGCCGCAGCATCTGTTCGTTCAGCGAGTCGCCGTTCTCGAAGAAGTAATCGACAGATCCCTGTTCACACCCCGCCGGCACCAGCGACTCAACCCGAACCTGACTGGGTTCGATGTCATAGCCCGCTTCACGCGCCAGAATCACCAGCTTGCGCATAACGTCCTGACCAGAAAGGTCAACACGCGGATCGGGTTCGGTCAGCCCCTGCTGGCACGCCTGATCGACCAGTTCGGTGAACGGCACGGTGCCGTCGAACTGCAAGAACAGCCAGGAGAGCGTACCGGAGAAAATCCCGCTGATCGCCAGAATACTGTCGCCGCTTTCCCGCAAATCGCGTACCGCAAAGTTGACTGGCAACCCTGCGCCGACGGTCGCGTTATACAGCCAGTGGCGATCCGTTTTCGCAAACGCGTCGCGGATCTGGCGATAGTTATTGCCGCCGGACGCACCCGCCAGTTTGTTAGCGCTGATAACGTGGAAACCATAGCTGGCGAAATCCAGATACAGATCGGCGACCGACTCACTGGCGGTGACATCCAGCACCACTAAATCATCAAAGGGGTGCGCACGCATCCACAGGAACAGATCTTCGCCATCCCGCTCCTGCGCTTCACTTTCAAAGAACGCCAACGCACGGCTGGCATCCAGCCCCTCGTAGTTCAACAGGCTGCGCGTACTGTCTACCACACCAGCCAGGACAAACTCGAAGCCGGTACGTGCAGACAGGTTACTCTGCTCACGCGCAAACAGCTCCAGCCAGCGTGAACCAATATTGCCTTTACCAAACAGCACCAGACCGATACGTTTTTCTGCACGGAACAGTGAATGGTGTAGCCCACGAATCAAATGTTCCGTCGGCCCGACGCGCAGAACAGCGACCAGGCTGATGCCATCATCAGCCTGACGGACAAATTCAATCGGTTGATCTTTCAACTGCTGATAGAAACGGTGGCTGTGCAGCGGGTTTTTACCCACGCCCGCGCCCACCATCGCCACCATCGCCAATCCATCGCGCTGGTTTAGCTCAACGGGCAATCCGGCCTGCGACAGCAATTGCAACGCGCTATCGACCACTTCCGAGGTATAGCACAGTTGCAGTAGGTTACGATCCTGATGGACGCCGATCGCCAGCGGTTTCAACTGTGCGCGGTTGAGAAGTTGTTCGACTTCTTTTTGCAGCAGCACGAAATCATGTTCTGCGGGAACCTGAACTTCAATCAGGCACACATCATCATGGCTGGTGACAATTTTGGCACCGGTGCCCGAGGCCAACACACGTTCAATGCGCGTCGATCCCTGTTCAGGCTGATAGCTACAACGCAGTTGCAGGTCGATATCGCTGCCGGAAACAGGCTGCAACGTACGAGTATGCAGCACCGGCGCGGCCAGACGTGCCAGTTCACTGGCTTCATCCAGACGCAGCAGCGGTAGCAGACAGGCATCTTTCACTTTGCGCGGATCGGCACTATACACCCCGGCAACGTCGCTCCAGATGGTTACACGTTCAACCCCGGCTAGCGCACCGATTTGCGTCGCAGAGTAGTCGCTTCCATTACGCCCCAGCAGCACCGTTTCTCCCGCGTCATTACGGCAGATAAACCCCGTTACCACTAAGCGCTGCCCCGCATGTTGCGTCAGATATTGTTGCAACAGCGGCCAGGAGCGGCCTTCGTCAACCTGCGGCTGTGCGGCACGTTCCGCACAGAGAAAATCGCGTGCGTCCAGCCAGGCCGCATTCATATCCCGATGATTCAGCACGGCAGACATCAGACGAGCCGACCAGATTTCACCGTGCCCAACCACTTCGGCGTAAACAGCCTCCGTAATTTTGCCATCCAGCAGCGCAGCCAAACGCTCCAGATCGCGAATAAACTGGGCTGTCAGCGCCTCTGCTGCCTGCGCAGGCAGCAGCCCGGCGATCAGCTCACTTTGATAGCGACGTAATGCCTGTTGAACCTGATGCGCCGACAGGCGATCGCTCTGGCTCAGTTTCAACCAACTAATCAACTGGTTGGTGGTACTGCCTGCGGCAGAAACCACCATCAAATCACCGGGGTGGCTATACTCCGCCATAATACCGGCTACGCGCTGGTAACATTTCACATCGGCCAGACTGCTACCGCCAAACTTATGCAGTTGTCGGCCCGTTACCGATGGCGCTACTCCTAATGCACTCATTCTTACCTCTTGGCTGCGGCTTGAAACGCACGATCCAGATCGGCAACCAGATCATCGCCGTCTTCAATACCGGTGGAAATACGCAGTAATGTTTCAGAGATACCCGCTGCGGCGCGCGCTTCTGGCGCCATACCGGCATGCGTCATTGTTGCCGCATGAGAGATAAGGCTTTCGACCCCACCCAACGACTCCGCCAGCGTAAACAGCTCCAGCGACGACAGGAAACGCCGCAGGGTGTCTTCATCCCCATCCAGCTCAAAACTTAGCATAGCGCCAAAGCCAGATTGTTGACGGCGGGCAATATCATGGCCGGGATTGTTCGGCAGCGAAGGATGATACAGCGCTTTCACCAACGGCTGTGTCTGTAAGAATTCAACGATTTGTTGCGCATTACGCTGCGCAGCCGCCATACGCGGCGATAAAGTACGCAGGCCACGTAGCAGCAGATAGCTGTCAAACGCCGCCCCCGTTACCCCAATATTGTTTGCCCACCAGGCCAGTTCCGTAACGGTATCGGCGTCGTTGGCGATCACCGCTCCCGCGACCACATCAGAGTGGCCATTCAGGTACTTGGTACAAGAATGCACCACCAGATCGGCACCCAGCGCCAGCGGCTTCTGCAACGCCGGGCTGAGGAAGGTGTTATCCACCACGCTGACCGCGCCCGCTTCCCGCGCTGCCTGACAAATCGCGGCAATATCGACGACGCGCAGCAGCGGATTGCTAGGACTTTCCACCAGCACCAGCTTCGGTTTTTCTGCCAGTGCGGCGTGGAGCGCTGCGGCATCACCTTGATCGACAAATTTGACGCGAAACGCGCCGCGCTTGCTCAGGCTATCAAACAGACGATAGCTGCCGCCGTAGCAGTCATGCGGTGCCACCAGCAGATCGCCGGGACGCAGGAACACCGTACAAACCAGCATAATCGCCGACATCCCGCTGCTCGTCATTACCGCCCCGACACCGCCTTCCAGTTCGGCAAGCGCACGCTGCACCACATCGCGTGTGGGATTACCACGACGCGAATAGTCATGGGCGCGTGGCTGGTTGAACCCGGTAAAATTATACGTGCTGGAAAGGTGAATAGGAGGGACGACGCAGCCATACTGTTCATCATCATTTAACCCGCTGCGAACTGCGATCGTTGCCTGTTTACGCGTCATCGGCTCATTTCCTGGCTGGAGGCTGAAAAGATAGGAACTCAAGAGTAAACGCTGTTTTAATAGACGTCAACACATCTAGACATCTAAACTTCTTTGCGTATAGATTGAGCATAAGCATAATAACCGCTAGAATTGTGGCATTTCATGACAGATGCTGTCTTCATTAGATTAATTTTTAAGGTATCCCATGGCTGAGTGGAACGGCGAGTATGTCAGCCCTTACGCTGAACACGGTAAAAAAAGCGAACAAGTCAAGAAGATAACAGTATCTATCCCATTAAAAGTATTGAAGATATTGACCGATGAGCGTACACGTCGTCAGGTGAACAACCTGCGCCATGCCACCAACAGCGAACTGCTGTGTGAGGCGTTTCTGCACGCGTTCACGGGTCAACCGTTACCGAATGACGAAGACCTGCGTAAAGAACGCAGCGATGAAATTCCAGAAGCCGCGAAAATCATCATGCGTGAAATGGGTATCGACCCCGATACGTGGGAATACTGATTGCCAGTTTTCTACTAAACCCCGCCTTTTCCGGCGGGGATCGCTATACCTGAGTCCCGCTCAACGCTTATCACTTTTGACTAACCTTCCTCTCTTCCCGCACGCATTTTTCCTTTCGTCCATAGTGAATTAGGATTGCATTTCATTTGTTATGTTATAACATATCATTTTAATCACTCGCGCTGATATTTCTGCATGATGACAATGCCGCTTTCCACCAGACCCATACTGCTACAGCTTCACCACGTTTCCGTTGCCGATGTGAATCGGGCGCCGAGGCTCAGTGATATTTCGCTATCCATGCGGGCGGGTGAACGTCTGGCACTGATTGGCCCTAACGGCAGCGGTAAATCCACGCTGTTACGCGTATTAATCAGCGAACTCGGCACGACAACGGGGCGTATCCATCTGAACGGGCAGCCGCTGAACGCGCTGAGCCGTCATGAGCGGGCAAAACGCATCGCAATTCTGGCGCAGAACGATACCCCGGATCTGCGTCTGCGAGTCGCGGAATACGTCGCCTTAGGGCGGATTCCGCACCATGGATTCAGCACGCCAGCCGATAACCGCCAGATCGTTGAAGAAGCGCTGGACGATACCGGCTTATTACCGTTACGCCATCGCCTGCTGGGTACGCTCTCCGGCGGGGAACGTCAGCGCGCCGCACTGGCGCGGGCCTTCGCACAAACGCCGCAACTCCTGCTGCTGGATGAACCGACCAACCATCTCGATCCGCTGGCTCGTGCGCAACTGCTGTCTCTGGTGCGAAAACGCGGCATCTCAACGCTCGCGGTGCTGCACGATCTCCCTCTCATTACCCCCTTTGCCGACCGCGTCGCTGTCTTGCAGCAGGGCACGCTACTGCGCTGGGGAACGCCTGCGCATGCGCTGAGCGCCGACTGTGTGAAAGCGGTATTTGGAATGGAGAGCTTTACGGTGCCACATCCAATCAACGGCTCACCCATTCGCATCTTTGAAGCCCCTGAATTGCACTAAGGAATCATGATGAAAACAACACTGCTTTCCGGGCTGCTGGCCGTGATGTCCTGCGGGGTATACGCCTCTGGTTTTCCGGTCACGGTCGATAGCTGTGGACAAGCGCTGACCTTCACCCAGCCGCCGCAGCGCGCCGTTATCCATGACCTGAATATGACAGAAATGGCGTTTGCACTGGGGCTACAAAACACTATCGTCGGAGTAACTGGCATCACCGGCTGGTATAAGGCTCCACCCGATTTTATCAAGCAACAAGGCACGATCCCTGAACTGGCAGCAAAATACCCCACGCTGGAAAACCTGCTGGCCGTACACCCTGATTTCTTCTTTGCCGGATGGAACTACGGCATGAAAGTGGGGGGCGACGTCACCCCGCAATCGCTGAAAAAATACGGTATTCAGACGCTGGTACTCAGTGAAAGCTGCGTGTTCACCGAACATCAGCGGCAGCGTCCACGCGCCAGCATGGAGTTGCTCTACGGCGATATGCTGAAACTGGGGAAAATTTTCGGTAAGCAGGAACAGGCTCAGGCGCAGATCGACGGCTGGAAACAGCACATTAACGCCCTGCAAACCCGTATTGGCAATCGGTCAAAGCAAAAGATTTTCCTCTACGATTCTGGCGAGGATAAACCCTTTACCAGCGGGAAATTCGCCATGCCAACGGCCATTATTGAGGCAGCGGGCGGCCAAAACGTGATGGATGATATGGCAACGAGCTGGGCTTCCACCTCATGGGAAAGCGTAGCGGCACGCGAACCTGATTTTATTATTTTACTGGATTACCAGACGAGCAACGGCGCAGATGCATTAAGGCGCTTTCTGGAATCGCACCCATTAATGAAATTCACTCCGGCCGTACAACAGCATCGCTATCTGAAGCTGCAATATGCAGAACTCACGCCGGGGCCAGCGAATATTGCGGCTGTCGATAAACTGGCACACGCGCTCTACCCGGACGCCTTTCAGTGAACCCAACGTCTTCACGTTATATCGCGACCTTCGTTATCGCGTTACTGATATTGGTTGGGCTGATGCTGTTAAATATTGCCACAGGCAGCACGACGATTCCCCTTACGCAGGTCGCCAGCGTATTAGGTTTATCGTCAACGGATGTCTCGCCAATGGCCTCACGCATCATTCTGGAGCTACGCATTCCCCGTAGCCTGCTGGCGGCGCTATGCGGTGCAGGTTTAGCGATGGTCGGTGCCTTTTTGCAAACAGCAACCCGCAACGATCTGGCCGACCCCTTTCTGTTCGGACTGTCTGCGGGCGCGTCGGCGGGGGCGGTCGCCGTCATCACCCGCTTTGGTGAACAACTCGGTGACTGGGCGCTGCCGATGGCCGCCTTCTGTGGCGGCATCTTATCGGCCATCGCCGTGACGGTATTGTTCCTGTTACAGCAGGCGCGGGGCGCAGAACGCCTGATCATTTGCGGGTTGGCGATCTCGTTTCTGTTCGGCGCGCTGACGAACTATCTGGTATTTTCCGGCGATCAGCGCGCTGCCAGCTCGGTTCTTTTCTGGTCGCTGGGCGGGTTAGGTCTTGCCCGTTGGGACACGCTACCTTTTGCCATATTCAGCGTTGTACTGCTATTTAGCCTCAACGCGCTGCGCTGGCGCGCGCTCGATGCTCTGCTGGCGGGCGGGCAAACCGCGGCTTCCATGGGGATTAACCTGTCTCGTGTGCGGGTGGAAATTTTCATCTGCTGCGCTTTTGCTACCTCACTGCTGGTCGCGCTGACTGGTGTGATCGGGTTTATCGGCCTGATGATCCCTCATCTGGCTCGCCCGTTAAGCGGCGTACTGCACAAGAGGCTGCTGCCGATGACCGCCGTACTGGGCGCGATACTGCTGTGTGGCGGCGATTGGCTCAGCCGACAGCTATTGGCACCACAGGAACTGCCCATCGGGATTATTACGGCAGGGTTAGGCGGCGTTTTCGTTCTGGGGATGCTGATAAAACGTCAGCAGGGATGAAAGATGCAGGCCTAAAATAACCCCAATAACTCCAAAATATTGCCGAATGGAGTTATTGAGGTTATCGTTATCGTAGTAAAGAGCAACAGGGGGCAGGGATGGATAGCAGGACGCTAATAGCAGAAATCAAGTCCGATGGGTGGGAACTGATAAGAGTGAATGGAAGCCACCACCATTTTATGCACCCGAGCAAACCGGGGTTAGTCACCATCCCCCACCCTAAGAAAGATTTACCGATAGGCACGGTAAAAAGCATCAGGAAACAAGCAGGAATATAATCATCGCTGACTCGAAGAGGCTTAATTATGTTTTATCCGATTGCCATTGAATCTGGCGACGATACCCACGCATACGGTGTAACTGTGCCAGATCTACCGGGCTGTTTTTCTGCGGGCGATACGCTAGACGATGCCATCACGAATGCTAAAGAGGCGATTACCGCACATATCGAACTGCTGATAGAGATGGGTCAGGATATTCCCGCCGTGTCGTCAGTAGGCCAATTGGCAAAAAGCGCAGAATACGCTGGGTATACGTGGGCGGTCGTTGATATCGATGTGACGCGTTTAATGGGCGGTTCAGAAAAAATTAACGTCACGCTGCCTAAATCGCTGATTGATCGTATCGATCGTTGCGTGGCGAGTAATCCAGAGTTTAAAAGCCGCTCAGGCTTTCTCGCACAGGCCGCATTAGAGCGAATCTCGTCTTCCCGATGAACAGCACCGAGCCGCCAGAAACAACAAAGGCACCTGTCGGTGCCTTTGTCGAAAGTTACTATGCCAACAGGGACGATGCCCATTGACCAGTAAAACTTATTTTTTGGTGCCTGGTACGGAGAAACGCTTGTTGAAGCGGTCTACACGGCCACCGGTTGCAACATCACGTTGTTTACCAGTGTAGAACGGGTGGCATTCGCCACAAACGTCCAGGTTCAGGTCACGGCCCACGGTAGAGTGGGTTTTGATCACGTTACCGCAAGAGCAAGTTACAGTAACGGCAGAATAATTCGGGTGAATACCTTTTTTCATGGGAAACCTCTGTTAAGGCCGTGTCGCTATCCAGCCTTGTTCCGCCAGACACCACACGAAAGTTGAGTTAAGTAAGTTCATTATGCGAACGGCGCAATGATTTTCGCGAACGAACCATCACTTGTGCGAACAGCATAGTGGCGGCGGATCATACAGAATCTGCTACCCCGATGCAATCGCATCCACACATTATCCCTCGCAGCATGTACACTAGCGCCTTGCGTTATTTTCACCCTGCGCCGCACATGATAAAAACCATCCGGTTCTGTCGTGGGTAGCCGCGCCAATCCACATCGACTATCACGGAGAGGTTATGTCTGTCGCTCAGGTCGCTTTGCCCGTGCCGCTGGCACGTACATTCGATTATCTGCTACCCGCAGGGGGAATAACCCCACAGGTCGGCGCACGCGTCAGCGTCTCCTTTGGTCATCGTAAAGCCATCGGCATTATTACCGCGCTGAGCGATACCAGCGAACTTCCGCTTGAACAATTAAAGCCCGTGCATGATGTGTTGGACGAACAGCCGCTGTTTCCCCCCAGCCTGTGGCGCATTCTACTGTGGGCGGTCGAGTACTATCACTATCCGATTGGCGAAGTGCTATTCCACGCGCTGCCGATATTACTGCGTCAGGGGAAACCCGCACACCGCGCCCCGCTCTGGCAGTGGTTTGCCACCGAACAAGGTCGGGCAACGCCGCTCAGCGCGCTCAAACGTGCCGCCAAGCAGCAGCAGGCGCTGGCAGCCTTACTCCAGTCGCCAGTCTATCGTCATCAGGTGAGCGAAATCGGGCTGACGGAAACGGCGTTACAGGCGCTGCGTAGCAAAGGGCTGTGCGAGTTAAAAGCCGCCGATCAAATACCTCACGACTGGCGTCAAAGCTTTAGCCTGACAACTGACCGTCTGCGTCTGAATACCGAGCAAGCCACCGCTGTCGGCGCGATTCGCAGCGAAGATAATCACTTTGCCGCCTGGCTGCTTGCCGGCATCACCGGGTCGGGCAAAACCGAAGTCTATCTCAGCGTGCTGGAAAATGTGTTGGCGCAGGGCAAACAGGCGCTGGTGTTAGTGCCAGAAATTGGTCTGACACCACAAACCATCGCCCGCTTTCGCGAACGTTTTAACGCCCCGGTGGATGTACTGCACTCGGCACTCAACGACAGTGAACGCCTCGCTGTCTGGTTACGCGCTCGCAGTGGTGAAGCCGCCATCGTCATCGGGACGCGGTCAGCGTTATTTACCCCGTTTGCCCGCCTGGGGCTGATTGTGATCGATGAAGAGCACGATAGCTCCTACAAACAGCAGGAAGGCTGGCGCTATCACGCCCGCGATTTGGCGGTGTTCCGCGCCAGAGAGGAAGACATTCCGATCGTCATGGGAACCGCGACACCCGCGCTGGAGACACTGTATAACGTCCAGATCGGTAAGTATCGACGCTTGAATCTGACCAAAAGAGCAGGCAATGCCGCACTAGCCAAGCAGCACGTTATCGATCTGAAAAGCTTACCGCTGACGGCCGGGTTATCCCAGCCGCTGATTACCCGCATCCGCCACCATCTGGCGAACGATAATCAGGTTATTTTGTTCCTCAATCGGCGCGGGTTTGCCCCTGTGGTGATGTGCCACGAATGCGGCTGGATCGCCGAATGTCAGCGCTGCGATCACTACTATACCTATCACCAACATCAGAAGCAGTTGCGCTGCCACCACTGCGACAGCCAGCGTCCGGTGCCACAACAGTGCCCTGGTTGCGGTTCCACGCATATGGTGCCGGTCGGTCTGGGTACCGAGCAGTTGGAGCAAAGCCTGGCTCCGATCTTTCCCGATGTCCCGATCACCCGTATTGACCGTGATACCACCAGCCGTAAGGGCGCGCTTGAACAGCAGCTTTCGCAAGTCAGGCAGGGAGGTGCACGTCTTCTCATCGGCACACAGATGCTGGCGAAAGGCCATCATTTCCCTGACGTGACGCTGGTGGCCTTGCTGGACGTGGACGGTTCGCTGTTTTCTGCCGACTTCCGTGCCGCCGAGCGTTTTGCACAGTTGTATACGCAGGTAGCAGGTCGCGCAGGGCGAGCCGGCAAGGCGGGCGAAGTCGCGCTGCAAACGCATCACCCGGAACACCCACTCTTACAAACGCTGCTGCAACAGGGCTACGATGCCTTTGCCAGTCAGGCACTGATCGAACGGAAAAGCGTGTTTCTGCCGCCGTTTACCAGCCATATCCTCTTTCGCGCTGACGATCACGATAATCAGCAGGCTGCTTTATTCCTCCAGCAGTTGCGTAATTTGCTGGAAGCAAGCCCGCTACGGGATGATTCACTCTGGCTGCTGGGTCCGGTGCCTGCGTTACAGCCCAAACGCGCTGGGCGCTTCCGTTGGCAACTTTTGCTACAGCATCCTTCCAGAGCACTGTTACAGAAACTGGTCAGAACGTCACTGGCACTGATCGGGACACTGCCACAAGCTCGTAAAGTGAAGTGGATGCTGGATGTTGACCCCACGGATGGTTAGCATTTCCGATGATCTGATCGAGCCCCCTTGCCGCGCTTTTTGCGAGCGGCATCGACAACACGATATTCATCACACTTTTTATGCAAATTAAGCAACAAAACCTGCGTTCAATCTGTTATCACTGTCTGCGCAGGCAGTATGCTGATGACAGTCAGCGCCAGTTTAGCGCTGACGCAAGGAGAAAAGCGTTGAAGCAGAAGAAAAGCGTCACCACGGCGACGATGAAAGACGTGGCGGATGAGGCCGGTGTTTCCACCGCAACGGTATCCCGAACGTTAATGAACCCGGAGAAAGTCTCTGCCAGCACCCGCAGGAAAGTCGAGCTGGCCGTCAGCGCCGTTGGTTATTCGCCCCACGCCCTCAACAGAAACCTCAAGCGTAACGAATCGCGCACGATCCTGACGATCGTACCGGATATCTGCGATCCCTATTTCTCCGAAATATTCCGCGGGATCGAGGAAACCGCCGCCGAACACGGCTATCTGGTATTAATTGGCGATTGCGCTCACCAGCATCAGAAAGAAAAAACTTTCGTCGATCTGATTGTTACCAAACAGATCGACGGCATGGTGTTACTCGGTTCTCATCTACCGTTTGACACAGTCCAGGAAGAACAGCGTCATTTTCCACCGATGGTGATGGCAAATGAATTTTCACCGGATCTGGCGCTGCCGACCGTGCATATCGATAATCTCACCGCCGCGTTTGAAGCCGTACATTATCTGTATCAGGCAGGTCATCAGCGCATCGCCTGTATTGCCGGCCCGGAACACATGCATCTGAGCCAATATCGTCTGCAAGGTTATATTCAGGCGCTGCGCCGCAACGGGATTCTCATCGATCACCAGTACATTTTTCGCGGCGATTTCACCTATGAAACCGGGATCAACGGCCTGATTGCGCTGATGCAACACCCGCAACCACCCAGCGCCATCTTCTGCCATAGCGACCTCATGGCGTTGGGCGTACTGGCGCAGGCCAGAAAGATGGGGCTGGACATCCCGCGCGATCTTTCCATTATTGGTTTTGACGATATCGAACAGGCGCAGTACTGCTGGCCACCGCTGACGTCTGTCGCCCAGCCGCGCTATCAGATCGGACGTGAAGCCATGCTGCTACTCTTAGAGCAGTTGCAGGGCAACACGGTACAAAGCGGTTCCCGTTTGTTGTCCAGTGAACTGGTGATCCGCGACAGCGTCGCCGCCCCAAATTACGCCCGTAACAGGCTTTAAGACTTCAGGTGCTGGTCAAATATTTGAGGGTTCAGTAACATGAGCCCCTAAATATGTTAATTACTTATCAATTCACAGCGAAACAACAGTGGCACAAAGAGACTACGTGAGCCGGGGACGTTCATCAGGAACGCGTCGGAAAACGACAAATAGCCGAAAAAAAGGCAAGGCTTCGGGCGCGTCCAAAACCATGATCGCACTGGCCGTTGCCGTTTTGGTCACCTTCGCGGGCGGTCTGTACTTTATCGCCCATAATAAACCCGACGAGTCACCCGTTCTGCCGCACCAAAGCGCGGGCAAAGGCAACGGGCTGCCCCCCAAACCGGAAGAACGCTGGCGCTACATTAAAGAGCTGGAAAATCGTCAGTTGGGCGTCACCACGCCAACGGAACCTTCCGCAGGTGGTGAGATTCAGTCACCCGTGCAGTTGACGGACGAACAGCGCCAACTGCTGGAGCAGATGCAGTCTGATATGCGGCGTCAGCCCACACAGCTTTCCGAAGTGCCGTATAACGACCAAACGCAGGTTCCGCGCTCCCAGGTGACGATTAAGCCACCGACGCAGTCTATGCAGCAGCCGCCTGTCGTGACGACACAGCCCGCAACGCGTGCGCCTGTGGTCGCGCAAACGACGCCTGTGGTTCCAAGACAAGAGATACCAAAACAAGAAACAGCAAAACAGGAAGCGCCGAAGCAGCAGCCAGTCAAACAGCCTGAAGCGCCAAAAGCCGAGAAAACCCAACGCTGGGCGATTCAATGTGGTTCTTTCAAAACCATGGATCCGGCCGAATCAGTCAGAGCGCAGTTGGCGTTTGCAGGTATCGAAAGCCGCATCACCTCTAACGGTGGCTGGAACCGTATCATGCTGGGGCCTTATAACAACCGTGCTGCCGCAGATAGCATGATCCAGCGTCTCAAGGGCGCGGGCGCATCAAACTGTATTCCTCTTGCCAGCGGGGGTTGAAAAACCCCACGCCCTCCCCCATCTATAACAGCAATGTGCCCCGAATCATGCGGGGATCTTTTCCTTCAAACGGGGACTGACTCGTGACAACAATTGTAAGCGTACGCCGCAACGGCCAGGTGGTCATTGGCGGTGATGGAC